>DATHOT010000252.1:0-37976 GCA_035484655.1 Bryobacteraceae bacterium | reverse complement strand
GCGGTGTTAGCGTGCCTGCATCTGGCCGACCAGTTGGATACGCTCGAAGGTGAACTCGCTTCGTTGAAGCACAAAGTGGAGCATAAAGCGCGGGAGTTCAGCGTCTTGCTGGACGAGGCTATCGGAACCGACGCCCGATAGATAAAAGTCTTTCGCAGGTCGGAGACCTGCGCCACGTGACCTGCGCCACGCTGCAAAATTGATTCGCAGGTCGGAGACCTGCGCCACGTGGCCTGCGCCACGCTGAAAAAGTGATTCGCAGGCCGGAGACCTGCGCCACGTGGCCTGCGCCACGTTCAAAAGATTCTTTCCTGTTTTCGCAGTGTCCCGAAGGTGCCGACGTTCGATATTGATAAAGCAATGCGGTACTGCGAATCGTCCCGAGTTCCGAAATTGAAGCGCCGGTATTCGACGCTGATCCCACAGCAGTCGGTATTGTAGGTTATTTCGGTCGTCGCAAACTCCAGGACGCCGCGCATATAGTCATAATAAACGCTCACCGCGGCGTTCCACCCCTTGCGGTTCTGATTGCCGACCGCCAGCAGGCCACGGATCTGGTCGGAGTTGGGCGCCACTGCCGGATCGGTCCGCACCTCGCTGTGACCGACTGAAATAAGGTACTTCGAAAAGCGATAGTCCGCAGAAAAAACGGTATTGCTGATGTGCCCTAGAAGCGGATCATAGTCCACTCGCCATTCCAGGCCCAGCTTCTCCTGAAAACGCAGCGCTGAGACCACCGGAGAATAGTTGCGCGGTCCATTCAAGAATGCGAACCCGTCCAGTTCTTCCGAGCTCGCCACAACATTGCGCTGACCTGCAATCACTGCGCCGCCAAAGGTCGGATCGAAATAGCGGGCCTGCGAGAGATCCCAGCTCAGCACCTCATTGACGTTGCCGTCCTTGTTCTTGACAAATAGCCGATTGGTGATCGAGAACGTGACCTGGTTGGTGTCCGACAGCAGATCGGTTTCATCGAATCTGATAATGCGGTTGAAATTATCGATACCGCCGACCAGCACGTATTCGGCCCGCGCCTCGATCACATGCTTCACCTTTTCCCCACCCAGCCATTTCGGCGACTTGTAGATGCGCGCCAGTGACGGGAACATCAGCTCGAGACGAATCTCACGCGCGTTCCGCACCACATTGTCGCCGGACAGCTGGCCGCTCACGGGGCCTGAGCCCTGGCCGGTGCCCTGGCCGTTTACAATGCTGGACCCGTAGGCTGTCTCCCGAATCGCGAAGCTGGGCGTCAGGCTGAAACCGCCAAAGTGAAATGCCGTGGTGACACGCGGATTCACGTCCACGCGCGGCACGAACCGCCGGGTCTGAAAATCCGGCTCGGTGCGGTCCAGGATGCCCGCGCTGCTGTCGAACGAAAACCAGAGCGGCAAGACACCGCCCACAATTTGCCGGTCACGGCTCAAGAAGTCGACTTCGGGCAGCTTCCGGATCACAATATCGTCGCCGGGCGTTACGCTTTGAAATTCTTCGTCGCGATCAGCCACTACGTAAAAGCCAAACGTGTCCCAATGTTTGGTTATGAAGCCGACCGAGTGCGATTCGGAAAAAATCGCATCGTGGAACGATTGGCTGAAGGACTGGCGGAACAGGAAGGAGCTGAGATAGTTGATCTGCCCACGCGCTTCCCAGCCGTTGCCGAGGTTGGAGCGGCCGTCGACGGTAAACTGATACCCTCCCTGCTTCTCCTTGTCGTTCACTCCGTAGAGATAGAATCCGAGGTCCGTGCCCGGTTTTATCTTGTAGCGGAAGTCTACCGTGCTGGCCAGCCCGCGCAGGCTGTAATATACGCCGCGATAAAGAAAGTCGGCGTTACGGCTGATGGCCCAATAGTATCCGAGGCCAAAAAATTCACCGAACAGCGTGCTGCGGCCAAAGCTGGGCTCCAGGAATCCGCTCTCACGCGGCAGTTTTTTAAGCGATTTGTAATAAATGGGCAGGAAGAATAGGGGCAGCCGTTGGACATGAAAGACGGCGTGGTAAGCGATGGCCCGGTTTCCAGGCATGATGTCGAACTTGGGGCCGGTAAGCCGCCACCACGGCTTGGGGACTCTGCAATCGGTTACGTAGCCGTCGTGAACGATGTAGCGATCTTCCTTGCGCTCGGCCCACTTACCCTCGAAATAAAAAGGATTGCTGGTGGTCAGCAACCCGGGGCGCGCGATGATTTTAGGCACTGAGGTGCCACGCAGGTCGTAAAAGAATCCGGTCTCACTGTTGACGTTGTAGGTGCCGTGATCGCAATTCAGCTTGGTCCCATCGATGAAGTTTTCATACCGTACGTTGCCCCGGAACTCGGCGTCACCGGTATCTTCGTCGTAATCCACCTCGTCGGCTTCGAGCTTCTTGTCGGTCATTTCCAGGTGGACGTTCCCGCGCAGGTGACGCAGGGAGCCGTCTACCTCCTGGCTCACAGCGTCGATGAATACATCATTTGGACCCGGTGCGTTCGGGCGCTGGAGCTTGAGCCGCTGGTTCGGATTGGCCGCATTTGGGACTGTATCCGGCTGGCTAGGGGCAGGCGGTGGAGGCGGCGCAAACGGAACCTGCGCGAGAGCGTGTCCGCTCGCCAAAAAGATGGCCGCCAGTAGAAATCCCAGGCCGGAAGCCAAAGAAAGTACGTGACATTTCACCCCAAATATGTTAGGAAAGGAGATAAGCTCATTTTTGGTGCGCGAGCGGGGACCCGCGGATACGGACGATAACGGCCTCAACCGAAAACCGTAACACGGATTGGTAGATCCCGCAAGCGCAGGAGGTTGGTTGGCAGAATGGAATGTCGCTATTGTCAGGCTTCGAATGCGGAAGATGATCATCGTTGTGGCCGGTGCGGCCGTCGTCTGCGCATGACGCCGGTGTACACGACGTCGGCCGCGGTTCCAGCGTTGCGTCCTGAATTCATGGAAAGCGAATCGGCCGGTCCCGCTGGACGCGTTGCAACCGAGCTTCCACCATCGCCGCGCCGGCCCATCACCTATCAACCTTCCCTGTTTAGCGGGCGGGAGCTTCCGCGAGTGGTGCCGTTTGAATCGATCGCGCCCCCGGTGGCGCCCCCGTTACGGCAGCAGTCCCCAGCCGTGCGGCGAGTCCGCAATCGCAAGGTGATTCCCGGTCAGCAGAACCTCGAGTTCGCGCGCTCCATCAGGCCCTCAGACGGAGTGATCTACTGTGACGCTCCTGTGGCTGTTCCGGCACACCGTGCCATGGCGGCAGCGCTGGATGGCAGTATGATTCTGATCGCCACCGCAATCTTCGGAATTATTTTCTACCTGGCTGGAGGGCAGGTGTTGCTAAACGCCAAAACCTGGCCGGTGCTGGTCGCGGTGGTGGCAGCATTTGTGATCTTTTACGAGATCTTGTGGTGCCTCGCCGGCGGCGATACGGCCGGCATGCGCTGGGCACGTCTTACGCTGGTCGATTTCGATGGACAGCGACCGCGCCGCAAGCAGCGGCTTTATCGGCTGGCTTCCGGAATACTGAGCCTGCTGGCGGCCGGGATCGGTCTGCTATGGGCCCTGGTGGACGAAGAAACGCTCACCTGGCACGATCATATTTCGAAGACTTTCCCGACGCCCTATTAGTTCCCAGGCTAGAAACGCAGGCAGAGACCTGCGCCACCTCACTTACTGCTTCTCGAAAACCATCTTCTGATCTAACTCGCCCATCGGCGTAGTGAGATGTTGGTTCTGCGTGAGGGTCTTTCCATCGTCAGATAAGAGCCAAGTTGTCTTGGCAGCGACGTCATTGTCTTGAAATTTCAACTTGACGTTTATAACCAAGTTGTTGGCTTCCCATGCACCGATGCTCTTGACTTCGAGGCCACCTGGCGTATTGGTCATTTCCTTTCCGTCGGTGCTCATGTTGAGCGTGTACTCCTGCTTGCCTTGGGCTCCATCCTGCGCAGTGTTGACCTTCAGCGCAGGATCGTTGTGCTCGATCACATCGGTGCGCGTATCGGGGCCCGGAATGGGGCCGAAATCACTTTTCGCCACGTTGAGCTTCCAGGTTCCGCTGTAATTGGGCTTGGCGCCGCCGGCTGAGGGAGCAGCTGCCGCAGGCTTCATTGCCGCAACCGCGGTGGCGCCGCCTTCCTGCTTTTCGAAGATCATCGTCTGGTCGGTTTCGCCCATCGGACTCTCCAGGTGCGCGCTCTCCGTCAGCGTCTTGCCATCGTCTGACATGGACCAGCTAGTCTTGATCGCCACGTCACTGCCCTGGAATTGGAGCTTTGTATTGACTACCAGTTTGTTGGCGTCCCAGGTGGCTACGCTCTTCATGTCCAATCCACCAGGTTTGTTGATGGCTTCCTTGCCATCGGTGGTCATGCTGAGCGTGTAATTCTGCTGGCCTTGGGCGCCATCGTCGGACACGCTGTCCTTCAGATTTGGCTCCTGGTGATCGATTACGTCCGTCCGGCCGTTCGAAGGTGGAAGGACGCCAAAGTCGCTCTTGGCTACGTTCAGCTTCCAGGTTCCGGTGAAATTCGGCTTGCTCTGGGCGGCCAGAGAAGCCAGGGATGCAACGAAAGCAACAACTGTAAAGATTACCTTACTACGCATAGTCATCTCCTGCTGAAATAACCCACAGACGCGGATGAGATTAGGTTAGCACGACGGGCCTGGCCCTAAGAAGAACATGGTTCCACGAGCGCCGACATCGACCCTTTCGACTTGGGCATACGCCAGTCGGCGCCGAAAGCATGGATTTGATCCCGGCCGAACTCAGCCTGCTCCAGTTCGCACGTCAGCACCACGGTTCTTCCGGTGCTGTCGACCTCGACGGCATGATTCCAGGCGTCCCCGTCGGAGAAGGCGAACAGTTTCTGGAGCATCTCGACCACATATTCGTAGGTGTGGTCGTCGTCGTCCAGCAGAACGACGTTATAGAGTGGCACCAGCTGATCTTCGGTTTTCTGCCTGGTTTCCGGAGTTGAGGTGACGCTCGGCATGCCTGTCTACATCATAGGAAAAAGCTCCAAGAGGCCGGAATCCAAGGAGCGGGTGTTATCATCAAAGCAGGGAAGGGGGGCGCAACGGATTCGACGGGATTGAATCGTTGTGGAAAGGCGTGCCGGGTTCCGAGCTCCCGTTAAACGATCGGAAAACCAGAACTGCCAATCAGCAGTTTGCTTACGCTGCTTAATTAATTAGGTAGCCGCTCCGGATGCTGGGCCTCGACGGCATTCATTGGGCGTCATCTTCGAGGATTGGGCCGAAGGCTTCTGCTCGGAGCCGTAGGCTGACGACAATCGGGCTAAGCCGTCGTTTTCTTGCCGGTTCTAATGGGGCGGCCGACAACTACCGAATCGGAAACGCACGTAGTTCTTTTCATGGCGGACTTTCTCGGACGCGGGTTCAACTCCCGCCGCCTCCACCACCTTCTTAATCAACTGATTGCCGCAGCGGTCGACACCTGGCTTGCGGACGCCCTGCAAAGACTTTATCATTCCAGTTGCTTGTGGAACCTTTGCACGCTCAACCACAAGATGGTTACGCCGAACACCGCCAGCGCCACCATCTGGGGCCATAGCGATTCGATACCGGCGCCCTGCAGAAAGACTCCGCGCACGATCTCCATAAAGTAACGCACCGGATTAATGAAGGTCAGCCATTGCGCGAGCTGCGGCATGTTGCGGATCGGAAACGTGAATCCACTCAACATAAAGAAGGGCTGAAAGAACAAGCTGGTGGCCATCATTGCCTGGGTTTGCGTTTTTGAGACGGTGGAAATGAAGAGACCGGCGCCGAGCGTGGTCAGAAGGAACAGTAGCGTCGCCCCGAACAGCAGCCAGAAATTTCCACGGAACGGCACGTGGAAGATCAGAAGCGCGGCGCTCATAACCAGCAGCATGTCCCAAATACCCACGGCGACGAAGGGCAGCGTTTTGCCGATGATCAACTCGGTTGGACGAATCGGCGTGACCATCAACTGCTCCATGGTGCCGATCTCTTTTTCACGAACGATCGCCATGGCAGTCAGGGACAGCGTCACCAGCGTGATAATGTTCACTATCACGCCAGGGATGAAATAGTTCCTACTGCGCAGATCGGGATTGAACCACACCCGGGTGCGCGGGCTGACCTGCGGGACTGGTTGTTGCACCGGCCCTCCGGCATCCTCGGTAGCTTCCACCAGCATGGCGTTCTGTTGATGTTGGAGCGCTTCGCTCGAATAACGCGCGATCGCCTGGCTGGCGTATCCGGAAACAATGGAGGCCGTGTTCGAGTTGGTTCCGTCCAGCAGCACCTGAACGCTGGTGGTCCGGCCGCGCTTCACATCGCGGGCGAATCCGGGCAGTATCCGAATCACGGCGTCCACTTGCCCGCGATCCATCATTCTCTGCATGGCGCGTTCATCGTTCGGCATGCCGGCGAGAATAAATCGTCCCGAGCCTTCGAACTCCGAGAGAAGCTCGCGGCTTTCGGGCGTGCGGTCCTGATCCATCCAGGCGATCTTGGCGTTGTCCACGTCCAGGCTTGCGGCGTAGCCGAAAATCAACAACTGGATGAGCGGAGGCAAAAACAATATGGACCGCATGCGCGGGTCGCGTAGCGCCTGAATAAACTCTTTGCGGATGATCCTGCGTAGTCTTTGTCTCATCACGCCACCTTTTGCCTCAGTTTGCGCGTCGCAAAGTAGAATACGATTACAGCGTAGGCAATCAGCAGCAGCAGATTGAACCACAGCAGTTGAATGCCGATGCCTTTCAGGAAAATCCCGCGCGAGATTTCCATGAAATAACGCGCCGGCACGATGAGCGAAACCGCCTGGATCACGCGCGGCATGCTGCCGATCGGATAGATGAATCCCGATAGCAGAAACGCCGGGAGAAAAGAAAGCAGCGTTCCGATCTGGTACGCCATGAGTTGGGTTCGGAACATAGCCGAGACCATGATGCCGAGCCCCAGCGCGCCGAACAGAAAGATCGCGCTGGCGGCCAGCAGCAACAACAGACTGCCTTTCATCGGCACGTTGAAAACGAAAATGCCGACCACCAGCGCGATGACCATGTCAGCCGCGCCGACCACAAAATAGGCGGACAATTTCCCGAGGGCGATCTCGCTGGGCCGCGCCGGCGTCGACAATAGCTGTTCCATGGTGCCGTTCTCCCATTCCCGCGCCACGGTCAGAGAGCCGAGATTGGCTGCAATAATCATCACGATCACGACGATCAGACCGGGAACGATAAAGTTTCCCGATAGCAGATCGGGGTTGTACCAGACCCGTACGTCCGGGATGACGCTGGCCGGAACGCGCCCTGCCGCGGTCTGAACAGGCGCCTGCAGGCGCTGTGAGTACAACGACACGATGCTTTCGGCGTAACCTTGAGCGATGGCGGCCGTGTTCGAGTCGCTGCCGTCGATTAGAAGCTGTACTTGGGCCGGCTGATGCAGATTGATGTCCTTCGCGAATTCAACCGGAATCACCACGCCCAGAAGGCATTTGCGCCGGTCGATTGCCTGCTCAATAGGGCGGTAGCTGTGTACTTCTTCGACTACCTGAAAATAGCGCGAGCCCCGGAAGTCCTTCACCAGGTCGCGGCTTTGTGGCGATTGATCCAGATCGTAGACGAGGGTCGGGATGCGATCGACATCCAGGCTCAGAGCCCATCCGAAAATCAGCAGCATCACCAGCGGCTGCAGTAACGCGGCGAACAGGCTTCGGGAGTCGCGGAGAATGTGCAGCATCTCCTTGCGGGCAATGGCGCGCGTGCGGCGCAAACTCATGCGGCTTTCTCCTGCTTATCTCGTTCCTCTTTTTCGATCAGGCTGACGAAGACGTCCTCCATGCTGGGCCGGATCGAATCCAGGATCATTACGGAAATACCCGCCCGCTCCAATTCACGGTAGATTTCCAGAATCGCCGCAGCCGGATCTTCGACTTTTATGTGCAGTCCGCCACCGAACACAGCGATGTCCAGGATCCCGGGCTTGCCCTCCAGCACCGTCATACTTCGCAACAGATCCGACGTTTCGAGATTCAACAAATGACCAACGCCCAGCGAGGTTTTCAGCTCCGCGGGCGAGCCCAGCGCGATGACGCGCCCGCCATACATCAGCGCTACGCGGTGGCAGTATTCCGCTTCGTCCATGTAATGCGTAGTGACGAAAATCGTGTGCCCGGCGGCCGAAAGCTCGTAGATCAGATGCCAGAAGTTGCGGCGGGCAATCGGATCCACGCCGCTGGTCGGCTCATCGAGAAATAGAATGGGTGGCTCATGTAAGATCGCGCAGCCGAGCGCGAGCCGTTGCTTCCACCCGCCCGAGAGCAGGCGGGTCATGGTCGCCCGTTTGTCCTCGAGGCCGGCCATTTTGAGCACGTAATCGCGGCGCGCAGACAGTTTGTCGGGTGAGACGCCATAGACGCCCCCGAAAAATTCGATATTCTCTTCCACCTTCAGATCGTCGTAGAGCGAAAACTTCTGCGACATGTAGCCGATCCTCTTCTTGATCTCTTCGGGCTGCGTCGCTACATCGTAGCCTCCCACGGTGGCCTTCCCGGAGGTCGGAGCAAGCAGCCCGCAAAGGATGCGGATGGTGGTCGATTTGCCGGCGCCGTTCGGCCCCAGGAATCCGAAGATTTCACCCTGCGCGACATCGATCGAAACATTGTCCACCGCTACGAAATCGCCAAAGCGTTTCACCAGCTTGTCAACGTGAACAGCCGGGACGGAGTTATTACGCGGCACTGAGGGCACTCTCTCTCCGCGAAAGCGCGATGAATACGTCTTCGAGCGACGGCACAATCGGGCGGTAGCCGAACGGGGTCACCTGCGCCAGGCCTTCGGGCGACGTGACATTGGGATCAATGAACAGATGCAGTTCGGCTCCGGCGGGCTGCACGGCCAAGACACCTGGCTGACCTTCGAGAGTCGACATGGTCTTGCGATGATCGTCCGAAGTGATCAAATACACCGTTTCGCCGATACCCCGCTTTAAGGCCGCCGGCGTGTCGCAACGGATCATTTTCCCCTGATACAGGAAGCCCACCCGATTGGCCCGTTCGGCTTCATCGAGATAAGCAGTGGTTACGAAAACGGTCAGGCCGCCGCGCACCAGTTGGTATAGAATCGCCCAGAAATCGCGCCGCGAAACCGGATCGACGCCGTTGGTCGGCTCATCTAGAAACAACACCCTGGGCTTATGGAGCAGCGTGCACATTAGCGCGAGCTTTTGCTTCATCCCGCCCGAAAGCTTTCCCGCCGGTCGTTTGCGAAACGGCTCCATGCGCGTCATCTGCAGCAGCCGTGCGCCCATTTCGTCGCGCTCGCGCTTGGTGATGCCGAACAGATCCGAGTAAAAGTCCATGTTCTCCTGGACCGTCAGATCCGTATACAGCCCGAAGCGTTGCGCCATATAGCCGATCTGATCCTTCATCTGATCCAGCTCGCGAGTGACGTCATGGCCGGCCACGACCGCTTTGCCCTCGGTCGGGTCCATCAAGCCGCATAGCAGACGCATGGTGGTCGTCTTGCCGGCGCCGTCGGGTCCCACCAGGCCGAAAATCTCCCCCTCGGCTACATCCAGATTCAGATGATCCACCGCGGTCAGCTCGCCGAAACGGCGCGTGAGATTTTCGGCATGGATCACAATGCTCATAAGATGATTTCAGCGTCAACCGGCATGTTGTTTTTCAGCTCGTGGCTGGAATTGTCGACGTCGATCTTGATCCGGTACACCAGCTTCACGCGTTCTTCCTTGGTCTGGATCTGTTTGGGCGTGAACTCGGCTTGGGAGGCGATATAGCTGACCTTGCCCCAGTACACTTTTCCGGGAAACGAATCGGTGCTCAATTTCACCTTTTGCCCGAGCTTCACGCGGCCCAGGTCGGTCTCGTTGATGTAGGCTCGCAGCCAGGGGTGCTCCAGGTCGCCGATAGTGAGCACCGTCGTTCCGGCGCCTAGAACCTCACCCGGCTCGGCCGATTTCACCAGCACAACTCCGTCGATAGGCGTGCTGACCTCGGTGTCGGCGAGTTGAGCCTCGGCGATACCCACCTGCGCGCGGGATCGATCGATGTCATCCTTGCCCGCCACCAGTTGCTCTTGCTTGCGCTTCAGCTCCAGACGATTCGCTTCGGCGGTGGCGACGGCGGCTTTGGCGCGTGCGACGTCGGCCCGGGCGGCGGCGATATCCTCCTGGCGCGGACCTTCCTTGACCAGGGAAAGCTTTTCTTCGGCCTGGCGGAGCAGCGCTTGCGCACTATCGTACTTGGTGCGTGCCTGGTCGTACTGCTGTTTCGAGATGTCTTCGTTCTTGAAGAGCGTCTGTGCGCGATCCCAATCCAGGCGAGCGAATTCAAGCTGTGCCCTGGCGTCTGAAAGCGAGGCTTCCGACTGTTGAATATCCTGCCTGCGGCTGCCGTTCAGCAGCTCTTCGAGCTTGGCTGTCGATTGATTGAGCTCGGCGTTGCGCGCGGCAATGTCGCTTTCGAGCGTCGCCTTCTGATAGGCGATCCCGGTCTCGAGCTGCTGATAGTTTGAGACTGCGCTGGCGACGGAAGCTTGATCCCGAACCTTTTGTTGGCGATAGATAATGGGGTCCAGCGTCGCGATCAGCTCGCCGCTCTTCACCCAATCGCCTTCATTAACCTTGCGCTCGATCATGCGCCCTGCCATCTTGAACGAGATATCGACCTGCGTGAGCTCGAGATTGCCTGAGACGAAAATACGATCGCCGGGATTGGCGTTGTGCGACCGCCAATACAACCATGCCCCCACGCCGATGGCTATAAGCAGCAAAATTACGGGGATTCGTTTCTTCATTGGTTCACATACTCCTGGATTTTCCCGGTAGCCGTCGCCAGGTCGATGCGCGCCACGTTGTAATCATACAGCGCGTTAATCAGATTATCGCGAGCGCGATCGAGGCGCGTCTGCGCGTCAGTAACCTCTAGCGAGTTGGCTACTCCCGCCTGATAGCGCCGTTTGGCCTGAGCTAACTCCCTTTCGGAAAGATCCTGGCCTTCGCGCGCAGTAGTCACTTCCGTAGCGGCCGAATTTATACTGTCGAAGGCCAGCCGCACGTCGAGCTCTACCTGCTGTTCCAAGTCGTGAGTGCGAGTCTGTTCCTGGCGGTATTGTGAAAAACTTTCCGCCCGGCGCGCGTCGCGAAGTCCGCCGTTCCATACCGGGACGCGCAGCGAAAATCCGTAGTCATACGTAGGTTGCGCGCCCGCAACTCCTGCGCCGATGTAACCGTAATTCGCCGCAGTGCTGAGTGAGGGAAGACGCTCCGCCTTGACGGCGCCGTAATTCAATCGCGCCGATTGCTCGCGATCCTTCTGGGCCGTCAATTCCGCGCGCAGGTTTCTTGCTTCCGCCAGCGCGTCTTCCAGCGTGCCTATATCGGCCGGCCGATATTCCAGCTTATCGGTCAGCTCGATGGCTGCGTCCAGCTTGAGTCCCATGCTGCGCATCAGGTTCAGGCCGGCGCGCCGGCGGTCGTTTGCCGCGGCCACCAGCCGCTGCCTATCGTTGGCGAGCTGAACGTCGGCGCGAACCACATCCAGGCCGGTTCCCGTGCCCGCGTCCTTCTGTTGTTGGGCGAGAGTGAGGAGTGCCTGCGACAGCTCGACGTTGGCGCGCGTGGTGTCGAGCGCCGCCTGGGCGCGTAGCGTAGTCAGATAGGAGCGGGCGACTTGATCGGTGACCTGGTTTTTGGTCGCATCAAAATCGGATTTGGCGGCTTGGATGTTCACTTTCGCTTCCTGATATTTCCGGATGGTGCTGAAATCGAAAACCATCTGTGACACCGTGGCACGAGCGTCGAACACCGAAAACGGCCCGACGATCGTAGGAATACTGAAGTTGAACCCCGCCGGGAAATTAAAAAGAGAGCCAAAGCCATAGGCGTGAAGATTGGTAGTTTCACGCTGGTCGGTGACCGACGATTCCAAATCCGGCAGGAATGCCGCGCGAGATTCGAGCTTGCGCGTTTCGGCTTGGCGGATGGATTCCTGGGCCAGCGTGACCCGCGGACTTCCGTCCGGCGCGAGCGCGATTTCCACGGCCTGCTTCAGGCTCAATGGGAGCGTCGTCTCCACCACCGTTACACCGCTTTGCGCCAGCGCCGTCGTGGCCAGGCTAAAGATAAGGAGCGCGCGCATCTACTGTCCCTCCTTGGCGCGAAATCCGGCGGTCGCGAACGTCACCAGCCTCGCCAGGACCGCTGGGCGGTCTGTCGGGTCGCATTTTCCGCCCGTCAACTCCTGTATATGAACCGACCGAGCCATAATGTGAGCCATCGCGCCGGCTGTGAAACTCAGGCGCCACATGATCTCGGTTTCGTTCAGATCGGGCAGAGCCTTTTGAAGCGCGGCAATGAATAGTTGTATGACCGGTACCATGTGTTTTTTGAAAAGCTGAATCCGGGATACATCCGGCGTTGCCAGAATGCGGCCAATCAAGGGAGCGAAGAGTGAAACGTCCTGGTCAGCGATCAGAGGAGATAAAAACGCCGTAAGGATCTGTTTCAGGGTCGGACTTGACCCCGCCTGTGCCAGCATCTCGAGGCGTTTCTTGTTAATTGGCTCGGAGCGCCGGGCGATTACGGCATCGATCAGACTGTCTTTGGATTGAAAGTGGTAATTTACGGACGCCAGATTGACGTCGGCTTCGGTGGTGATGTCGCGCAACGACGTGCTGTCGAAACCTTTATCTCCGAAGAGCTTCTCGGCGGCATCGAGAATCCGGGCTTTGGTATCTAGCGCGCGATGGGTCATACGTTTGATTAAATCATACGACTGAATCATGAGCCGGTCAAATGTTTGATCGCCGTAGTGGTGGAGGAAGGGTGAGCGACGGCCTTTCGCCGAGAGAGCGGTGTTCACCATGCAATGTGCAGCGCACGCCTGTGTCTCTATAGTGAAAAGAGCGACCGAGGGCACAGGATGCGAATCGCCGCGAGGAAAGACATTCCTCGCAACTGAAGCCGAGTTTGCGTGGTGCTGTCGCCACGAATTCATTGAGCACCTGCACTTCAGTCAAGCCGCCCTCGGCCAGGAGGTTCCTGGAGATCTGATTTCGAGGATCGGCTTCGCTAACGGCGTAGATCAGCACGTTCGTATCGAGGTACGGTCCAACGTTCATTAGCCTCTTCCCGGTCGAACTTAGAACCTGGCGGGAGAGGGCGTGCCAGGCTTCCCGTGTATACTTTCGGACGGAGTCATCATTTGCATTCAAGGGAGCCGCTCATGAAGCGAAGGCTTACTAATCTCGGGGCCGCCATTCTGATCTTCATCGCCGGTGCCGCTATCGCCACGCACCTTCAGACTGTTCATGGACAAGGCGAGGCAGGCGCAGGTTTTGCCGCGGTTCCTGGAAGCAAAGGCGGATGGGATCTGACCGGTCCCTACGACGTGGTACGGGATTGGCCCAAGCCCATGTCGCAGTTGCCGGACCACGAGAACTGGGGCTGGGGGGCGGTGGAGGGAGTGTTCGCCGAAAGTCCGAATCGTGTGTTCATTGTGCAGCGCGGCGAACTGCCGGTGGTGAGACGGCCTCCGCAAACGCCCGTTCCGCAGTTCGGCCCGAGCCTGTCTTTTCCCACCGCCCAGGTACCCTTTCGCAACGCTTCACAAGGCCCTGTGGCGGCGCTCCCGGGCGGCGGCGCACCGGGAAGTCTGGCCGAGGACGCAGAGAAGAACTGGAAGGGCAGAATGGGCGTGGACGCCCGCTGGGAGGACAATATCGTGGTCGTCGACGCGCAAGGGAACATTACGGAACGGTGGACCCAGTGGGATTCGATGCTCAAGCGGGCGCACGCCGTCTATATCAATCCCTACGATCCGCAAAAATACGTGTGGGTAGTGGACGATTTCAGCCACGCCATCTTCAAGTTTGCCAACGATGGCAAGAAACTGGTTCAGACGCTCGGCACGCCCGGGAAACTCGGTGCCGACGGCTCGCATTTCAACCGGCCGACGTTTCTCGCCTGGCTGCCAGACAGCACTCTATTCGTCGCCGACGGCTACAACGGGACGCGCGTCGCGAAGTTCGATAAAGATGGTAAGTTCCTGCTCGATTGGGGGATCAAAGGCACGCCGCCCGATGCGCGGCCGGGCTATTTCAATGTCGTGCACGGAATCGCCGTTGACCCGGTGTCTCGCCGCGTGTACGTCAGCGATCGTGGAAACCGGCGCATGCAGGTGTTCGATGAGAACGGCAAGTTTCTGGACCAATGGCCGTTCGCGCAGCCTTCCTCGGTGAACTTCCTGTACGTCTCGGCGGGCCGCCAGTTGTGGGCCTTCGACGACACCACCTCCAAAATCGTGCGCTTCGACATGCAGGGCCATCTGCTCTACGCGTGGGGCGCGTTGGGCGATTATCCCGGCGGCCTGTTCAACATCCACGGCGCGAGTGTCGATCAGGAAGGCAATCTATATGTCGCCGAAGTGGCCAACGGGCGAGTCCAGAAGTTCCGTCCGCGCCCGGGCGCTAATCCCGAGTTTCTGGTCGGCAAGCCGGTCTACTCGGCTTGGAAGTAAGGTCAAGCGCGGTAAGATGGCAAGCACGGCGTTCAATGAAAGGTTTGCTGCTCGCTTCCCTATTCGCGACGGGATTTCTTAGGGCTGAACCGCCCTCAGCCGGGACCCTTTTCCAAGCTATTCAAACCGCCGATACCGGTACCGTCAAGAGCCTGCTTCGGCGTGGCGCCAATCCCAACGCCGTGGATGCGGACGGCACGCCGGCGTTGATGGCAGCGACCTTGTACGCAGGCGCAGACTCGCTCCAGTTGCTGCTCGACGCCGGTGCGAATCCAAACACCGCGAACGCGGCGGGCGCAACGACTTTGATGTGGGCCGTACCAGACCTGGCAAAAGTCCAACTGCTCATCTCTCACGGCGCGGATGTCAATGCCCGGAGCATCAACCTCCAACGCACGCCGTTGCTCATTGCAGCTCGGTATTCCGGATCGACCGAGGTCCTGCGGTTGCTGCTCGACAAAGGCGCCGACTTGCACGCCAAGGACAGAAACGGCGCGACCGCGTTAGGTTTGGCGGCAACTTACGCGGATGTCGCGGTGGTGCGTTTCCTGGTAGAGCACGGCAGCAGCATGAGCGAACTGGGTTCCGGTGTATTCGGAGGATCCATTGGCTCTTTCACTCGCCACTACTTGCCAACCGCGGAATATTTGATATCGAAAGGCGCGAAGTTAGACCCGGCGGCTCTTGCGATCGCGGCCGGCTGGCTGGATCCGAAGACGATCGAGAAATGGATCGAGATGGGTGCCGATGTAAACGTCCGGTTCAGAGGGTACAACCGGACTCCTTTGATCAGCGCTGCCTCGTCGGAAGGAACCGCCTCGGCTACGCTCAAGCTCCTGCTTGACAAGGGCGCCGATCCAAACGCCGAAGATATCGACGGAGAACGAGCGCTCGATTGGGCCATGTACCGTCAGGACCATCTTAGGATCGAGGTGCTGGAGCAGCACGGCGCCAAGCCGGGCTCGGGCCCGCGGCATCAGACCTACCCGACACCGGAAGGCACTGCGGATGCGCGGACCTCGCTCAGCCGAAGCGTGTCCTTGTTGTTGCCTCCGGCCTCGATCGTGTTTCGGAATCGAGGTTGTATCACTTGCCATAGCCAGAGCATGCCGCAGCAGGTGGCAGCGGCCGCTCGGGCCAAGGGCATCGCGATAAACGAGGACCTCGCGAACAATAACCTCAAGCAGATGCTCGCGGTCTTCAAGCCGGCTGCGGAAGCGGCTATGCAAGGGGACGAGCCGGCCGGACGAGCGCTCACGATCGGGTACATTATGATGGCGCTCGCCGATGAACATCATCCTTTGGATAAAATCACGGCGCCGTTTACTCACCTGGTAGCAGCCTCGCAGATGCCGGATGGAAGTTGGATCGACGAAGGCATCTCGCGGCCGCCGATGGAACACAGCGAAATCAGCATTACGGTCATGGCTGTGCGCACACTGACGCTGTATCCAATCGCGGGCCGCAAAGAGCAGCTGGCGGCGACGCTTCAACGGGCGCGCGCATGGCTCCTGGCGGCTCAGCCGCAGTCGGCCGAGGAGCGCAGCATGCGGCTGATGGGCTTGGTATGGAGCAGGGCTTCCGCGGGTGACGTGGAATCGGCGATCGAGGAAATACAGGCTCGGCAGCGGCCCGACGGCGGCTGGTCCCAGCTCCCTCAACTTGACTCAGATGCTTACGCCACTGGAATATCTTTATACGCGCTGCATCAGGCCGGTGTTTCGGTGACCGGCGACACGTATCAGAAAGGCGTGGTTTTTCTACTCAAGAATCAGCACAAAGATGGGTCCTGGTTTGTGAAGACGCGATCTTATCCGGTCCAACCCTATCTCGACAGCGGATACCCGTATGGGGTCAACCAATGGATTTCATCGGCAGGGGCGAGTTGGGCCTCGTTGGCGATCGCCTATACTTTGCCGGATGCCGGACCCATAGCGTCAGCGAAGCACTGAAGAAATCGCTAATGATGTAGAATGCCCTAAGGTTCGTAATCGATTCACCAGGAGGCCACGTATGCCGGAATATATTACCCGTAGAGAGACCATCAGACGAGGATTGGCAGCAACCAGCCTGCTCGGGTTGGCATCGGAGTGGGCCATGCCGGCGCTGGCGCAAGGCGAAACCGTCGTGCCTTTCACCGATTTTCCGGCGAACTTCAACCCCACCCCGACGCCGGACCGCCGAACTCTCGATGTCCGGAAGATCAACGGTCCGTTCACGCCCAAGGATGAGTTCTTCACGACGCAGCACTACGGCCATCCCGTAGTAGATCCTGCTACTTTTGCTCTGAAGATCTCGGGCTTGGTGGAGCGGCCGATGTCGTTCTCGCTCGATGATCTGCGAAAAATGCGGAGCACGGATCTCGTGTTCGGGTTCGAGTGCTCGGGCAATCGGCGTCCTCTGCAAGGTCTCGCGGGCAACGGACGATGGACCGGTGTGCCGCTGAAGACGGTGCTGGATAAGGCGGGTGTGAAGCCGCAGGCGCGCGAGTTTGTCTTTTTCGGCGCCGATCACGGCGAGGAAGAGGTGGACTTCCGCGGGCAAATCACCAAGGTAGATCAGCAGTTCGGCCGCAGCCTGACGCGCGAAAGAGCCTTGTCGCCGGAGCTCCTGCTGGCCTACTCGTTGAACGGCGAACCCCTCACGCGCCACCAGGGCTCTCCGCTCCGGCTACTGGTTCCCGGATGGTACGGAGTGGCCAACGTCAAATGGCTCTCTAGTATTCACATTCAGGAAGATCCATATCTAGGAAAATATCAAGCCCGCTGGTACCGCACCCTGCGAGGCGAGATGATCGACGGCGAGATGAAGTGGACCGAGACCGCGGTCACTCATATGCAGTTGAAGTCGTTCATCGTGCGTGTTACGCGGGAAGGCAGCCGGTGTAACGTGCTGGGTGTAGTTCTGAACGATGGGACGCCGCTGAAATCGGTCGAAGTCCGCGTGGACGATGGCCCCTGGCAGCCGGCCACTATGGATTCTGCTACGAGTGGCAAGTACTCCTGGAAGCTGTTCAATTACGCCTGGACGGGCGCTACCCCGGGAGAGCACACGCTCGTGTCGCGCGTGACTGATGCGACCGGAAAAGTTCAGCCGACGGCAGAAGAGCTGGCAAACAAGAAGACATTTCTGGAAGATAACTCGCAGTTCCCGCGAAAAGTCATGATCTCTTAGCGCGGGCATTAATAGTAATTAGGGCATTGACATCGGTCTTTGCTTGAAATAGAATGCCCCCCAAGCTCCCTTTTTGGGTGAATGGAGGGCAAAAGCATGACCACGAAGTCAGCGACATATGTCCTGGCCGCTTTAGTGATCCTTTCCCTGTTCTCGCCAACGGTTTGGGCGCAGAGCACAATCGCAGGCATAGCGAAAGACACTTCGGGCGCCGTCATGGCGGGCGTCAAAGTGGAGGCAGCCAGCGAGGCACTGATCGAGAGATCGCGTACTGTCACCACCAATAGTGAGGGACGCTACTCGATTGTAGACGTCCGGCCGGGCACCTACACCGTTACCTTCACCATTGAAGGATTCACGCCGGTTAAAGAGCAAGTAGAAGTGCCGGCCAACGTAACGGTGCCTGTGGACGCCGACCTGAAGCCGGGGTCGTTAGGGCAAACCGTGGAAGTACAGGCCTTGATCGCCACGGTCGACGTTGAGAACGTGGCCCATCCGGAGGTCTTGACGCGCGCCGATATGGACGCTCTTCCAACCGCGCGCAACATGCAGTCCATTGGATCCTACGTGCCGAGCGTCCACCTGAACACGCCCGATGTCGCCGGCTCCATGCAGGTGCAACAGACTTATATGGCGGCGCACGGCATGCATTCCAAGAACGACACTTACCTGCTGGACGGAATGCTGATAAACACTACCCAAACTGACGGCCAGATTCAGACCTACGTGGACAACGAGATCATCTCCGAGGCAACGTACCAGACCAGCAACGTCACGGCGGAGGTCTCGGCCGGCGGCGTGTATACCAACATGATTCCCAAGGATGGCGGCAATGCGTTCCACGGCGATCTGTTCCTGGGCTACGTGAATTCGGCTTTTGTAGGGTCGAACGTCGATTCAGCTTTGATTGCACGCGGCGTGGCCGGCCAATCGGCGGTCAACGAGATCCAGGACTTCGACGGTTCTGTCGGCGGCCCGATCAAGAAGGATAAACTGTGGTTCCTGGTGACGGGCCGGAAACAGCTGACTAATCTCCAGTCGCCTGGCTCGTTCCTCCCGGATGGCAGTCCGGGAATCGAATACTCGCATATTTATACCGGAACGGTTCGCCTGACATACCAGGTGAATTCCAAGAACAAGTTTGCGGCGATGTGGCAGCGGGACTGGAAGACCATTCAGGACGACATCGTTTCCGGCGCCGGCGGGTACAACGATACCAATCCACTGGTGTCATCCAACCATCGCGCTCCGGTTATGTATTACATTTTGCAAACCAGGTGGACGTCCATTCCGACACCCAAGTTGATCTTCCAAGCCGGCTTTTCTTTCGACAAGCTCGACTATTTCGTTGCGAACCAGCCCGGAATACTGCAGACTCCGTTCACGCCTTCCTGGTACGCCGACACAACGCAATTGGATCTCACCAAGCTCACGCGCAGCGTCGCGGGCGGGCAGAATAGCTTCTACAAGTTCGACCGCTACGTATGGAACGCGTCCGGAGCCTACATCACCGGCTCGCACCAGATCAAATTCGGGATCCAGGACAGCTTCGGGCCCGCATACCAAAACTTCCTTTTCAACGGCGACGGCATTGCGAATTTCACGAACGGCGCCCCGCTCAACTTTACCGCCGAGGACTCGCCGGCCTACGAAAAGTTCTACCTCAAGCACGACTTCGGCCTTTACGCGATGGACACCTGGACAATCAAGCGCGTGGCGATCACCGCCGGGATCCGCTGGGAATATCTGTCTAACCTCATTAATCCGCAAAGTGCGCCGGCCGGACGTTTCGTGCCTGCCCGCAGCTTCGATAAGATCGATTGCGACACCATCAAGGGCATGTCGTGCTTTAAGGATTGGGCACCGCGCCTGGGCCTGGTCTATGACGTATTCGGCAACCATAAAACGGCCATCAAAGCCGGCATCGGCAAATACAATATCCCCCTGGTGCAGGCGAATCTGCAAAATTTCAACCCGATGTTCCTAACCAGCGAGACGCTAACCTGGAACGGTGGCAGCACGGCCTGCGCGCCCACATGTTTTCCAACCGGCGGTTTCGCCCCGGCCGGTGGCAGCGCTGCGCCCGGTGGACTTGGCCCCAATCCGAATCCAAACTTCGGACTTATCAATAACATCAACCTCGATCCCAACTACCATCGCGAATACAACTGGCAGTACAGCGCGGGGGTGCAGAGGGAAATCATGCGGGGCGTGACGCTCAACTTCAACTGGAATCACACCGCGGACTATCAGCAAACGCTGTTGACCAACTACGCCGTGCCGCCATCGGCCTGGACACCCCAGCAGATCTACAATCCCCTCAATGGCACGCCCGTTACGGTGTACAATCTGCAGCCACAATTTTTCGGGTTGACGCCCATTCTTCACCAAACCAATTCTCCCCAGAGTCTGCGGTCCAACACCTACAATGGCTTCGAGACCTTCGTCAACGCCCGGCTTCCGCGTGGGACCTTCGCTTTCTTCGGCTGGACGCTGGAGCATCAAGTCGATCGAGAGTGTGACCAGACGGCCGCCGGGAATGCGCTCAATGATCCGAATTCCCTGCGGTATTGCGACTGGACGGGCAGCACCTATCAGGACCTTGGAAAAGTTCCGGGAATACCGTACCGTAGCGAGTTCCAACTACAGACCAACGTGCCGCTGAAATGGGGTTTTGAGGCCAATGCGTCGCTAATTTCGCAACCGGTTTATAGCACCAACTTCAATACGCAGATCGGATCAACTTACGCGCTGCTCAGTGTATTCTCGGGCGCGCAGAGCGGTTTTAAGGAAGTCAACTGGAGCATAGGGCCGACCACAAAGTACCCGGCCGACTGCAGCTGTCCCAACCCGGGCGGCGTGGTTGATCCCAATCTCAAGCAAGGATCGGAGCTGATCCCGCTCATCGCTCCCGGGAGCCGTCTCACGCCCCGCCTGAATCAATTGGATGTCGGCATCAGGAAGACTTTCCATATTCACGAAAGATACATCATCATGGCCGAAGCCCAGATCTTCAACCTCTTGAACGTGAATACGGTTTTGACCGAGAGCTATACGCTGGGGTCGACGATCAAGCCCTACGCGGAAGGTGGTCCCGGTGGGCAGCCGTCGGCCATCGAAGCTCCGCGGATGCTGCGGCTGAATTTGCAGTTCAAGTTTTAGAGGACGCGCCCCGGGCCTACTGTCCTTTGGCCTGTTCCGGGGTGCCGAACTTCGCGTCGGAAATAGGTACGTTCACCTGGACGTCCTTGATCTCGATGGAATCGCGGCCGTCCAGCCAGGCGAAGGTCAGCCGATGAGGCATTTTGATTCCGTTGACGTCACGATAGTCGGAGTAATCAATCTGTGTGGGAACCCGGCCAATCGGCGACCTGCTGTAGCGCAATTCCCGAAGCAGCAGGCCCGACTTCGCATCGAAGTACAAAGTGGCTACAACTCCGTTCGGACGGTCGCCCTGCACCACCTGGACGTCGTGACTCCCCAAGGTTAACTCCGGCTGCTGCGAGGTTTGGCTGGATGGTCCGGGAAGATCCTCGATCGTGGCCGGCAAACTAACGCGCCAATTTTTCAAAATCTGCTTGATCTGTCCCGGAAAAGCCAACTGGGCGTCCAGCCGGAAACCATCCAGATCGCCTCCGCTGATCTGGTATTCCTTTAAAACGGCGAGTGGGGTTTTGATCCAACCGGCGCGGCCGTTGAAAGTCCGGATGCTGTCTCCACGGTCGGGGGCATCCTTAAACTCGATGATCGTGGAGCGCTGATCGGGGGCTTTCGCGAAAATCTGGACTTGGCCACCGCCGCCGAATCCTCCGAAGCCTACGCTGGTCCCGTGCGCGACATAGCTGGTGAGGCCGGCCAGCTTCTGGGCCCCGCCGACGGCTTGGATATACTTGTCCAGAATCTGGTCAGCAGTGGGCTGTCCGGGAGCTTGCTGGAAGACGTCATCCGGCTCTAAGGACGGAGTGCCGTACACGATGTCCATGCTCGGCGTAACCGCTGGCTTATCCCGACCGCGATGGCAGCTCCAGCAGGTCACCATCTGGCGTCCCGTGAAATTGTCTTTATTGATGGCAGCCACCATGGTCACCATCCGGCGCGCGATCACTTTTCTCTGGGTATCCGCGGCCCAATCTACGCGGTCGGTACCGGCGCCAGTATGACACTCCGAGCAGTCGAAGCCCAGAGCCGCCGACATGACGCCCATCGTCCCCATGAAATCGTCCACGGGAATACCCCGCAGCACCTGGACATTATGGAAGGCTTCTTCGGCCAACTGAGGCTTCGCGGGCGGAGTGGTCTGGCCGCCTGCGACGCTAGCGCCAACTAGCCAGACGACCGCCATTCCTCCGGCCGCGAGGATGAGTCGCTTCGACCAGAGATTCATGTTTTTAGGAAGGTTTCAGTTCACTTCTTTTCGCCGGCTTCGTCCGGAGCGCCCGTGCCGGTGGCGCCGATGAACAACTTCTGTCCGTTCGGAAGCGTGATGTCTCGGCCGTTGGCCCGGTTCGACCCGTCTTTGGATTGATATCCATCAACGATGACTTTCGTCCCGACCGGTATGGTGTTCTTGGTGAAGCCGCGCCGCAACAAAACGTTGGGGCTGCCCGCCTCGAACATCCAGTTGGTCACGGTGCCATCCGCATTTTTCACGTCCACATGGATCCATGAGTGCGGGTTGATCAATTCAACCTTCGTGACATCGCCCTCGAAGTGGACCGGCTTCTTGGCGTCAAACTCCGCGGCAAATGCGTGATGCGCCCAGGCCGGAACTCCTGCCAGAATCAAACTTACGCCGGCAAATGCAATAGCTAACTTAGTTCTCATTTCATTCTCTCCTTGACTTACTTCTTTCCTTTCGCGTCTTCCGCGGTCTTTTCTGCTAGGCGAGCGCCGCCGAGGATGTCCGGCATCGCGTAATTTCCCTCATGACACGCGTATTCATAGATCGGACCACGAGTCGCCAAGAACGGATACTCGAGAGTCCAAGGCTTAGTGAATGTCGTCGGATCATCGATCGTAACTCTATAGAGAATCGTTCCAGGATCAACGCGCGTGAAGCGCTCAACCACATGCAAGTTCTCTCCCGATCCTCTGAACCTGGTCTTATCCGTGAAATTAGTTGTGTCGACTATTAGTGTATCGCCTTCCCAATGGCCAATGGAGTCCCCCATCCACTGGTGCACGTTGGCCGGCAGATGCGGCCGTCCATCCATATGGATGTAGCGGACATCGTGGACCATCTCCACCAGGATCATGATGGTGTCAGGAGTCTCGACAATCTGATAATTGTTGTTGTATAGCACCGGAAGCATGGGCGGCCCGGAGGTTGAACCGAACCCCAGCAGACACCGCTCGCCCAGCGGACGGTCCTGGGGGCGGTCGAAACGCTGCTGGATCTCCTGCAGGCGGGCGGCGTTTCGCTTCTTCGCCTCGGGGGTCAACGCGGGGATTTTCCCGTCGGGCGGGTCGATTATCAGAGAGGTGCGTTTCACTCCGTCGACTCTGGCCAGTTCCGTTCCGCGGTCGAAGAACAGCGCGTTGTAGGCATGGTCGCGGTCTTGCTCGGCGTTCTCGCTGCGCTTATCTCCGTAAAGATTGTCGTTGTTTTGCTTCTCGTATTTGGTGGCTTCCGCATCCGTCGCCGTCAGCTTCCCGGCAAACTGAGCAGGCCGCTCCATGGGAGTAACAGTGGCGTTCGTCCAGATTCCTTGCAGGTCCGGATGACCGCCCGCAGTACGGAGGACCGCCGAGCGCTGAGCGGCAATCGGCATCACACCTGCCACAAGCAGCGCGACTACGGATTCGAGAAGTCTACGGCTCATAAGAGCGAAACTTTATTTGGTGGGCTTCTTTTCGAATTGCCCGTACATCAGGTCTTCCACGAACTCGACGCACTTGAATTCCAATAACTGCGCATTCTTTTCCACGTGCTTATACAGCGGCATGCTGATCTTCCACGGCCGCGAGAATACCTTGGAATCCTCGATGGTGGCTTCGTAGTTGAGGATGTTCGGGGCTAACGGCGTATAGCGTTCCACTACATGCAACGCGTCGCTATGATAGTCGCCGGCGCGGTCAAACCAGGTTCGTTCGTCGAGACCTGTCACGTCCACTACCAGCGTCTCGCCTTCCCAGTGGCCATAGGACTGTCCCATCCAAGTGTCGATGGGCGCCGGTCCTGGGTCCTTCAAATAGATGTTACGGAATGCGCTGTCATATTCATAGGCGATCGCGATATAGTTCTGGCTCTGGAAAATCTGAAATGGATATGGCATGTACGTGGCGCGCGGCACGCCCGGCAGATAGCATTTCACTTCCGGGTCGGCATTCAAGCGGTTCTTGTAGTTGTCCTGCTTCTTCGCCAATGCCGCAGGCAAATACGGGATTTTGCCGCCTTCCACCACGCCGATGCCGCCGGGCTCGGCCCCGAGCGTTCCCATCGCGACTACCTGGCTGGCTTGCGCCGCATGGCCTTCGAGATCCCAATTGGCAGTATTCATGGCTTGCCAAATGCCATTGAGGTCGGGGTGTCCATCCGGCCCGCGCGGTGCTTTATAAGCCCCGGTCTGACCAGCAGCCGACATTGCGCCCAGCAGGAGCACGGTTATCCCAGCAGCCTTTATGTCTCGAAACGGATTACGCATCGGATCGATCCCTCCCCACATGATACACAAGGGGCCTGAAAGTACACCCCAGATTGCCTGATTGTGCCGATTTTGAGGTTACCTTCAACCAGTTTCGAATGTCAAGGCGTAAGGGGCGGCCGGTTTTACCTCCCAGGGGGCCGTTGCGCCTGGGCCAACGCTACCTGAACACGGATGGTCTCCGGAGTCACGCGATCCACGACGATCCCCGGCGGCAGATCGAGCGATTCCGGTTTTAGCCGCAGCGTATGCCACCCGGTCTGAGCGCCGCCCAGGTTGAAATTCCCGACCAGCCTTTCGAGGTTGACCGAATCCATAATCCAAGGGCTTCCCCGGACCTGGACCTCCAGGGCGCCGGCGGATTGGCTGCCAACCACCATGCCTGGCGGCACATTGCTAAATTCGATCGGCACACTAACCGTCCGAATGGTTGTGCCGGAAGCAAGAAACGACATTCCCCAGATCACGCCTGCCAGGCCCAGCGCGGCGAACTTGAGGCCCAGGTTCGTGAAGAAAAGCCGGCGCAAACGGGCTCGAATACTTTCTCGGACAGGGCTCAGCAATCCTTCGAGCGTGGTGACGAAGTGCTGGGCATCGTCTATGTGATAGATTCTTCCGCCATCCATTAACGACACTTCGGCGCGTTCTTCTGAAACGGCGACGACCAGCGCATCGCACCGCTCCGCAAGCCCGACCGCCGCCCGGTGACGCGTCCCATAAGAGACCGGCAAGTCCTGCCGCTGGGTTAAAGGAAGCACGACGTTGGCTTTCACCAGTTCGTCGCCTTCGATAATGGCCGCGCCATCGTGCAGCGGCGAGAGTTTCTGGAATATGGCTTCCAGCAGTTCAGAGGATACGGCCGCGCGAATGGCCATGCCTCCCTCCAGCAGTTCATTGATCGAGTCCTGGCGCGTGATTACCAGCAGGGCGCCCAGATGCAATCGAGCCAGTCCGAAAGACGCATTGGCAATGGCGACGCTGGTCTGATCGCGAACCACTGCCGGCCGCGGCCAGCGTTTCAAAGCGCTGTCGAGCCGCATGAAGGCGCGGCGAAGTTCAGGCTGAAAAATCAGGAGCAGGACCAGGGTCGCGAGGATTGCGGCCGCATCCAGCACCCAGCTTGTAACCACCAGATCCAGACGGCGCGCAAAAAGCGCCAAGGCATGCAGCCCCACGATGCCCAATGCAATGCGCATGGCACGAGCGGATCGGGCCCAGCGGAGCAACGCATAGAACGCCACTGCCAGCACCAGAAAATCCGCGACGATTTGCCAACGGAGCGCCACTCTTTAGTATGCGCAAAACCGCTTGCCGACGCGCGGCTGTTAATGCTTCTCGTCCTCGGGGGCGCCGGTGCCCGAAGACCCAATAAACAGCTTTGTCCATCAGTCAGCGTGACGTCCCGGCCGTGGGCGGTGTTCGATCCATCCTTGGCTTGATGGCCATCCACCAGGACTTCGGTTCCGATCTTCAACGAATCCTTTGTGAAGCCACCTCGAAACAGAGTGTTCGGCGTGCCGGCTTCGATCATCCAACTGGTCACCTTGCTGTCGTCGTCTTTCACGTCGATATGCATCCAGGCGTGCGGATTGATCCATTCCATCTTGGTGACCGGACCCCGCAGCTTGAGCGGCCCATAAAAGCACGGCGAATACCGCCACAGGAAACAAGCGTGTTCTAAAACGTGGCATGGATTCAATCTACTAGCCGTGCGGCAACAATGTTAGACTCCGATAATAAGTCGTCAGTCTAAGGAGGCGCGATGCGGGCTCTCGGATTTCTTCTTCTTTTTGTTGTTGGCGCGGCCACTGCGCAGGCTCCCTCATTCCAACCGGTAGGGACGATCAGCCAACTGATGATCTACGTCCTTTACCCCGCCTCGGATGCTTTATTTTATATTGAGCGGAATCCGCCCAAGACCGACGTGGAATGGAACGCCATTCGAAATCAGGCGCTTACGCTGGCCGAATCCGGGAATTTGCTAATGCTGCCCAACCGCGTCCGGGAAGGCGACTGGAACAAAGATGCCAAGATGCTGGTGGACGTGGGGACGACGGCATTCAAGGCGGCGATGGCGAAGGATATGGCCGGCATCGTGGCGCTCAACGATCAGCTCAATGATGCCTGCGTGGTTTGCCACGTGCAGTACCGGCCCGGGTACGGCAAGAGGCGCTCAGCCCAGTAACCGGCCGCTTTATTTAGACGCGAATCCCTCGGTCAGCTCGATGCGCGTGCCCATCGGATCCAGAACGTAGGCTATCTTCAGCCCATCCAGTTGCGGTACCACGCGATAGGTTGTGTCAAAAGTCACGCCGTCGGCTTCCAGCTTCTTGCAGAACGCTTCCAGGTTGGTGACCTCGAATCCGATGTGATCGAGCGAACGGCCTTTTGTTGGCGCCGCGGCCGTGTCGACCTTGCGGAAATCGACTTCACCGCCGGGAACCATGGCCGCCATGAACTCGCCACGCTTGCCGGCCTTGGCGCCGAAGGTTTTCACATACCACGCGCGCACACTTTCCGGATCGGTAGCCACTTCATGGATGTGATGGAAGGCGATCGGGACCTTTAGATTCGCGTCTTCGGTGAACTCCACTCTCACGCCGTCCGGGAATTCCGCGATCATCTGCTTGTTCTCCGGACGATCCATGGTGAAAGTGACATTGGCGCCGGTGAGCTTGGCCTTGGTGTCGGCATAGCTCTTCACCAGAAAACCAAAGTGATTCACGGTTGATCCATCGGAGCCGCCGGTGGTTGGGTTCCGCGCTTTCGCCACAACTACCAGGATGCCGGGAAATTTCAAAAGCTCGAGCGTCCCCGAGTGGGTCACTTGTCCGCCCAGAAGATCGACCCAGAGTTTCTTTTGCGCGTCCGGGTCGGCAGCGTACAGGTGGACATGCCCCATGGAGATCCCGCGGTCATTCGGCGGGGCCAGTTGTGCGAACAGATATGCGGCCGAAGCCGCGAGCAGGATTAGCCAGCGCATAGGTGCAACTTTATCACGGTTGGCGTCGAGTGGGGCAAGGCCACGTTGCCTCTCGCGCAGATGGCTCCGCCATCTTGAAATATGAAGTGTTGCGGGCCCAACTGAGGCGTGGAGCGATAATTTCTAGACCTCGACAGCTCCCCACTGCAAACAAGGAAGCTAGGTCCCCTTTGGATAGAAATCTCGGCGGCGTCGAATCGTGAATTTCTGCGGGGCGCGATCTTGATGACAGCCCGAGTATTCAGAAGCCAGCCCAATTTGCACCATACCGTACTAGCAGTCGACAAAAGCGATATAAGGGCTTGCTTTCGTCACCCGAGGAGGATATGCTTTCTCCATCTCTGAAAAAAGAGGGGGCAGATGTGGCGAAGCTAGCAAGTCCAAGTCGACGCAAAGACGAACCCGCCCTTGACAGGCTGGTTCGGTATTCTAAGTTTCCGGGGCTCATCGTCATTGTCCTGGGTCTGGCTCTGATTCAATCTTCTTACGCTCAGACGTTTGGAGAAATCACCGGTGTAGTGACAGATACATCGGGCGCGGTTGTGGCGGGCGCCACCGTCACGGTCACGAATACACAAACCAACGCAACGCGAACGGCTGCCACGAATAGCGTCGGCAATTACACTTTTCCCGCGCTGCCGCCGGGCGTTTACAACGTCAAGGTCGAGAGTCAGGGCTTTCAGCCGGAGATCCGCAGCGGCGTTGAGTTGCAGGTCCAACAAGTCGCTCGTCTCGATTTCCAGCTGAGCGTTGGCACTGTCTCGACTGCGGTGGAAGTGACCGGGGGCGCGCCGCTTCTCTCCACGGAGAACGCGACTGTGGGAACAGTGATCGATAACCAGCGCATTGTAGATTTACCGCTCAATGGTCGCAACTTCACGTCGCTGATTGCCTTAAGTCCTAACGTCACGTCCGGTTTCGCGGCCAGCGGAGGAGCCTCTACACGGCAGGGTGGTGACCGCACCACGGTCGCGCAGATCGCGGTGTCAGGTCAGCGGCAGGTTTACAACTATTTCACTCTGGACGGAATCGTCAACACTGACCCCAATTTCAACACTTATACATTCCTCCCATCGATCGACGCGATCCAGGAGTTTAAGGTTCAGACCGGCATTTACTCGGCCGAGTTTGGACACCAGGCATCGCAAATCAATGTTTCCACCAAGAGCGGGACGAACCAATACCACGGCACACTGTTTGATTTTGTGCGGAACAACGATTTTGACGCCCGGCCGTTCGGTTTTACGTCCAGTGTACCGGCATCCGCGCCTTTCAAGTGGAATCAGTTTGGCTTTACCCTGGGTGGTCCGGTTCAGATTCCAAAACTTTTTAATGGCAAGGACAAGCTGTTTTTCATGGCTAACTATGAAGCCTTCCGGCTTCGAAACCAGACTCAGACCGTTTATTCGACACCGCCGGTCGCGATGCGCAACGGTGATTTCTCGCAAATCCTGCCAAAGACCGTGATCACCGACCCTCTAAACAACAATGCGCCGTTCCCGCGAAACATGATCCCGACTAATCGTTTTGACCACGCCGCAGTGGGGCTGCTGGCGTATTACCCTGCACCCAATATTCCCGGAGCGGGGCTATCGAGCAACTACCTGGCGCTGGATAATAACGTGTTGAACAAGGACCAGTTTACGCAGCGTATCGACTTCGTGGAAAACGAAAAGTCGACCTGGTATGGCCGCTACAGTTTTCAGAACGAGAACGCCGTTTCACCCGCCCTCGATCAAAACGGCACGATCCTGGCGACCGGTGTACAGCAAGGGATGTTGTCCAACATTCGCATTCTTTCTCCCGCTTTAGTGAATGAATTTCGTTTTGGCTACGCGGGTTTCTACAACAATTTTGGGAACGAACTGCAAAATCAGGTTGACGTAATCAAAAATCTGGGGATCGGCGTTTTTGATCCACAACCGGCGGCGTGGGGAATTCCGGGGATCTCCATCACGAGCTTTAGCGGTTTTGGCACCAGCGTGCAAGGCCCCTGGATCATCAACGATCACAATTTTCAATGGTCCGACAACATATCTTGGACCCATGGTAAGCATTCGTTGAAGTTTGGAGCCGAGTTCATACGCGATCAATTTAACGAACTTGGTACCCAGGACGCGCGGGCAGCTTTAACGGTACAGAATCAGGCGACCGGCTATGGATTCGGGGACTACATGCTGGGATACCTGGAAGAAAATCAGGATGCCGCCGCATTAGCGGTGGGTCAGTATCGATCCTTGATTCAATCCTATTACGTCGACGATAACTGGAAACTGAAGCCCAACCTGACGATTGATGTAGGTTTGCGCTACGAATACAATCCGCCATGGTCGATGAAAAACAACACGGAGGCAAACGTGTATGTCCCTCCGCAATTTCCGTTTAACCCTGCTGGGACTGGTCCTGCCAACTATTCGGGGCCGCCGCTCTGCATGATCCGCGTCGGCCATGGCGATATGTATGCGGGCGTTTTTACTGTTTTCAACCCTGCGATGTGCACCGCCCGGGATGGCCGCTTAGGTGATCGATTGGTTAAGGCGGACTACAAGAACTTCGCTCCGCGCCTCGGCATCGCCTGGAGCCCTTCTCCAAAGTGGACCATCCGCACCGGCGTTGGAATTTTTTATGTACAGGATACTGGTAACCCGGTCTTCGATATGGCTCGCAATCTTTTCGGCAATGTGCAAAACTTCACAAATATCGTAACGCACAATTTGACGTTCGAGAATCCGTTTAACACCGGTGGAACCAATCCCTGCAACGTGCCGAGTCCACCCTACACTTGCCTCAGCACGCCGCAGGGATTGGCGAACCAATACAACCGGCGAACCCCTTATACCGGACAGGCGGAGTTCAACGTTCAGCGGCAGTTGAGCTCGAACACAGTAGTGGAAGTCGGCTATCTCGGTTCGATGAGTCACTTCCTCCAGCGCTTCCTCACTTTGAACATGCCCGCAACGATGAGCCCCACCGCCACGGTGAACTCACGCGAACCGGATCCGTCATTCGGCAACATCCAGTATGTGGGCAGCGTCGTCAACGCGAATTACAACGCGCTGACGGTCAAAGTGACACGACGGCTGTCTCAGGGTCTCACATTTCTGGTCGGATATACTTTCGCAAAGTCGATCGACGAGGGCAGTGGCATACGCAATGACAACACCGATCAGTTAAAGCCCCCCAATGGTACCTGCTTTACCTGCGAGCGCGGTTTGTCGTCGTTCGACGCTCGGAATCGGCTGGTCATCTCCGCTCTTTACAACCTTCCGTTCGGCCGGGGGCAGAAGTTTCTGAATCGGGGTCTGGCCAGCACGCTCATCGGCGGTTGGCAGCTCGGCTCAATCTGGACCTTCTCAACCGGCTTCCCCAATGACATTCAAGCTGGAGTCGACCAGTCCAATACGGGCGAGGGGTACGATCGCCCGAACGCTGTTTACGGCGTATCCGAGAGCCTCCCCAACCCGACAACAGCCGAATGGTTCAACACAGCGGCCTTCGCTCTTCAGCCGAAAGGCACCTTTGGGAACCTTCCTCGAAACACGGTCACAGGGCCCCGCATCTTCACCGTCGATTCGGCGTTGCTGAAAAACTTCAATTTCACGGAGCGTATCTATCTCCAATTGCGATTTGAGGCGTTCAATACCCTGAATCATCCAAACTTCAACGACCCCAATGATACTTTGACCGGAGCCACGTTCGGCCAGATCACCTCCACGCGTACCGGGATTGACATGCGAGAGCTGCAACTCAGCATGAAGCTCGTCTTCTGATGTGTTGCGCGGCATACCTGCACCATTTATGCATGATCCGATCGCTTTCGATCGACGCTTCCGCACCGATTTCGTACAATTTCGTAAGTGACGTCCAAAATTTAAAGGAACGATATGCGCCCCCCTTACCTTTCTGCTCTTGTTGTCATGCTGCTGATGGCCTGGCCGATGCTGGCTCAAGAAACTCCACAACCGGCGGGTCGAGGCCGCGGAGGTGCGCAGGTGGAAGAAGCCGCCGCGCGGTATGCCGCCGCCGACGTTCGAATCCTGACCGTTGGCATCATTTACAATGCTGGCTTAGTGGATCTCGCCACCGCCTTCACGAAAGAGACAGGCAAGAAGGTAGCAGTGAACACCATCATCATGGGTAGCGCCGTCAACGCGATCAAGACCGCCAACCCGCCTGCGGATGTGATCATGCTGCCATTTGAGCTGATGAGTTCGTTGGCCCTGGATGGTAATATCGTGCCGGGCACCTACCTGCCGCTTGGCCGCTCAGAAATGGGCCTGGCCGTGCGGGCGGGCGCGCCTCACCCGGACATTTCGACGGTCGAGAAATTAGCCGCCGCTTTGCGCAGCGCGAAACTTGTGATGCGCTCGGATCCATCCCATGGAAGCATGGTGGCGAAAGTAATCGAAGACAAGGTGATCAAGCGACCGGAGTTCGCCGGTGTCAATAGCATGGCCAGCACACAAGGAGAAGGCGGTCAAGCGCTGGCGCGCGGACAAGGCGATATGGCGCTTCAGGCTATTTGCGAAATTCTTCCTCACAAGGAAATCGAGGTCGTCGGTCCGCTGCCGCGGGAACTAGAAGCCTGGATCGACATGTCCACCGCGGTTTCGGCGCGAGCGATGCATCGCGATGATGCGATCGCTTTCGTCAAATATATCTTACGGCCGGAGGCGAAGTCTGTCTGGCAGGCGAAGGGGCTTGAACGCTTTGAGTGACCGAGCGGTTTAAGTAATGCAGGCGGCCGCTACTTCTTCGTCGGCGCCCCGTAGGTTTGTCCAGGAAATGTCACTTGCAGGCGAATGCCGTCGGGATCGAAAAATTCATTCAAGGTTCCCTGTTTCGACAGTTCCGCGTTAGCGCCGAGTGACTTCACGATCTTTAATGCTGAAACAGCGTCGAAGTTATCGACCAGCACGCTGAAGTGGTCAATCTTGGCCGGCTTGTTGGGCGCTGGGTTGTAGAGCAAGATTCTCGTCTCGCCAGCTTGAAAGGTTGGCTGCGGCGGATTCCCTTGTCCTGGTGTTGGCTCGCCGAACAGCTTTCGATAAAATGCGGTCGCCTTCCCCATATCGTGGACCTGGATCGCAAGGTGATGCATTCCACGGGGATGAAAGACAGCTTCCCGTCTGGGCGCCGCCTCCGGCGCGGCGTTGCTCAGTTGTTTCCACGATTGATCCGCCCAGATCTGCACACTAGTACCGTCGGGATCTACGATGAAGAGGCCGACATTCGATTCGCGCACTTTCAACCCCGCATTTTCGAGGGCGCGCTTGATGCTGGACGCTTGGAAATCTTCAATGCCGACCCCGAAATGATCGATGCGCTTGGCCTCACCTGGCGCGGCCGGGGCAATCGCCATATAGCAAGGGCCAAGGCGCAGATAACGCCGCGGTGTCCGGCTATCTTTCAGAACCTCGTTGCCGAAGAGCCGGCGGTAGAACAGCAGGGCCTTATCAATGTCCCCGACCGAGAGTGCAACGTGATCCACACGCGTGACGGGGAGTAGTCCTCCTTCCGCGCGAATCTGCGCTACCGTCGCGCCACCAAGTACAAAGAGCGCCTCGCGCCGATTAATGCGATCAAACCACATGCGCCTCCTCTTCTTCCGCAACTGCCTAGAGGGCCATTTTACACCAGTGTATTCAGCGCCTTGTGTTCGAGTCGAATTCGATTACACTCTTTCGGCAGCCGAATTCCTGCGCTACTCATGTCCTGATGAAGATCGAACGCCGAGAACTCCCATCCGGTGGCGTGGCCATTTCTTGGCCGCTTAGGATTCCGGTCCTGGGTAGAGAGTTGTGGAAAGGCGATGAATGCCCCCAGCGCACAAAAGATTATTGGCGCAGTAAACGCTTGTGATCTCATCGGCTTCCGTCCGAACTGCACGCCCCGCATGGCGAATAGGCAGCATGGGCGGCGGCACCCTAACGGCTGAACTAGTGTTCCAACCAATGAGATCCGCCCGAAGCACGGACGCGATCGTGGTACCCTGCAGCGAGGAGTTGGTTCAAGATGCGATCACTAAAACGAGTAGGGTGGGTGCCGGCCGTTTTGGGACTGCTTTCGATGCTGCCTCGACTGCAAACCGAAATGCGCGCACAAAACCAGATTCCTGTGTGGGCGCCGCAGCCGCTTCAGGCGAACCCATATATCCCGCCCAATAAGCCGATCACGAGGCTCACCGAACTGCGCGCGAAGCACGCGGGCGAGCAAAACTGGACGGAAACGATTGTCGACGATAACCTTTTCCGCGGCCAATACATCTCCATGGCTCCGGGGGCCAAGACGCCCAGACGCTTTCATCAAGACAATCGCGCGTGGTGGATCGTCGAGGATGGGCAAATCCGCTTCACGATCGAAGGGCAGGAGCCGTTTATCGCGTCTAAGGGATTCATGGTTCAGGTCCCGCACCGCATGGTCTACAGCCTGGAGACCGTGGGAGACAAGCCATCTCTGCGGTTTGAAGTGATGATCGCGAACGCGAATACGATGTATCCCATCGATGAAACGCCGGCGCCTACACCGGGCATAAAGTATGTCAGGTCAAGGGTGGCAAATATCAAAGGAAAATACGACGACGCGAACGTTCCCTTCATCGACTACAACCAGGTCATAGCCGGACATCCGACGCCCAAAAAGAATCCGACCCAGTTCATCAACGATCCCCACGGTATCGCCAACATCATCCGCGGCGATCCTAAAAAGCAGTCACCGGCGCTCGAAGAGGACAAAGGGCACATGCACGTGACCGGACCCGAATTCTGGTTCATTCTGGAAGGCAAGATGGAGTTCAAGATTGGCTCAGTTCCTACTTTCGTCGCCGACCAGGGCGACATCGTCTACGCCCCGGTCCTAACCTGGCACCGCATACGATTTGCAGGCGACGGAATGGCGACCCGGCTCGCCATCGTCGGATATGCGAACTCACACGTGTTCCAACCGCCGGAGGAACTTCCGGGGAAGGCCACGGACAGCCAACAATAAGCGGTACCCTGTCGAGAGTTTAGAAGATCACCTTCAGATTGAAGTGCAACTCTCGCATATCGATTCGTGCGCGGGTGCCGCTAATCGTTCCGAAGCTACCGGTTCCCGGAATGGGTTGCCCATTGCTGCCGCAATCCGGTCGGTAGGTTAACCACCGTCGATGTTCGGGTGGCCATCGAAACCAGGGCGAGCGAGAACTCCTGTAGGTCGCCAAAATTGAATGCGCCGCTCATGCACCATCGATGGTGAAGACCGCCCAGACGAGGCGTCGATTGAAGCCGCTCGCCAGGATTCCTGCTTAGTTTAGTGTCGGCCGCTTGGCCGGCGTGTCGTTGTTGACGTTCCCCTACACGATGACTCTGCCTTTAGGCGTGAAAGCCCGCTCGATGCTTCCATTTTTAGCGCAGGAGCGTTTCTCCTCGCATTTGTGTCGAGCCCGCTTTCTCAGCCCTGCGGCAGGTGTCGATTCGAATCCATCCATGCGGAGGAGTATATTCTGATTGAGCGCGCGCTGGTGCTGGCTGAAGACCGTGGCAAACACTGGGACGCAGGTCACACTCCGCCTAGACCCGCCTCACCATCTTTTCGCGCTACGACGGACTGCCGTCTCGACTGTTTGGCGAGTTCGACGACATATCATACTCAGCGCGCCGGGACAGTGATCCGTTTTCACTCTTTTAAGGACTCCGATGGGGTTTGCACCCGGGCGTACAGAACGACCACAGAGCGTGGCTCAGCTCGATAGGTACGACTGGCAACCGCGGGTGCGACCTGCCACTCCACGATGTCACCTGGCGAATCCAGGCCCGTGTCGATCCATCGGCGCCATAGCGTGTCAGATTTGCCTGCCGGCGGCAGCTCGAATTCGAGGGCTTCCCAATAAGCGTTCAACACTACATAGAAGTGCAGATTACTTTTTCGACATGCCGCGCTATAGGCCACGCTATGAGAATCGAAACTCCAATCGGGATCCCCGAGTTTCACGCCGTGCCAGACCCGGTGCGACTCTCGCAAGAGCTGGTTCAGACTGAGGTTCTGAAAGTCCGGCTCGCAGTCTTGCATCAGGCGGTACGCATTGAGAAGTTTTACGAAACGATGCAAGCCGGCATGCTGTGCGACCAGCCTCCAGTCGAACCAACTGGTCTCGTTGTCCTGACAGTAGGCATTGTTGTTGCCGTACTGAGTGCGCCGCACTTCGTCGCCCATTAAAATCATCGGTAAGCCGAGCGATAGCATCGTCACCGCGAAGAAATTTTTCACCTGGCGGTTTCGCAAGGCTTCCACGGCGTGGTCATCCGTTGGACCCTCGACACCCCAGTTATAGCTTCGGTTATCGTCGGTCCCATCGCGATTGTTCTCGCCGTTGGCCTCGTTGTGCTTCTGACTGTATGAGACGAGATCGTTCAGCGTAAAACCGTCGTGACACGTCACGAAATTCACGCTGGCTTCAGCCTCGCGGCACTTATGACCGTAGATTTGCGGGCTGCCAAGCAGACGGTCCGCCACTGACCCCACCAAACCTTGGTCACCACGGAAAAAGCCGCGAAAGTCATCGCGGAATCGCCCATCCCACTCCCTCCAACTGTCTCCGAGGAAATTGCCTACTTGATATAAGCCGGCCGCATCCCAGGCTTCGGCGATGAGCTTTGTCCCGGCGAGCAGCGGATCGGAGTCGATATCCCACAAAACCGGGGGGTTCGGCAACAAATTGCCCGATTCATCGCGTTCCAGGATCGATGCCAGATCGAACCGAAAGCCATCGACGTGCATCTCTTCCACCCAATAGTGGAGACTATCGAGGATCATCCGGCGGACGATCGGATGGTTTACGTTCAACGTATTTCCCGTGCCACTGTAGTTCGCATAGCGCGAGCGATCATTGTCAAGAATGTAGTAAGTACTGTTCTCGAGACCACGGAAGCTTAGTGTCGGCCCAAGATGATTGCCTTCCGCTGTGTGATTAAACACCACGTCGAGGATAACCTCGATACCGGCGCGGTGAAGGGCCTTCACCATGTCACGAAATTCGTGCACTGGCCCGAGCGGGCCTTGGCGGGAACTGTAGGCTTGATGCGGCGCGAAAAACGAGATAGGCGCGTAGCCCCAATAATTCACGCGACCAGGAGGGGCGTCCTGGGGATCGAATTGGAACACCGGCAAAAGTTCGACCGCGGTGACGCCGAGTTGTTGAAGATAAGGAATCTTTTCGACCAAGCCGGCATAAGTGCCACGTACATTCTCCGCGAGTCCTGAGCAAGGATGACGTGTGAAGCCACGCACGTGCATTTCATAGATGATTGTTCGAGACGCCGGATGGCGAAGTGGAGCGTCACCTTCCCAATCGTACGCGCGGGGATCAACGACGACGCACTTCATCATGGTCGCCGCATTATCGCCGTTACGGCGTGCGGCCTCACGGCTATAGTTTTTTGGAGCAACAACGCCGCGCCCGTATGGATCGAGCAGTACCTTGGCGGCATCAAACCGCATTCCGCTCGCCGGATCGAAAGGACCCTGGACTCGATAACCGTAAAGCTGCCCTGGCTTCACATCAGGCACGAATACATGTCAGTAATGATCGGTGCGGTTGGTCGCCGCGTCGATCGGAATCACGCGCGAGGGCTGGCGGTCGTCTTCCCCATCAAAGAAAACCAACTCCATGCCGGCAGCGCTTCGCGAATAGATACTGAAATTCACGCCGCCTGGCAGAACCGTGGCCCCGAGCGGCGAGCTGTGCCCGGAATTCTCCGCGGCCTTCACCACCGGCCCAGCAACTCCTTCGCTGCTGCGACGACGTGTTCGTGTTCGAAGCCGAATTTCCTTTGAAGTTCCTCAAGTGGCGCCGATGCACCGAACGTTTTCATTCCGATGATCCGCCCTGAATAGCCGGTAAAGCGCTCCCATCCAAACGTAGACGCCTGTTGAATAGCGACCAGCGCTTTCACGGCCGGAGGAAGCACACTATTGCAGTAGTGCTGGCTTTGATGATCGAAGATGTCCCAGGACGGCATGGAAACCACTCGCGAGCGGATGCCCTGGGCGAGGAGTGTCTCGTGCGCATTCACAGCGAGGCTCACTTCACACCCGGAGGCGATCAGGATTATTTCGGGATTACCGCCCGGCGCATCACCCAAAACGTAGGCTCCGCGCGCGAGTCCGGATGCCTGCGCGTATTTGGTTCGGTCGAAGGTCGGCAATGGTTGGCGCGACAGCATGAGGGCAACGGACTCGTGACGCAACTGCAAGATGTAGCGATAGGCCTCTATGACCTCGTTAGCGTCGGCGGGCCGGAGCTTGACTAAGCCGGGAACGGCACGCAGCGACGCCAGCTGTTCGACGGGCTGGTGAGTGGGGCCATCCTCGCCGTCGCGCATCGCGTCGTAAGTAAAGAGGAAAAGCGTGGGCAGTTCCATGATCGCCGAGAGGCGGATGGCGGGGCGCGCGTAATCGTTGAAGATGAAGAAAGTGCTGAATGCGCGAAGTTTCGAGAGCGAGAGGCCATTCACGATCGACGCCATGGTGTGCTCGCGGATGCCATCGTACAGGTTCTTTCCGGCCGGCGTATCGGCTTGGAACTCGCCAGCAGCCTCGTAGGTCAGCAGCGTCCGGTTCGATGCTCCCGGGTCGGCCGAGCCTCCCAAGAACCATGGAATATTCTGCGCGATCACGTTCAGCAACTT
>DATHOT010000251.1:0-20754 GCA_035484655.1 Bryobacteraceae bacterium | reverse complement strand
AGGAGGTTGCTGAAAAAGTCTTTCAAGAGCTCACATTGGCAGGTCGGGGACCTGCTCCACAACTCCAGGTCAATGACTTAGCTCTACACGTGGCGCAGGTCTCCGACCTGCGAGAGACTTTTTCAGCAACCTCCTAGAGCTCGGTCAGGCGCGGGGAACGCGCGGGCGCACCGGCTCGCATAGCGCCGCCCTCTTCCAGATAGGTGGTGCTGGCTCCGGCGATCCGGCCCACCACTCCGGTGGTTGCACCGCCCGCGTGGGAAAAGATAAATCGCACTTCCGATATTTGGTAGTGGTTGCTGATCGTTGCGCAAGCCGCTAACTAACCTGGTAGCGTCCAGGAGGTCGTGGTGCTGGGCGTGCAGCCTTTGTCGACTTAGTGGGTGCTGAATTGACGCGGCCGGTGCGAGACGGCTCGGTCCTGGTGCGAGTCTTCCGGCAGATGCACCGCTATCATCAGATGCGCAAATCCGAGCTAGCGGCGCGCGCCATCGAGTCGCAACTCATGGCAACGCACCTGGAGAAGTGGGTAGACCCCAATCCGATAGGAGGGCTGACCGGTCCAGTGGACGCGAGTGAAACACCGCCTGCCTCGGAAAACGGTCACGGCGCGGAAAGCGGTCGCAGGCGCCGCTCATTCCGTAGTCCGAAGACGGTCAGGCTATTCATAGTTCCGACGTAAACCTTCCCGTTGGCGATAGTGGGGGTTGAAAACTTGACGTAGGGTCCGATACTCGCGTGGTAAAGCTCGACCAAATCCGCCGCGTCGAACGCACGAAGCTGCGAGGTGGCGTCGATCAACCAGACGATACCGCCTTGGGAGCCATTCGCTGAGATGCTGGGTACCGTGCCAGGAAACGGAAACGCGGCGGCGCTTTGTGCGACTGGCTGTTGGGACATAAGTCCATTCGTAATTGAGAACGCTTTCAGCGCATCATTGGAGCCCGAAAAATACACGGTGTTGTTAAAGTAGACCGGGATCCCGAAGAGTGGGCCAACGGCAGACTCCAAAGATTGAACGATCTGGTTGTCGCTGTCGGGTTGAAAATGGCCCATATTGTCGCGATCAAGCACATAAATTCGGCCCTCTTTGCTTCCGCTTATCGCCAGGTGCGGGTGCGCGCCACTTCCAGCGTTATCGGGCAGGAGCAACGCTCCACTGGAACCAAGGTCCAATTCCTTTTCGCTTAGCGCAGTGGAGTTGAAAGGCGTAAAGTAATCGGCGACGGCCAGACCCTTGGTGGTCGAGAGCTTGATGATGCTTTCTCCGAGATCAGTGCCGCCGAGATTGGTATCGAACGTACCATTGCCCGACACCAGAAAGATGTTGCCTTCCGGGTCCGCGGCGGGAGCAGCGCCGCTCTGCCAGATGGAGCCGGCGTCCCAATTCGGCGTGTCGATGTAGAGGGCGACTTGTTGAAGCGTTTTCGAATCGTAGCCGATCACCCAACCGTGGTAGCGCCCGGCGTCGCAATGGGACGACCAGGTCGTGTACACCACGCCGCTGAGCAATAGTAATCCGGGGCGCTGCTTGTACAATCCCGGGTTGAACTTAACCGTTGTGTTTCCGTCGCCGGTGCCCGGCGTCGACGCGTGAATCTCGACCGGGCTGCCCGGCCTTTCGGCGCCGGTGGCCACGTCGAGCGCGTGCAACCGCTGAACGTAGTTTTCGGCAACATACTCGAGTGTCATCGCGACCACATACAACGTTCCAGTGGTGGGGTCAATCACCGGAGTGCCGGTGATGCCGATCTCAGGCGCAATCGCGGCGCACTGCAAGGCATCGGCCGACGCGGGAGTAATCCCCAGCGTGGGATTAGTGAAATTTACATGCCACAGCGGCGCGGCGGCATTGCCATCGGCATCAAACGCGTAGACACTATCATGCTCGGTTACGACAAATACGACGTTGTATACCCCTTTGCCTGGGATGTTCACGTCAGGCATATACAATGGCTGGGCGTAGACTTGCCCGTCCACGGAATCCGTAAAGAGGTGCGCGAACTGGCCGGAGCGAAGCGTCGCTGGCGTGAGACTAGTCTCGTTGAGATTCTGCCCCGTTCGCGCGAGGTCATTGTGATACGTGAGAACGCTCACTTGGCCATAGCATGAGATGGCACACAGCAGAAAGGTCGAGGCGAGGCGCAATCTCTAGTATATACATGAGTATACGCATGCGTCGGTTATGTTCTGCCGGCTTGATATTCTTTGTAGGCACTGTTGAGTTTAGCGTGTAGTTGCTTTTCTACGCATTACGTTCCTATTCTCTTTAACTCGCAAGTATTCGGAGTGAAATCATTGAAACTAAGACGAAATAGTTGTAGACTTTTACATCTGTGCGAGTTTAAAAACAACTCCGGATGAAAGGTAGGGGCAGTGAATAAGCTTACAGCGCTCCTCTTATGGTCGACGCTTTCTCTTAGCCTGAACGCTCAAATCAGCCTGGGACCGACGGTTGCCACTTTTGGGGTTCTGGCCGGATCGACGGTGACTAACAGTGGTCCTACTGTGGTTACTGGGAATCTGGGTGTTAGCCCAGGAACGGCCATTACCGGATTCACCGGAATTGCACCCGGTGGGCCCGGAACGGTTACCGGGACGATAGATTCCGCGAATGCTACCGCAGCTCAGGCCCAAACGGAACTGACTGCTGCTTATAATTCCGCGGCCGGGGCAGCAGTCACCGCCACGAAGGCTGGAGACTTGGGCGGCCAAACTCTATTTCCTGGAGTTTATATGTCCACTTCCACACTTGGGATAACGGGTACTCTCACGCTCGACGCCCAGGGAAACGCAAATGCGCAATTCATCTTCCAGATCGCAAGCGCACTCACTACCGCGACCAGCAGTAGCGTGGTGCTCATTAACGGCGCCAATGCCGCCAATGTCTTTTGGCAGATCGGAAGTTCAGCGACCCTCGGAACCAGTTCTACTTTCGCCGGAGACATCCTGGCTCTTTCCTCCATCTCGCTGGGTACGGGCGCGGTTCTCAGTGGGAGAGCCTTGGCGCGTAACGGCGCAGTAACGTTGCTCAGCAATACAATTACCACCCCGGCAGGATCCGGCGGGGCTACGCCCACGCCCGCTCCGTCAACGTTGATTTTGGGTGCCGCGGCGCTGGCCTGTATCGGAATTTACCAAACGCGTGAACGGCTATTAAAGGCTTTCAGAAGGAATTGACCGGGCATTATTCCAGAATGTCGTGGCGGCAAACCGTTGTGGGTTTAACGGCGGTGGCTTTGGTGGCCTGTTATGCTCCCACGCTGCGAGGAATGTTTGAGCAATGGTTGAACGACGAAGACATGTCGCACGGTTTTCTGGTTCCTATCGTAATGCTGTGGATCGTGTGGAGGGAGCGCGCGCGGCGGCGGGGGCTCGAAACTGACCCGAACTGGTGGGGCTTTGCGATCTTGACAGCAGCCGCCGGACTGCAGTTCGCCGGTCTGCTGGGCGCGGGCCTTTTCGCAGGTTCGGTGGCGTTATTGGTGTCGGTTGCGGGTGCGGTGCTTTGCCTCGGCGGCTTGGCCTGGCTCCGAGTATTAGCTTTTCCTCTCGTCTTGGCGATCTTTATGCTGCCGAAACTGGCGGTGGTCTACAACCAGGCCACCCTGCCCTTGCAGTTGCTCGCGAGCCGGATCGCCGCCGGCATCTTGACGTTCGGCGGAATTGGTGTCATCCGGGAAGGCAATATTCTCGCCGTGAGCGGCCACAGGGTCGCCGTCGTGGAAGCCTGTAACGGCATCCGCTACTTGCTCCCACTCAGTTTCATGGCGGTAGTCTTCGCCTACGTGTCGGATTCAAAGCCCTGGATGCGGTTAGTGCTGCTCGCGGCCGCCGTACCGATTGCGATCCTGGCGAACGCCGTAAGAGTCGCGGCCGCGGGGTGGGTGCCGGCACTGGAGGGAGGCGTTCCGCACGCGGTCTGCGGATTGTTCATCTTTATGCTTTGCGTGGCTACCTTAATGCTTGTTCGGCAACTGTTTAATAAAGTGTATGTCCGTTACCAGTCCTAAGTGGCGCGCGGCGCTGGTTCCGCTTTTTCTCGGAGCCCAAATGCTGGTAGTACACATCGCGGCCAGCGGCGAACGTCCCCCATTACCTCCGGCCCTCGCTCGTTTTCCAGCCGCGTTCGGCCAATGGAAGCTCCTCCACGACGATCCGATCGATGCGGCGACCAGGAGGGAACTCGGCGCCGACCGTTTAGTGAGCCAGACCTACATCGAAAGTCCAACCGGGTCGGTCGCCAGCCTGCTTGTGGCCTGGTTCCAGACGCAGCGCGAAGGGGCTCGACAGCCGCACTCGCCTAAAGTGTGCTTGCCGGCCGGAGGCTGGACGCCTCGCGTGGTGGATCACCTCACAGTCGACACTTCGGCGGGGGCTATCACGGTCAACCGCTATATCGTGAACAAGGGCGAGCAGAGCGCCGTGGTCCTTTACTGGTACCAGACGCCAAGGCGAGTCATCGCCGGTGAGTGGGCGGCAAAATTCTGGCTGGCGGCCGACGCTTTGAGGGATAAGCGCACCGATACGGCGCTGGTTCGCGTGATTACCTGGCCGGCCCGCGGTGTGGACGAGCCGGCCACAACCGCCGCCATCGGATTCGCTCGTAATATGTATCCAATGCTGCGAGAATACCTGCCGCGGTGAGAGCAGGTCGGCTACCATGGTGGAAGCTGACTCTCCGCGATGTGTAACGATCCGAAAAACAACACCTTTTCCAGGCGCGAGCTTTTGTTCTTGCCGCCAGCTTTGTTCGTGGCTCAGAAGCTGCTGGCCCAGAGCGATGACGCCACATTTTCCACCGAAGTCAAAGTGGTCAACGTGCTGGCGACCGTGCGGGCGAAAAACGGCGAATTCATCCGCAACTTATCCAAAGATGACTTCTCCCTGTCGGAAAATGGGCACCCTCAGACTATCCGCTATTTCTCTCGACAGACCGATCTGGCTCTCACCATCGGGCTGATGGTTGACACCAGCCTGAGCCAGGAAAAGGTGCTGGACGCCGAACGCTCCGCCAGCTTCCGATTTCTCGATCAGGTGCTCAGAGACAACGTCGACCAGGCGTTCATCATGCAGTTCGACTTCGGCATTCAAGTGCGTCAGGGGCTCACCTTCTCGCGCCAAAAGCTACAGGATGCATTGACGATGGTTGACACGCCCAGCCGGAAAGAATTGGAGATGCAGAGGGGCGGAGGGACACTGCTCTTCGATGCAGTTGTGAAGGCCTGCCAAGACACCATGAAGAATCAAGGGAATCGCAAGGCAGTGATCGTAATGACCGACGGCGTCGATTTCGGAAGCGACGCCACGGCGGATACTGCCATCGAAGCGGCTCAGCGCGCCGACACGCTGATTTACTCGATTTTGTTCTCCGATTCGGGCGCGTATGGCTTCGGCGGGCCGGATGGCAAGAAGCCGCTGATCCGGATGTCGAAAGAGACCGGTGGCGGATTCTTTGAGGTATCGAAGAAGCAGACCATCGATCAGATCTTCGACATCATTCAAGACGAGCTGCGCAGCCAATACAATTTGGGTTATGTATCCGATGAGCCGTTACGCGTATCGGAATTCCGGCGCATTCAGCTAGCTTCGAAACAAAGGGGGCTGGCCGTGCAGGCCCGCGACAGGTATTGGGCGCAGCGCTAGGCGGACAATCTCCGGACCAGAGTCCTCAATTCCGCTGCTAACGGGGGGACGTCGGTCTCGGCATTGTCGGCCTCATATTCAAACCCGACGTAACCTTTGTAATTCGACTTCCCGATCATGGTAAGCAGGCGGTTCCAATCCGCTTTCTCGGTTTTTCCGTCGGGTGTTGTGATATCCCGCTTTAAATGGAAACTGGTCGCGTAGGGGAGCACCATCGCGAACTGAGCATATCCGTTATCGCGGAAATTCCCCGAATCGGCATTGATCCCAACCCAGGGCGATGCCGTTTGCTTCACGATCTCGATAGTAGGCTTAGCGGCGATGGTCAGCCCCCCATCGTCCTCAACTCCCAGGATGATGCCTCTACTGCCGGCATATTCCGCCCCGCGTTTCAGCACTTCCACCGACCACGCAATGGCCTGTTGCTCGGTAGCGCCTTTCGGTATCGCTCCCCCGAAAACGCGCACGTGACTGGCGCCGATGCGCTCAGCGACGTCCACCCATTTCTTTATATTCTCGAACTCCGCGGCCTGCAGCTCCGGCGTGGGCTGGGCTAAACGCACACGAACTCCAGCGTTATAGATCTGTACGCCGTTCTTGTACGCGGCCTTTCTTAGCGAAGCCAAGTATTCGTTGGAGGTATCCGGAAACCAGTAGACGGTGCAATCCAGCCCGTCGAGACCCCAGTCCGCAATCCGTTCGATGAGGCTCACATAGTTCAGGGACTTCGATTCGAATTGTTTCCGATAAGAATAGGCCACCAGACCGGCCCGCAATCGAAACTTTGGCTCGGATTGAGCGTGGAGTTGCGATGCAGCCGGAAGGGCGGCGATGGTGGTGAGAAGTTGTCTACGGTTCATGGGGCTCCTTCGAAATTCTACCGAGAATCGTACTCCGTTGCCAGAAGAAGGGCCATCGCCCCGCCGCGCGCGTCCCGATCCAGGATCGCGGCACGATGAATATAGTCTTTCAGCGACTTCTGTTTTCCGGTCGATTCGCAGACGTCCATCAACCGCCCGTCGGCGCCCGTGCGCGCGAGGATGGCGCGCCATGCCAGATCGATTCTGGGCTGGTATGTAGCCGATTCCAGCCAGCCGTGCTTGATTCCGATCAACATGGCGGTCGCGATCATGGCGGTCGCAGAGTATTCCGGATACGAACCTCGCTGATCGATCACCTCGCGCCACATGCCGTTTGCGTCCTGAAACGGGACCAGTGCGGCCATGTGCGCCTGGAACGCTCGCAACATTCGCTTGAATTCGGGGTGCTGGCTCGGAAAATCGGACAGCGCCCAAGCCAGTCCGAGCGCCGGAAAAGCATTCCCGCGTCCCCAAGCCGCTTCACTCAACGGCGAATGACGATACAGGCCGTCGGGCCGGAGGCAGAGCTTTTGCATGAACGAATAATGGCGCGCGGCCATATCGAAATACTTGGACTCGCCGCTCAACTTGCCGGCGCTGGCCAGGATCGGACAGGCCATGAACACCGAATCGCTCATCTCATCGTGCAGGGGCATCGATTCTTTCATCTCGCCCGACGGCGTGAAGCCGAGATCGGCCGTTCGTTGCACCAGTCGAAGATCGCGTGGGTCGTGTGTACGCTCGGCTAACTCGGCGAACACGAGGTGACCAGCGAACGCGGGCCCACTAGGTTTAGCCAGACTGTCCTTTGAACCGTCTACGAATGGCGAAACCAGCCGCTCGACGTCAGTCTGATGTCCGAGGCGAAGTTGGCCGATCAGCGCAACCGCCTGGATGTAGGCTGGCTGATCGAAGTCATGGCCGTAATACTGCGCCAATTCTTGGGCGAGTTGGTGGGGCGTCCGGCTGAGCCGCCGGTCGATCTCCTGGCGCGCCTCAGAGCGCGGAGGGTTTTTCACGAATTTCAGAATGCCGGGCTGCGCGTGAACCAGCCGCGCCGGGATACGACCAACTCCCGCGACCGCATTTTGGGATAGCGCGTTCACCAAGCCGAAATCCTGATCCCCCATGACGATCACAAGGTCCGGCGCCTGGATCGCGATCCATCGCCAAAGCGCGTGCGATTCCGGATTGTCCCTGTACGCGATGCCGGCGGGCGGAAAGGCGAGACTGGCGTGGTCGGGATTTGAGAGGGAAATCGCCAGAAGACGGAAACGGCGGTGATCCGGTTTGATGGCCTCGAAAGTTTGGAGCTCCTGTCTGACGATCCCGACCGATTCATCTGGACCGGCTAAGCCGCCGATCAGGAGCACAGTTGGGAGGATTCTAGAGCCAGCTGATACGGAAGCCGCCTCGATGATGGTTCCGTTTTCAGTCAGGCCGACATCCAATGTGTCGGCCGCGACAGGCAAAAGAGAAAGGAGCGCGGCGATAGTAAGTGAAACGCGAGGCACGCCGGAAGTCAGGTTAGCATTTGTCGTCGCGCGCCGCAGCGGACCTTAATTAAGCAACTCTGCGGATACCCGGGATTTCGCCGCTCGTGAGGTCCCGGTAAAGGTCAAGGAGATTTTCCTCGAGTTCCTTTAGCGACTCGCTCTGAGTCAGGTAATCTGGGAATTCTTCGAAGTAGCCGAGCCACATGTCGCCGTCTTGCCAGCGGATATACCTGGCCGCACTCATAGCATCATTCTACTGCTGCAGCGTTAGGAAATCGGGTGCTTGCGCTTCGAGCTTCAAGGTGCGGGCTACTTCTCCACTATGCTGGAAAGGAAGAGCCCACAATGAATCCACCATGGAGCCAATTTGATCTGTCGCTCCTCAGCTATCAGCAGTTCCTGGAGTTTTTCTTCGATCGGCCCATCGTGGGTGATGAGAACGAATATGATCTCTTCCGTTCGGGAATCGACAGCTTTGTGGCATCGAATCCGACCGCTGTCGTCGCTCACATCCAAGCGATGTGTCGAAATTTTGCTGAATTGACCAACGTCTATTCGCACGAACAGTTAGACCAGGGATTGTGGGCGATTTTCGGAGTTGGTATCAGTTGTGAACGGTATCTCTTCGATTCCACAGTGGAAAGCACATTGCGAATGGACTGCATCGAGTCCATGTACTTGCCGTTTAAGGATGTAGCTGCATGCTGTTCGACGGATATCTCCCAGTCGTTTTACTGGATGTGGTGGGACATGATCCTTCATACGTTCTGGCAAGCGGCCAACACGGAAGATTATTCGACTCTCAACGACGACCAAAAGCAGATGGCCGATGCGATGTATCAGACGTTGTCGAGGATACTTGCCCTCGACCATCGAGGGTGTCAATGGTGCTCTCTTCATGGACTGGGACATTTGCATCACCCCTCGGTCCAACAGACGGTGCAAAACTACCTGAACGTCTACAGAAGTCAACTTAGCGACGAAGACGTGCAGTGGATCGAAGCGTGTCGCGATGGCTCCAACTTGTAGAACCGGTCAAAGTATGGAAATAAACAACGATACATTCGATCTCATCGACCAGGCGGCGCGACAGGGCGGTGCGCAATCCGCACTCGACTTGTTGCTGATCATTTCCCGGAAAGACAAGAATTATCCGCTGCTCTTCGAGGCCCGGCTTATGCAGGCGCGTCACAGAATCGGCCTGCCGCTGATCTTCAATGCATCGCTCGACGATCTGCCCGAAGAGCAGCGCCAGACCTACGAGCAGGCGATGAAAGAAGCCGCCCGGGAGACCGGCAATCTGTTTCTCGCCGACGGAGACATTCCGCGCGCCTGGCCGTACTTTCGGGCGATCGGCGACCCGGCGCCCGTCGCCGCCGCTATCGAAAAAATCGATCAGCACGATCAACTGGATGGAATCATCGAGGTCGCATTCGGACAGGGCGTTCACCCCCTCAAAGGCTTCGAGCTGCTTTTGAAAGCGCATGGCATTTGCCGCGCGATTACATTTTTCGAGCAGTACCCCGATCCTAAGACCCGCGAGCAATGCGCGCTTCTGTTGCTTCGCGCCCTGCACGCTGAGCTGGTCGATAATCTAAAGCACGCCATTTCCCGAACCGAAGGCCAGCAGCCGGCCGGCACCAGCGTATCTGTTCTCATCCGCGGCCGCGACTGGCTATTCGGCGACTTCGACTATTACGTCGACACGGCGCATTTGACCGCTATCATTCCGTTGGCGCTCGATTTCACCGATCCTGAAGCTCTGCAACTGGCGCTTGAGTTATGCGATTACGGTGCGCACCTTTCATCGCAATTTCAATACCGTACCGATCCACCGTTTGAGGATTTTTACAACGATCATGCTGTATTTCTGAAAGCGCTGCTCGGTTGCGATACCGATGCCGCGGTCGCGCACTTCCGCAAAAAAGTTAGCGACGGCGCCCCCGGTACAGGTCCTGCACAAATTCTGGTGCTGCTTCTGACCCGCCTAAAGCGATATCGGGAGGCTATCAAAGTGTCGCTCGAATATCTCGGCGATCAGAACCCCAATCAACTGGCCTGTATTGCGATTCCGCAGCTTTGCCAGCTCGCCGGAGATTACGATTCCCTCCGGGAAGTGGCCCGGCGCCGGGGGGACATGTTAAATTTCACGGCCGCCACGATCGGGAAATAACGCGCATCGTTATGATAGTGTGGTCGATGATCCTATGAATTTTCGTCTCTCGGTCCTATTGTTTTTGCCTCCGCTCGCGATGCTGCACGCCCAACATGGAAGCTCTCCGGATCGTCCGTTTTCAACGCCGGACGACGAAGCGGCCGGGGCCCGGTCTTTCCGTTCCCAATGCGCCGCCTGCCACGGCGGTGATGCGACCGGTGGAGTCGTCGGACCCAGTTTGGCTACAGGTAACTTCAAGAACGGCGGGTCGGATGAAGCGCTGTTTCGTGTGATTACCAAGGGCGTACCCGGAACCGCTATGACTGCTTTTCCCTTGAATGGCCGCGAGGTCTGGCAGCTCATTGCGTACATTCGAGCGGTGAATATTGGAAAAGCAGCCGAGCAGGCCAAGGGCGACGCAGCAAAAGGCGAGCAAGCCTTCAACACCAATCGCTGCGGACACTGCCACACCAACGGTAAGACCACCGGCGGTTTCATTGGACCGGACTTGAGTGACATCGGATCGCACCGGTCACTGTCTCAACTGGAGAGCGCGATCCTCGAACCTGACGCCGACGTCGGTCCTGACTATTGGTCGCTTCGAGCAAAGACAAAAGCAGGTCAGACGATCACCGGCGTCCGATTGAATGAAGACATGACTTCATTTCAGATCCGCGAGGCGTCGGGGCGTCTGCGTTCGGTATGGAAGACCGATCTGGCGAGCTACGAAATCGTGCGCACTTCCCCGATGCCGTCATTCAAAGGGAAAATCAGCGGCGGCGATCTGGACGATCTCATAGCGTATCTGGCGAGCTTACGGGCGCAACCCACCTCTGAGGTACAGGCGAAATGAAACACTTTTTGGCGACACTCACCATCTGCGGTCTATTTTCCGCATCAGCTCCCGCCCAGGTATCGTTCGACCGCTTAGTTAAAGCGCAGCGTGAGCCACAGAATTGGCTGACCTACAACGGAAACCTCGGCAGCACGCATCACAGCGCCCTCGATCAGATCAATGCGTCAAACGTCGGGAATCTGGATCTCAAATGGGTGTCGCAGGCGCAATCGCTCGAAAAGTTCGAGGCTACACCGCTTGTGGTCGACGGCGTCATGTACGTCAGCGAACCGCCCAACACCGTGGTCGCCATCGACACCCGCACCGGGCGTCCTTTCTGGATCTACGAGCATCCGATGCCCGAAACCACCTATGTGTGCTGCGGGAATATCAACCGCGGTGTCGCGATTCTGGACAACACGATATTTGTCGGCACGCTGGACGCGCATCTGGTAGCCCTCGACGCCTCGACTGGCCGTAAGAAGTGGGAGACTGTGGTGGCCGACTATACGCAAGGCTACGCTGTCACTGTTGCGCCGCTGGTTGTCAAAGACAAGATCATCGTCGGACCCGCGGGCGGCGAGCGCGGCATCTCGGGCTTCCTCGCGGCGTACGATGCGCAGACCGGCAAAGAAGTGTGGAGGTTCAACACAATTCCTCACCCGGGCGAGCCCGGCAACGAAACCTGGCCGGGGGATTCCTGGAAGACCGGCGGCGGCTCAGTCTGGGTCACAGGCTCGTACGATCCGGAGGCGAACCTGATCTATTGGGGCATCGGAAATCCGGGACCCGATTGGAATCCGTCAGTGCGGAAAGGCGCGAACCTCTATAGCGATTGCGTGGTCGCCCTGGATGCCGACACTGGAAAACTCAAATGGTATTACCAGTTCACGCCCAACGATGAATGGGACTTCGATTCGGTGCAGGTTCCGGTGCTGGCCGATCTTTCCTGGAAGGGCAAGCCGCGCAAGACGATGTTGTGGGGGAATCGCAACGGATTTTTTTACACGCTCGACCGCACGGGCGGCCAATTCCTTCGGGGTAACGCGTTCGTCAAGCAAACCTGGGCGGTGGGAATCGATGAATATGGTAAACCCATCAAAGCTCCCGGCAAGAGTCCGAGTCTAAGCGGGACCGACGTTTGGCCGGGCGTGCAAGGCGGGACGAACTGGTACGCGCCATCGTTCAGCCCCCACACGGGCCTCTTCTACGTGACGGCGTGGGAAGATTATCACACCAATTACTTCACCTGGGACCAGGAATACGAGGCCGGCAAATCGTACACCGGCGGCGGTGCCCGAGGGCCGATCCCGTCGCTGAGCCGCCAGCCGTTCATCAAGTGGGGACCGGAGTGGGGATATGGCGTCGTGCGCGCTTTGAATCCAGTCACCGGAGAAAAAGTGTGGGACTACAAGATGCGCGATGTCAGCGACGCCGGCATTCTCACCACTGCCAGCGATCTGTTGTTTTCCGGAAACCGCGAAGGATATTTCTTCGTTTTAGACGCCAAGACCGGCAAGGAGCTCTGGAAAAAATACCTGGGATCGCAGGTGTCGGCATCGCCAATCACCTACACCGTGGATGGCGTGCAATACGTCTCGGTTGCCGCGGGCCACTCCATGTTTACCTTCGGTCTGAAGGCAGCTCGCTAAGATCGCCGTTATGCTCGTATAAACGAACTAGAACGCCATCTTCAGGCTAAACTTGACGGTTCGCTGATCGATGCCGTCGCGTCCGGTGTTCGCAATGTTTATAACCTCCATAAACGCGCTGTTTTGCACGTTGTTAAAGCTGGTAGTCCCGGTGGAAGGACCGTAACCGGGGCTAGCGTGATGCGGCGTATTCGAGATGTTATACATTTCTGTCCGGAACGCAAAGATGAATCGCTCGTGGATGGCGAATTTCTTCTCCAGGGCAAGATCCCCGTTGATCAACCCGGGGCCTCTTAAGACACCCATGCCGCAAGTTCCGAAGCCGGTAGACGACGGCGCAGAGAAGGCGGCCGGGTTATACCACTCCAGCAGCGCCCCGACCTTTTGCGGCGTTCCATTACAGTTGGCAAACTGGTAGGAGCTTACCGCGTTGAGGTTGTTGTTGGCGACTACGCTAAACGGCCGTCCACCGAAGTCGCTGAACACGCCGCTGAGTTGCCAGCCGCCCAGAATATTCGAGGTCTTGCCAGTCGTGAGCCAATGTTTGCCCTTGCCGAAGGGCAAGTCGTAAATCGCCGTCGTCTCAAAGTTGTTCTTGATGTCGAGCTGAGGTATCGGACCGTAATTATAGGTTCTATATAACCAAGGCATGGCTGCGCCTCCTGTGACTCCCCCGGGATTAATGAATCCCAGGTTCTTGGCAAGCGTATAGCCTATGTTGAAAGTTACGCCGCCGATGCGGGCATTGGTACGCGCCTGCAGGGAGTTGTAATTGGTGGTCCCAAAGGTTTGAAGGCGATAGGTAGCGGCGATACGTCCACCCGTTCCTCCGGGCGAAAACCCGGTGAGCGGTTGGCCGTTTACGCCAGGGGTATTCAATAGCTGCCCGGCGGTACCCGTGCCGATTGGAGACCAGTTTTGGTCTGTATAAACCATCGGATCTATCTGCTTTGAGCCGGCGTACGCAACCGAAGCGGTCCAGCTTGTCCGTATACGTTCTTCGACCGTAAAGTTGTAAGTCTCGACGTAACCCCGCTTCCAATCGCCCGGGTCGTTATTGAATATGCCTACCGTGCCGGGCGTCGGAATTGCACCACTAGACGGAGGCGGCAATGGGTTCGAAGGCGGCGTGATGCCCTGAGCCAGGGTTGTGATATAGGCGTTAGTTTGGGGAGGGTCCAGGACATAGCTCGATATGTAAGGGAAGTTAATCCGGCGTTCGCTCAGCGCAAATAGGTTGGTCGGGTCGGTTGAGATTCCATAACCGGCTCGGATTACCATTCTGTCGCCGATGCGATAAGCGGCTCCTACGCGGGGAGCCAGATGCCATTGGGAGTTGTTAAAAATACCACAGGAAGCAGGGACGCCTCCTAGCCCGCAAATCTGCGTATTATTGGTAGCGATGTTGTAGTATTCCATGCCCGTGCCGTTGCGCAACGGGATCGGGAAGAAATCAAGGCGCAGTCCGACCGTCACTGTGAACCTCGAGTTGACTTGGTACTGATCGCGGGCGTACCAGGCGAAATACTTCGTATCGCTGTAGTAACTCGGCGTGGTCTGATAGATCGCGCCTCCGTTGTTCACAACACCCAGCAGGAAAGAGGCAAACGAGTTGTATTCGTTCCCCGCGGAATTCGAGGTGCAGACTCCGGCGGAATTGACAGCTTTACAAAGCTCCGTGGTTTGCTGTTGAAACTCGAACCCTCCCGCGCCGCTGATGACGCCGGCGCCGGTACTTTGCCACTGCGTCTCCCTTGAATTCTGAAAGTCGGAGTCGAAACCGAATCGCACGTTATGAGAGCCCTTGATCCAAGTGAGATTGACGTCGATGTTCTTCTCCGGATCCCAATAGTCCTGGGGTTGGAACCTGCTCACCGAACCGAGCTGGCTGAAGCCCGTGTCGAATATGATGGATGGCAAACCGCCTTGCTGTTTCTGGATATTCGCTGGCTCCCCGGCGGTGCACAATCCCGGAATTAGCATAACTGTGCAGCCTAGGTTTAAGTTCGCGCCTGCTTGTACGCTAAACGCGCTGTTCACGTCATACCCGTAATGTGCATCCAAGACCAAGCTGGGGCTGAAAATGTAGGTCGCGGAAACGGTTCCGCTATAGACGCTGGCGCCACCGTATCCCTGGGCGGTATTGGTCTGGGATAAACCAGGTCCGCCCAAAATGCCGAACTGAGTCGGTGTTGTCCAGTAATTGTTGCCCCAACCGAAGCGGACAAACGTGCTAAGTTTCTGGGTCGGGTTCCAGTTGGTTTTGAAGTCCGTTTGGTGCCGTTCCAGATAGGTTTCGCCGTTTGTGTTTAAGTTGTTGGCAAGCCCCAACGATCCGGTTCCTGGCTGGTTCGGAAGCGACCATAGGTTGCCGTTAGCCGCGCTATAGTTGAGCAAGCTCTGCACGCCCGGGGTGATCATACTGGTTGGAATCATGTTTCCGGGGAAGGGTGTCCTGCCTAATCCATTAGCGGGGTTGCCGGTAAACGGGTTGTAGATCGGGTTGGGATTGCCGCCCAAGTCGCCGGTTCTCATCGCCGCGGTGGGGACCTCGGCCAGAAAGGGAGCGGTCGCGATCAGGCCGGTCCCCTCATAACTCAAGAAGTAAAACCACTTGTCTTTCTTGATCGGCCCACCGATCGTACCCCCATACTGATTGTTGATGTATCTTGGGTTTGGAAGCGAACGATTAGCGGCCCATGGATAGGCCTCAATGTGCTGGTCGGTATGGTCTTCAAAGAGCACCCCGTGTATGGTGTTGCTTCCGCTCTTGACTGTAATGTTTATGGCTCCGCCACCGGCGCTTTGCTCGGCATCGAAGGAGTTGCTCGCGATGCTGACATTCTCGATGGCTTCCAGGGCGGGAGTGTACTGGGCCTCGGCATTCGCGGTCATATCGAACGTGCCGGTACCGTCCACACGGATGCTGTTATAGCCTGTGAGGCCGCCGCCGACGGCGAAGGTCAATCCGCGCTGCGCATTGGCGGTAAAGGAGTTCGCATTGGTCGGTGGCGAGACACCTGGGAGCGTAATAAACAAACTCTGGTAGTTCCGGCCGATGGGTACCGGAGCGTTAAGCAGCAGGTTGGCGTTTAGATCGTCCCGCAAGTCGGCGCGGTCCGACTGCAAAGCCACCGCTTCCGCCTGCACTTCCACAGTTTGGGTCACCTGCCCCACCGCCAACGCTACATCGCGGCGCGTTACCTCTTCCGGAGAGACCACGACGCCGTTTATGGTTGTGGTCTGGAATGAGGGCGCACTTACAGTGACGGAATACGTTCCCGGCGGCATCGTCGGGAGGTTGTAGACGCCGGACGAGTTGGTAGTCGTTTCACGAGTGAAGTTGGTTTGTTGCTCCCTCGCCACGACCTTGGCGTCTGGAACTGCAGCCCCGCTTGCGTCGGCTACGTTACCAGTGATGCTGCCCTGGAGCAGCTGCGCTTCGAGTCGACTAACACCCGCTGAACCCGCCAACAGGGCGACGCTCAGAAAAATCAAGGATCTGAATCTTACGTGGAAACAGCGTTTCATTCGCCACCTCTTTGTAATAGTCCCGATTGATGTATGTAATAGTCCCGATTGTTCCAGCCAGTATACACCCGGTCGCTTCTTCTGAGACTGTTTTTTCTTTGGAGGACGGACGCTGAGGCTGTACTACGAAAACAAGCCTGTTCAGGCAGTTCGTACGGGCTCGGTGCCGGGCTTATATCTGACTGATTACAAATTACTTACACCGACCAAAGAAGGGGCTTCCGGTTTGCGTGCGGATCGTATACACTTTGATAATAGATGCGCTAAGCATTTACCAGCACCAAACCAGACATCAGAAGGGCAGGCGTTCATGATCCCAGAGGGCTTTTCGAGATTTCCATCGAGGCTTCGTCGCGTGGCAGGGATTGGTGGCATCGCGTCGCTCGTTCTGTTGACCTTACATTCTCAGCCGGCGGCGCAGAAGAGCACAGTTACCGATAAAGAAGTCCGTCCGATCCTTGAAAGGTGCCTTCAATGCCACGGGGAAGCGATCCAGATGTCGAAGCTGGACCTGCGCACCCGCGAAGGAATCCTAAAAGGCGGCGAAAAAGGCCCGGCAGTGGTTCCCGGCGACGCGTCGGCGAGTTTACTATACAAAAGAATCACGGGCCAGCAACAGCCAGTCATGCCGATGCCTCCCGTTCCGGCCCTTAAATCCGCCGAAATCGCGTTGGTGAAAGACTGGATTGATCAGGGCGCACAATGGACGTCGACGACCGCAGCCGCTCCGGCCCCGGCCCCAACCTCGACATCTACGAATGGATATAAAGAGAAGCAGATTTCCGACAAAGACCGGCAATGGTGGGCGTTCCAGAAACCGGTGCGCAATCCCGCGCCTCAAGTGAGCGATCCGCGCTGGAGCCGCAATCCGATCGACGCCTTCGTGCGCGACATGCAGGCGAAGAAAGGCCTGGAACCCGCGCCAGAGGCCGACAAGCGAACGCTGATCCGCCGGGCGTATCTGGATCTGGTGGGCCTGCTGCCGCCTCCGGCCGAGGTCGAGAAATTCGTCAACGATCCCTCGCCCAAAGCGTACGAGAATCTGGTTGACCGGCTGCTGGCTTCGCCGCATTATGGCGAGCGGTGGGGCCGCGACTGGCTGGATGTGGCTCGCTACGCCGACAGCTCCGGGTTCGAGTTCGATATTACGGTGGAGAACGGCTGGCGTTATCGCGATTACGTGATCAAGGCCTTCAACGAAGATAAGCCCTACAATCAGTTCATCATCGAGCAATTGGCCGGCGATGAGCTGGATCATCCGACCTACGATAGCCTGACTGCGACGACGTTTTATCGGGTCGGCCCGCGCGTCCGGTTCCGCGAGAAGAACTATCCTTCCTACCGCTACGACTACATGGATGACATGGTGCGGACGACCTTTCAGGGCTTCATGGGGCTGTCAGTAAATTGCGCGCGATGCCACGATCACAAATTCGACCCCATCACTCGCATGGATTACTACCGGTCCGTCGCGGCATTCTGGGGTTATGTCGATTATGACCAGCCGCTGGCGCCTCCGGAAAAGGTCGCCGAGTACGAGCGAATCAAGAAAGAGCTCGAAGCCGAAATCACACCGCTGAAACAAGAGGTCGCCAGGATTGAAAAGCCTTATCGCGAAAAACAGCGCGAACAGCAGATTCAAGACGCGCTAAAGAAGTTTCCCGAGGACATTCAGATTGCCATCAAGACGCCGGAGGAAAAGAGAACGGCCGGTCAGAAACTGCTGGTGGCCCAGGTACTCATTAGTCCTGAAGACGCGAATCCGGACATGGTCGTGGCGGATCTCAATGCCACTGCGAAATCCAAAGCTCAAGCCAAGGCCAACCAGGTTTTTGGCGTTGCGGGCGGCGAGGGCTACCGCAGCCGCGCTCTGAAACTCAGCCCCGAGGACGAATCCAAGCGTAAAGCGCTGCAGGCCAAGATCGAAGCCATCGAGGAAAAGCTGCCTGATCCATTGCCGACTGCCGATGGTGTCCGCGACGGCGACTACCGGCTGTCGCCAGACGGCTTGGGTGACTCAAACATCCCCGGCACCGGACGGCCGACTTATGACGTCAAGTGCTGCTATATTCCGCAGCCGGGCCAAAAATACGAAGTGCCTCCGGTCTATTTCGCGGCCGCCGGAGACGACATCAAGTACAACGAAAGCACGTTCCCGGTCCAGCCGGGATTCCTCCAGGTGTTGAGCAAAGGAACGCCGCCGCGGGCTGTGGATCCGCCCAACCGTCCCGATTATGTAACCAGCGGCCGGCGCCGTGCGCTGGCGGAAGCGATCGCGGCCCCGGATAATCCGCTGACTGCGCGCGTGATGATCAACCGGATCTGGGGCTGGCACTTCGGGCGCGGCATTGTCTCCACTCCCGGCAACTTTGGAAAGATGGGCGAACTGCCGTCGAATCCGGAGCTGCTGGACTGGCTGGCAACCGAGTTCGTCCGTCAAGGCTGGAGCATTAAGCAGATGCAGCGGCTGATCATGACCTCGGAAACGTACAAAATGGCATCCGCATATTATCAGGCAACCGACCTGGAGAAAGATCCCACCGACGTATTCCTTTGGCGGTTCCCCGTCCGGCGGCTGGAAGCTGAGATCCTCCGGGATACGGTGCTGAACGCGAGCGGCGATCTGAATCTCAAAGCAGGCGGTCCGTCATTTTTCCCGTCCATCCCGTTGTCGGTCCGCGCGGATCAGCCGCGTGGCACCTGGGAGCTTACCAAGGAAGGGCCGGACACCTGGAGACGCAGTGTTTACGCCTATGTCAAACGCGGCTTGAAGTACCCCATGTTCGAGGTTTATGACTTGCCCGACCTCAACACCACGTGCGAGCGGCGTTCTGTCAGCACAGTTCCAACTCAGGCCCTGACCATGCTCAACAACGAATTCATGCTGATTCAGGCCGATCACTTCGCCCAGCGGGTCCGGAAGGAAGCCGGAAACGATCCAGCCCAGCAGGTCAAGAGCATGTATCGGATCGCCTTCAGCCGCGATCCTGTTCAGAAGGAACTCGATAGCAATCTGGCGTTCCTCAAGAAACAGCACGACCAAGAGTTGGCCACCGGAGCCAGTGAAGAGAAGGCGGCAATGGACGCGCTCACTGACCTGGCGCACGTGACCATCAACCTGAACGAATTTGCGTACATGCAGTAGGCGGGAGGAAATCCGATGAGTGACATTATCGATAGCAGCAGCGACCACCGGCGGAAACGAGAGTTCATCTCGCGGCGGAAATTCTGGATGGAAGCCGGGATGGGGATCGGCGGTCTGGCCCTGCTCGACCTGCTGGCCCAGGATGGTCTGCTGGCGGCGGATGCGGCACCTACCCCAGCGTCGTGCAGTGCGTCGGCCGGTCCAGCGGATTCGCTTCTCCTACCCAAGCAGCCCCACTTCAAGCCGCGTGCGAAGTCGGTGATTTCGCTCTTCATGAGCGGCGGCGTTAGCCACGTCGACACCTTTCAGTACAAGCCGGCGCTGGAGAAGTACAACCGCCTCCCCATGGAAGGCCACGGCGAGTTCAAAGTCCGCCAAGGTTATCCCGGACCTCTGATGCAGAGCCCGTTCAGCTTCAAGCAATATGGACAGTCAGGCGCGTGGGTCTCGGAAATATTCCCCAACATCGCGAACATGGTGGACGATCTGGCATTTGTTCACTCCTGCCAGGGTCTTTCCAACGATCACGTGATTTCGCACTACGAATGGAACACCGGCTCCATCCAGATGGGATACCCGAGCGTTGGGGCGTGGGTCACCTACGGTCTCGGCTCGATGAATCAGAACCTGCCGGGCTACGTGGTTCTGCTCGACCAGAAAGGTGGCCCCTATGCCGGTCCTCCGAACTGGCAGTCGGGTTTCCTGCCCGCGGCTTATCAAGGGACGGTATTTCGCTCCAAGGGCGATCCCATCCTGGATCTGTCGGCTCCGACCGGCTACATGTCGGCGGACCGGGAGCGCGCGCGGCTGGATCAGATGGCGAAGCTGAACGCGAACTTCGATGAAAAATATCCGGGCATCTCGGAGCTTTCCGCGAGAATCGCGTCCTATGAACTCGCCTATCGAATGCAGGCTTGTGCGCCGGAGGCTGTGGACATTTCCAAAGAGAGCGATGAGACCAAGAAGTTGTACGGCCTGGATGACCCGGTTACGGCCGCCTATGGAAGGCAGTGCTTGCTCGCTCGTCGGCTGGTGGAACGCGGTGTTCGTTTCGTCCAGGTAATCAGTGGCGCCTATGTCAGCATCGAAGATACCTGGGATGCGCACGCAAATATCGTGAGTAACCATCGGCTGCACGCCAAGGAAGTCGATAAACCAATCACCGGGCTGATCACGGATCTGAAACGAAGAGGATTGCTGGACGAGACGGCGGTGATGTGGCACAGCGAGTTCGGACGCATGCCGATTTCACAGCGAGGCGTCGGACGCGATCACAATCCGGGCGCCATGTCCATTTTCATGACGGGCGCCGGCATTCAGGGCGGCCAGTCCATCGGCACTACCGACGAAGTTGGTTTCAAGGCCGAAGAGCAACCCGCGACCAATCACGACGTGCATGCCACGCTGCTCCACTTGCTGGGCATGGACCATAAG
>DATHOT010000250.1:0-7336 GCA_035484655.1 Bryobacteraceae bacterium | reverse complement strand
CCGCCCATCTCCAGCGTGACGTTTCAGACGGAAGGCAACCAGGATCCGGCCTTGCCGTTCCCCGCGGGAATGCGCGGGGGCGTCAAATTCACCCATAGTGTCCCGGCCGACGGGGAATATCGTTTCAGTTTCTTCGACCTTGATATCGGCTTGTACAACCGCCAAATGCAGAACAGAACCACGCTGGTTCTATTGATCGATGGCAAGCCCGTGTTCCAGGGCGATTTGGGTGGCGAGCATGACCTGTGGCTGGCCAATGTAAAGGGAACCGACGGCTGGCAGCAGATTCTCGACCGCTTCCAGCACATTCCCGTGAAGTTGCTGGCGGGCGATCACGAAATCATGGCTGGGTTCATTCAGCGGTCACAGGTTGAGTCCGACGACAACGTCGGCTCGGGTGGCGGCCCTGGCTTCAATGCTGGTGGCTCAGTCCCGATAGCCGGTTTCCGCCGGGGTATCGACATCCTGGAAATCAAGGGCCCCTACAATCCAACTGGCATTACAGACAGCAAGACGCGCCCGATGATCTTCGTCTGCAATCCGAAGACGGTTGGTGAGCTTCCGTGCGCCCGTCAGATCGCACAGAACCTGGCCCATCGCGCCTATAGCCGTCCGGTGACTGAAGCCGACATGGCCTACCTGATGCGCTTCTACAATGAAGGGCGCCTGGACAACCAGCCCTTTGACAAGGGCGTTGAGGAGATCGTGGCCGGGGTTCTGTCGAGCCCGGATTTCCTGTATCGTTCCATCCGCGGTCCGAAAAACATCGTCAAAACCAGCGAGTTTGCGCTGACGGATCTTGAGCTGGCCAGGCGCCTGTCATTCTTCCTCTGGAATACGCCACCCGATGCCGAGTTGCTGAAGCTCGCCGAATCGAACGGCCTGACGAAGCCCGGCGTCATCAACGCGCAAGTGAAACGCATGCTCGCGGATCCGAAAGCCTCCAGCCTCGTATCCGGATTCGCCATGAAGTGGCTCAATCTCAACAGCCTCGACTCAGTGCAGCCCGATGCGAAGCTCTTCCAGGGCTTCAACGCCACGCTCCGCGGCGATTTCCTGAAGGAATCGGAGCTGTTTCTCAGCAGCATTTTGCTGGAAGACAAAAGCGTGCTGGATCTGCTGACTTCCGATCAGACGTTCATGAACAACCGGCTCGCCCGTCATTACGGCATCCAGAACGGTCCGAGCACATCGGCTTTCAAGCTGGTCACGTTGACCGATCCCAACCGTTTTGGCCTGCTCGGCAAGGCCGCGGTGTTGATGCGTACGTCTTACGGCGACCGCACGTCGCCTGTGCTCCGCGGTGCCTGGGTGTTGGACAAGATAACCGGTACGCCGCCTACGCCGCCTCCGCCTACGGTCGTGGCGAACCTCGATCAAAAGCCGGGTGAAGCGCCGAAAACGGTGCGGGCGCGCCTTGAGATGCATCGCGACAACCCGACATGCAAGCAGTGCCACGGCGTGATCGATCCCACCGGGCTCGCGCTCGAAAATTTCGATGCCATCGGACGCTTCCGGAAGACCGACGCACAGGCCAACAATACCGCGATCGACGCGAGCACGGTGCTGCCGAATGGAACAAAGATTGACGGCCCGGTAGAACTCCGCCGGGAACTGGCGAGCCACTCGGACGCATTCGTCGAATCCCTTACCGAGAGATTGCTGATGTATGCGGTTAACCGGCGGCTGGAGTACTTCGACATGCCGCAGGTTCGCAGGATCGCGCGCGATGCGAAAAAGGACAACTATACCTTCGCGTCGCTGGTAATGGGGATTGTGGATACCGATGCGTTCCGCAAGCAGGGCCTGCCCGAGAAGGCGCCCGCAAAGCCGGCCCCCGTTTCCCAAGGGGCATCCGACAAGTTACCGCTCGCGTCTTCCATCAAGGCCGCGGAAGCGCGAAGCGGGTCGGCGTCCGCTGCCAGTGGATCAGAGCAGGCGCCGAGTGAAACCAAGTAGGTCAGGAGCGAACATGTTCATCACTAAAAAGCACATTTCCCGGCGCACCGTACTGAAGGGCGCCGGTGTCAACCTGGCCTTGCCGTTCCTGAGCGCCATGGTCCCGGCCTCCACCGCGCTGGCGCAGACCGCCGCGAACCCGAAGCTGCGCGCGGGCTTTTTCTACATCCCTCACGGCGCCATCATGTTCAATACCAAGTTTGGCCCAAACCAGGATCGCTGGACGCCGAAAGGGTCTGGCGCCGGCTTTACGCTGAACGAGATTAACTCGCCGCTGGAGCCGTTCAAGAAGTACACCACCTCCTTCGGCAATCTGGAAAACGCCGCGGCCGCCGGGTCTGTGCACGTTCGCAATCCCGCAACGTGGCTCAGCGCGACATTGCCTACCGGGAACAACATGGCCACCACGCTGGACCAGGAGATGGCGAAGTACATCAGCAAAGATACGCCGTTCCCAACCCTGGAACTCGCTTCCGAAACCACGGTTCAGGTGGCGGCTGGCAACGGCGGCCCGTTCACAACGCTTTCGTTCCGCGACGAACACACGCCGCTGCCGATGGAGTACAACCCCCGCAAGGTCTTTTTGCAGCTCTTCGGCGAAGGGGAAACGCCCCAGGAGCGCAAGGCCATGGCCCGCCAGAACAACAGCATGCTGGACGTGATTCTGGATCGCACAAAGAAACTCGAAAGCGATCTGGGCGGCGAAGACCGGGCGATTCTGGATGCATATCTGACCGACGTGCGCGAAGTAGAGCGGCGCTCCAAGGTAACCGGCAACTCCAATCTGTCGGCGATAAAAATTCCCAATGCGCCCATCGGCGAGCTGGAGAATTTCGCCGAGCAGGTGAAGCTCATGTACGATCTTCTCGCCCTGGCGTATCAGGCCGACCTTACGCGCGTCGCGACATACGTTACAGTGGCCGAGGGCACCAACCGCACGTATCCGTTTCTCGAGGTCGCTGACGGTTTCCATCCGGTTTCGCATCATGGCGATCTTCCGGAGCGCATCGAAAAGCTGATCAAGATCCAAAAGTGGCACATGCAGATGTTCGCCGACTTCCTCAAGAAGATGGGGGAGACTCCGGACGGACAGGGTTCGTTGCTGGACCACGCGATCTTTATGTATGGATCGAACATGAGCAATTCGAACCAGCACAGCAACTACCCGATTCCGAACGTGATCGTCGGCGGCGGCAACGGGAAGTTGAAGCGGGGCGGCCAGCATTTGGTGCTGCCCGAGCGCACGCCGATCGCCAACCTGCACCTGACGTTGATGCAGAAAGTCGGGCTGGAACGAGATCACTTCGGCGACAGCACGGGTGTGATTACGGAGATATAAGAGGTTCATGAAAAAGTCTCTTAGCCGGCAAAGGCGCAGGCGAAATCGCCTACTCCACAATCAAGAATCAGCTGCTTGCAAGCCTTGTGGAGTAGGCCTTTGGCCTGCTTGCGGGCTTTTTCGGGAGTCTGCCAAGGGGTTGCTGTGAAGAGACGGGATGTACTGAAGGGCGCCGCTGCGGGCGCGCTCGGGATGTGGGCTCCGCGCCTGGTCTATGGTCAACAAGGGGCTCAACAGGGCGCGCAATCCGGAGTTACGAACCTCACCGCCAGGCTGGCCGTCATCGATACGGGTGGCGCGAACGTGACCGCCTTCGTTACGGGCGAAGGTCTGGTCGTCGTCGACAGCGGGGCGCCGAACAGCGGCGATGCGGTGATGGCTGCGCTGAAGAGCCTGGCTCCCAACGCGAAGGTCACCACGCTGTTCAACACACACTATCACCTGGATCAGACTGCAAATAATGCGGCCTTCGCGGCGCAGGGAGCGAGGATCATCTCCCAGAAGCGCACCAGGGCGTGGCTGTCTCATGATTACTGGAATCCTGCCGTGGAGCAATACGTGAAGGCCCGGCCCCAAGCTGACTGGCCCACCGAAACATTCGTCGAAAAAGGAACGCTCAAGACCGGCGGCGAAGACATCGACTACGGTTACCTGCTCATGGCTCATACCTCCGGCGATGCTTACTTCCATTTCAAGAGCGCGAACGTGATCGCGGTGGGAGATGTCGCGTCACCGGTAAGGGACCCCGAGCTCGACTGGTTTACGGGCGGTTGGGTGGGCGGCCGTGTGGATTCCATGGATCTGGTGCTCTCAATCAGCAATGACCAGACCCGTTTCATCCCTGCCTATGGTCCCGCCATGACCCGGGCGGAGTTCAAGGCGGAGCGCGACATGATGGATGAGGTCCGGCAGCGGATTTACGATCGCGTCCGCGCGGGCGAAGGCCCGAAGGACATGCTGGAGGGAGGCGCTCTTGACGGTCTTCCGCGCAAGTGGAAAGATCCGATGAAGTTCCTGTATGCGGCGGCGAAGGGTGGCTGGGGCTACCACGATAAGTTGGGGCCCAATGTTGTCTAGGAGGCGTGGCAGAACTCCGAAGATACCGCTTGCTTGCGCGCGCGGCTCAGTCGATGCAACGCGTTACAGAGCCGCAACTCCGAAGGAGCGGTTTCTGCCAAGGCTGCCAGGCTACGAAGGTGAATCACCTGTCAGGAGGCATGCGTGAAACGTCTGGCTGTTGGATTAGTAAGCGCTGCGGCAGCGGCCATTCTGGTGCAAGCCATTCTGGCACAATCCACTCGGGCGAAGGCGCCCATGGACCTGCCGACCGCCGTGCAGGCTGGTGCAAGCAAGCAGGCTCTGGAAATGATTCAGAGCGGGGCGGACGTCAACCAGGCTCAGGGGGAGGGATCTACTCCGCTGTTATGGGCCGTCAATCGCCAGGATTATGACGTCGCTAAAGCGCTGCTGGCGAAAAAAGCGAATCCGAATGCGACCAATGAATTCGGTGCGATGCCACTTACTGAAGCCGCCCGGCTGAATGACGACATGCTGGTGAAGATGTTGCTCGATGCCGGGGCGAAGGTGGATTCCGCGAACCTGGACGATGAGAGCGCCCTGATGCTCGCGATCAAGAACGGGAATCTCCAGATGACGGAGACGTTGGTGAATGCGGGCGCGAGCGTCAACCGGATTGAGAAGTTCCACAATGAGACGCCGTTGATCTATGCCGCGGCCGGTGGCCATTTGAGCATCGTGAAACTGCTGCTTTCGAAAGGCGCAGACGTCAAGCCGCGTTCACTGTACACGGATTGGCCCAGTCAGGTGACCAGCGAGCCGCGCACGCAGTATCGCTCTGTGGGCGGGTTGAATCCGTTGATGTATGCCATCCGTGCTGGTTGCTACTCCTGCGTGGACTTCCTGGTCGCGGCGGGCGCCGATGTCAATTTCCCGACGCCGGAGGGCATCAGTCCTCTGATGCTCGCTCTGGATAATGAGCGCAACGAAATCGCGATGTTTCTGATGGACAAGGGCGCTTATCTCGATGTGTGGGACTGGTGGGGACGAACGCCGCTGTGGATTGCGGTGGATCGCAAGACTCCTCCGGGCGGACCAGTCGGCGGAGGATTCGGAGGTGGCGCCAGAGGTGGTGGCGCTGGATTTGGAGGCGGAAGAGGCGGTCCCGGCGGTGGGCGCGGCGCCGCCCAGACACCGCGCGAGCGCGATCCGAATGCGCCCGCGCCGGTTTCGAGCATGCAAGTCATCAGCCGGTTACTGGCCGCCGGTGTCGATGTGAATCCGGAGATGAATTTCCACCGCCCTAATGCGCCGAACCGTGGACGATTTGCGGATAACCAGGTGAGCACCCGTACGACTCCCCTGTTTCGCGCCGTTCAACTGAACGATATCGAGGTGGTTGAGGCTCTGCTGAACAAGGGCGCGGATCCAAACATCAATACCATGGGTTACACGCCGTTTGGGCTGGCTTCCAGGAACGGCCCGAACGGGCGCGGCGCCGGCCAAAGCGCGAATCCAGTGATGATGGAACTGCTGGCGAAGCATGGCGCGGACGTGAATGCCAGGATCAGCGGAACCCTCAGCTTTTCATTCCACATCGGTTACGGCAATCAGAATGACGGGGTCAACAGCAAAGAGGGCACGTCGGCTCTCCATGAGGCCGCCCGGACCGGGAATGTGGAACTGGTGAAACATTTGATCGATCTCGGTGCTGATCCCAACCTCCTGGACGGGGACAAGCTGAAGCCGGTGGATGTCGTCGGTAAGGTCCGCGCAGCAGGGGGAGCTCCAGCGAACGCGAGAGGCGGGGGCAGAGGCCGAGGCCCGAGTGGTCCCAACGAGGCTGCCTTGGCCGAAATTCGTGCGCTCCTGGAATCGGCGTCTGCGAACCGCGCAGTTGCCAAACGTTAGATTCGCAGTTCGATTCGTCCAGACAGTTCCCAGCGCCCATGCGGAAGCGGCCCGAAGACCAGGTATCTCACTCATCGTTTTGTCGTTTTAGACCCATTGCCTTTATTCCGTTCCTGACCCGACATCACAAAACGCCATGAGACGAATTGTGACTGAGAGTCCGTCCCCGGCCGCATGGGCAGTACAACAGGTGGAACGGTGCACTGCTGAGTGGTCGGGAAGCTATAATCGCCCTCGACTTCTTTGTCGACATAGAGCACCTTGACGGGGTAAGTACCGGGCAAAGCTGCGACCGTGAGAGAGCGGTCTTGCTTTGATAGGCGACTATGTTCGCGAACCACATGCCAAGTTAGATGGGTATCGCCTGATATGTGCCACTCGCGCTGAAGACCGGATTTCCGAAAGTATCTTTGATCGTGCTGTCGAAAGTGCCCGAGAGAATCCCATCTGTAGAATCCAGTTTAAGCCGCAGGTGGACATTATCTGTGCCTATATCCACTCCGCTCACTGCTCCTTGAAGCAGGAAAACAAAGTGGACGTCGAATTCCCGCTCGTCCACCCGCTGCCAGGCGCCATGCCCTGTAGTCTCGAGCAGCGGGCCAAGCGGGCTTGCCGGAACCAGGAGGCGCCGGGATTCGACAACCGCGCCGTCGTTGGTAAATGTAATCAGACTCGTAAAAGGGGTCAAACCAGAAGGACTGGTCGGTGTAACCGCGCCTTTCCAGGATCCCGCGAGGTGGGCGGCATTCGATTGGCTAAAGCTCGATGGCGTCAAGACCATCGCCCCGCCGATTACCATCATGAGGATTAAGGTCATGCGTCTGTTGCTCATTCTGTCTCCTTTTTTTTGATGCTTGGTGATATCACGATCAACGCGAATAACTTCTGTATTTCCCAACTGCGTTCATTCTTATCCGCCGATCGGGTTCGGAGGCCACAAGGCCCAGGTTCGCCCGGTAAACGGGTCATAGACTTCCGCCGTCGCCACGCACGCCGATGCCGCGCCAGGCAATATGGTGACTACCGGCCTCAGCTCCGCGCGCTGCCCGAACTGCCCCACCAGGCTCGCACCCGCCATATCCAGGAAGTCCGCATGCCCCTGGCTCAGGT
>DATHOT010000249.1:0-6821 GCA_035484655.1 Bryobacteraceae bacterium | reverse complement strand
ATCGTTGGCAGCAGATTGTCGCCCGGAAGTCATGGGAATGCGATTGGTGTCGGCCTCTGCGAATTCATTACTCAGCGCTTCGATGAGGAGATCGAGTGGGATCGCACAACGCTCAATAGTCTCTCCGCTCTCTGCCCCTGCCAGGCCCGCCGACCGATCGTCTGCGCGCACGATCGAGACGCGCTCGAAGTAGCTCTCGCTATGAGCCCGACCGGCCCTGCCGGCCCGCGCATGGTCTTCATCCACAGCACGCTAAAAATGGAGCATGCGTTACTCTCAGAAGGCCTGCTCAACGACGCCCGTGCAAACAGCAACCTGGAAACCCTCTCCGACCCGTCCCCCCTCCGCTTCAGCAGCGACGGCTACGTTGACCTGGAGTCGTATTTTAGATTCGGGCATTAGGAGAGGCGGCAGAATTCGGGGTCGCGTCTGAGTAGTCTGGGATTAGCCAACAAAGGTACGTAAAGTCCCACAGAAATCTCTTTAGATCCCCACGCTCTGGACCGTATCCTGGTACGCCTTATCGACCAATTCGAGTGAAAGGTGTTGGTAGACCTCAAGGCTCTTTTTGCTTTCGTGGCCCGATATCAGCTGAATCTGTGCGTCGGTCAGGCCTTTGGACGTCAGGTAGGTCAGCATCTGATGGCGGAACAGATGCGGGTGCAGCGGCTGCGTAATGCCGGCCTTCTCGCGATAGCCTTGCACAATTTGCTGGATTCGGCGTGTCGTGAACGCCCCGAACCGCTGAGTCTCGAATAGATATCGATTGCGCGGCGCGGCGTGCAGGTGGCTTTTGAGCACCAGGCGGAAGGTCGCCGGAAACAGGACGTAGCGGTCCTTGGCGCCTTTGCCGCGATTGATAAAAATCTTGCAGGCATCGAGGTCGACATCGCCGACCTCGATGTGGACAAGCTCGCTCACACGCACCGCCGTATAGAAGAGCAGCATTCGCACTTAATTTCCGAATTGACAGGAGCATGGCGCTTTCACTCATGGCTGCTATCCGTATTGGGATTTCGCTTCATTGCAACGCAAACTTCGCAATTTCGCCTGGCTTGAGTTCCCGCAAAGCATCGCCGCAGCCAATGTTGATCGGCCCTTTGTCTGTCTTCATCGAACTAACGACCAACTCTCCCTTTCGCACTTCGATGGCTAGTGAATGGCCGCGATAACGGATTTGCATTTTAAGCGCGGCAAGGTGGCTCGGCAGCGCTGGGTTGAAGTGCAGCGCGTCGTGGCGCAGTTCCATGCCGGTGTAGCCACGTTCCAGCAAATCGACGGTACCAGCCATCGCGCCGAGATGGATGCCTTCCGGCGTGGTGCCGCCTTGGACGTCTTCGAGGTCGCTGCGCAGCGCCTCGGTGAAGAGCCGCCACGATCGCTCTCGGTCGGAGCGCGCCAGCACCCATGAGTGGATGACGTTGCTCAAGGTCGAGCCGTGCGAAGTGCGGCGAAGGTAATAGTCGATGTTCCTTTGAATCGTGCCGGCGTCGAACGGGTAGCCGAGCCGCTCGAAAAGCGCGCGCAAGGTCTCGGCGGAGAAGAGATAGAAGAGCATCAACACATCGGCCTGCTTCGATGCCTTGTAGCGATTTACCGAATCGCCTTCCGCTTCCAGGATGCGGTCGAGCCGCTGGATGTCGCCATACTTCCTGGCATAACCTTCCCAATCGAACTCCTCCAACGCTTCGTAGCCTTCGAATGAACTAATGATCCCGTCGCGATGAAAGACGACGCGCATCTTGCGACTGACGGTTCGCCATCGCTCAATCTCCGCGTCGTCGATATCGAGCCGTTCGGTCAACTCCTGCCGGCGATCATCCGGGAGGAACTTCAATAGTTCGGCCGCCTGCCAGAGTATCCAGGCGGCCATCAGGTTCGTGTAACTGTTGTTATCGAGCCCCGGCGTTTCCCGGCCGGGAATGCGCGTGTGATATTCATCCGGCCCGACGACGCCGAGGATTTCGTAGCGATCGAGGCTTTCGTTGTAAGTCGCGATGCTGGCCCAGAACTTCGCGATTTCCAGGAACATCTCCGAGCCGGCAAAGTGGAGAAAGTCGCTGTCGCGCGTCACTTCGGAATACTGCCAGATGTTATAGGCAATGGCCGCGTTGACGTGGCGCTGGAGCAGCGTTTCATCGGGAATCCACCGGCTAGATCGCGGGTTGAGATGCACGACCTGACTTTCCTCGCGGCCATTGCTGCCGCTCTGCCACGGAAACATCGCGCCGCGATAGCCGGCGGAGCACGCGGCGCGGCGCGCTTCTTTCAAGCGGCGGTAGCGATAGAGCAGCAGTGAGCGCGTGATTTCCGGGATGTGGAAATTGAGCAGCGGGAAGATGAACAACTCGTCCCAAAAGATATGCCCGCGATAAGCCTCGCCATGCCAGCCGCGTGCCGGCACGCCGGCATCGAGTCCGATGGTATGCGGCGAGGTGGTCTGGAGCAGATGAAAGATGTGCAGGTGCAGGATCATCCGCGTCTCGCCCCGGCCATCGAGTTGCTCGATGGCGATGTCGAAGCGCCGCCAGAGCTGTTCCCATGCGGCGACGTGTACGGACAGCAGTTTCCCGAACCGCTCCGCGCATTGCATCTCGTTGCGCGCCTCGATTCCGCATTCGGAGATCGCGCGATCGCGCGACGTGAACATTGCCATCACCTCTTCGATGGTGACGGCGCGGCCTTTCTCCAGCTCCACCGCGAACGTCTGCGCGATGCGGCCCGCGTCTTCCTCGGTCGCGCGCTCGATTTCCAACTCCGCGCCGTCGCGGAAAATCCGGGTGCGCGCGGCCTGCGCGATTTCGAGACGCGACTGGCTGGTGCGCACCTTTAGATAAATGGCATCCGCGCCCACACGTTCGGTCTCGACCGGCTCCAAATGTTTGTTCGCGAGCGATTGGTAACGTTTCACTCCCGCGTTCACCACCGTGCCGTCGAGCGCGCTGCGGAACTCGATGCGGCCCGACCAGTTCTCCGCGGTGAATGTCGTTTCCATCCCAGCCATGTGAGGCTCCGCCATGCTCACGAGCCGGCGGTTTTGCACGCTCGTCTCGCGGCCCTGCTCGTCGCGAAAACGCATCGTGCGCGCAAGCACGCCGCGCCGCAAATCGAGCTCTTGCGTGTAGGAGAGCATCTCCGCGTCGCGTGGACGAAACCATTTTCCATCCCCGATGCGGAATTCGAGCACGAGCCAGTTCGGCATGTTCACGAGGTCTTCGTTTTCGATTTTGCGTCCGGCGATTTCGGTGGTGAGGCGATTGTAACCGCCCGCGAGATAGGTTCCGGGATAGTGAACGTCATCCGCGCCACTCTCCGCCGCCGCGCCGCGCGTGACGAAGTATCCGTTGCCCAGCGCGCACAGGGCCTCGCGCAGCCCTTCGTGCGCGGGATCGAAACCTTCGTAGGAAAGCACCCACGGGTTCATGGCCGGCTCTTCCAATCGGCGGCAAAGCTCCGCCAGAAAGCGATGCACGTCGCCGGGATTTTCCAGGGCGAGACTGGCGGCGGTGGTGCGCGGCTCGTCGCGCACGACGATTCCGATACCGCGCTCCGCCAAGGCCGAGAAGGCATCTTCGTCGGTAATGTCGTCGCCGATGTAAATTGGCAGCACGTCCGGTTGATCGAGCCCAAGGGTCTTCAGCAAATGCAGCAGCGCCTTTCCTTTGTCCCATTCGATGCGCGGTTGAAGGTCATGCACTTTCTTTCCCGGCAGATCACGCAGATCGGGATGCTGACGCAACGCGCGATCCACCGCCGACTCCAGCGCCGTGAGCCTGTCTTCCGCGACGTTTCGGTAATGCACCGCGATTGAGTATTTTTTGCGTTCGACCTGACTTCCCGGAAGGCCGTCGAGAGCATCGCGCAATTCCCTCTCCGCCATCTCCAGCACCGGCAGAAAATCATCGCCCTTGCTGTTACTGGCGAGCGAACCACGCGGCCCCGCGATGTCAAAGCCGTGGCTGCCGGCATAGACGAGTCCTTCCACCCCGACGAGCGCGAGCACGTTGGCCAGATCGCGCCCGCTGATGATCGCCACGGTGCAAAGCCGCGCAAGCTGCGCCACCGTCTCGCGCACCTCCGGCGCGAGCACCGCGTCCTCCGGCCGCGGAACGATCGGTGTGAGCGTGCCGTCGTAATCGAGGAAAACGGCCAGTCGCCGATCATGGCCGGGCGCGATCGCGTCGAGCCGTTCGAGAGCGGACGGCAACTCCCGCGCGTCCGTGCCCACCTTGAGTTCGGAAAGATCCGCCACCACGACGCTCGCGCCATTCTCCGCGAGTCGGGCCGGATCGCCGCGGCGATTGACTCCGACGACGCAGCCGAATCCGCCCGCTCGTCCCGCCTCCACGCCGGAAATCGCGTCTTCGACCACCACCGCCCGCGCCGGCCCGACCCCGAGACGCCGCGCGGCTTCGAGGAAAATATCAGGCGCCGGCTTCCCCGGGATGCCGATGCGCGCCGACTCGACGCCATCCACCTGCGCATTGAAAAGCTCCGTCGCGCCGACGGCCTCGAGCACAGTCGCGCAATTCTTGCTTGAGGAAATGATCGCCGTCTTGAAGCCGCGCACCCGCAGTTGGCGAATGAAGCAGATCGTCGTTTCGTAAGGCTCGACGCCATGCTCTTTGAGTTCCGCGAGAAAGAGCGCGTTCTTGCGGTTGCCTAATCCACAGACCGTTTCCATCTCGGCCGCGTCCTCCGGCTTGCCGCGCGGCAGCGCGATTCCGCGCGATTCCAGAAAACTCTGCACGCCGTCATAGCGCGGTTTGCCATCCACATAGCGGAGGTAATCTTCGCGCCCATCGAACGGGCTAAACTCCACGCCTTCTCGCGTCGCGCGTTCCCGCAGATAGTTATCGAAAAGCCGTTTCCAAGAAACCGCGTGGACGCGTGCGGTATTTGTAACGACGCCATCGAGATCGAAAATGACCGCGTCGAATCGTGCCCGGGAAATGAGAAGAGATTCAGCATTCATAAAGCAAAGAAATGGCCGTGGCCCCTAACCTCGAATCCTCAGAGGGTGTTTGAAAAGTTTCATGCAAGGGCGATCCGGTTTAGCATAAGGCGGATTGCGGCAAGGTCGATCATTGTCTCTGAGGTTTGCACCCGATACTCGTAGAGGACGCGATGTAGATGGACCCACATACCGGAGTTTTGCCAGGCTTGAAAGTAATGGTAGACCGTGCCAAACGGCGGAAATTCGCGTGGCAACAGTCGCCACTGGCAGCCAGTCCGCAAGAGGTAAAAGATGGTGTTGAGGATGGCACGAAGGTTGGTGGTGCGCGGTCGCCCGCCCGGTCGCGCCGCCGGCAGAACCGGGGCAACCCAGGCCCACGCCGCGTCGGTCAGGTCGGTGTCGTAGAATCGAGTGCTCATCGTACGCGTCCCTTTGGCCCGGATCAGCGCTCTTTCAAGAAAGACGGCAACTTTTCAAACACCCTCTCAGAGGACAAGCTTCAGGATTCGGTCGGAATCAAGCCCCCAAAACTGACCGACTAAACCAGGTCCCGCCTTGGGAGTTCCGGAATCGCCGAAAATCCTTTACGCCCCGGCATTTGGCAAGAATCCTGTGGGACTTTGCGTACCTTTGTTGGGCTAACCCCTAGTCTGGAGAGTTGGTTAAAACACCCTCCAAGTGCTCCTTAGCAGTTTGTCAACGACAGCGCCTCGGTCCTCCGGTTTCTTGATGAAACCGGCCCAGGCTGCGGGAGCCGATCTAGTGGAAAACCGCTTTATCCGCGCCTTCTTTCGTCACCAGGTCCCTGCCTAAAATGCGCGACAGAACAGTGATGAGGAACGCTGCGGCAAATGCGATCCCAACATAGAGCAGGCCTTGCGAATCGATGCCAGTCATCGGTGCAGCTTCCACAGGCTTGGCGACTGCGGGCACCACCTTCTCCCCAGCCGGAACGATCCAGGTGAAGACATAGGCTTGGAGCATACAGATGATGCCGACCACCGTACAAAGGATCAAGGAGTGCTTCAGGGTGAACCGGAAGATCTCGTACTCCTTGCCAACCATGTTAGTTGCCGCAGTAGCGACGGAGATGGACTGAGGAGAGATCATTTTGCCGGTTACGCCGCCGCACGTATTCGCATTGACGGTAACAAGGGGGTTGATGCCGAGTTGATGCGCCGTAACGGCCTGCAACTTCCCGAACAGGGCGTTCGTGGATGTGTCGGAACCGGTCATGAACACGCCGAGCCAACCCAGAAAGGCGGCGAAGAATGGGAAAAACCAGCCTGTGGAGGCGAAGGCATGGCCCAGGGTGATGGCCATGCCGGAGTAGTTCATGATGTAGGCGAAACCTAGAATCGTGGCAATCGTGACAATTGGCCACCTAAGTTGCTTCAGGGTATTGCCGGCGACATCCAGGGCGGTGCGGATGGAGGCGCCCATCACCGGGATACAGAAGAACCAGGCCAGAAGAATGGCCGTACCGGCGGCGCTCAGACCGTTGAACGTATAGACCGCGGCCTTTGACTTGCCAACTTCGTCGATCACCATTTTGTCGAGGCCCTCAATGGGCAGCTTGACCAGGAAGATCTGGTTCATGGCGGTCTGTACGTTATTGATGCCCCAGGCAGCGACAAAAACCGAAAGCAGGAGGAAAGGCGCCCACGACCGAAATACCTGGCCGCTGCTATACATGAGCTTTTCCCTGCCTTCGCTCTTTGGCTCCTCGGGGAAGCGCCAGCTTTCCTTTGGATGCCAGTATCGCAGGAAGATAACGGTGCAGATCATCGAGGATATGGACGAGAGGATATCCGGGAGTAGCGGTCCAATATAATTGGCAGACAAGAACTGCACGAGTGCGAAA
>DATHOT010000248.1:0-41326 GCA_035484655.1 Bryobacteraceae bacterium | reverse complement strand
CAATAAGCATGCGCTATTGGCCAGCGCTCTGCTTCAGTTCTGAAATGACCGCTGCGCGCAGGCCGGCGAGTTCGCGTTGAACGGTGTACCATAACTGCACCTCATCTACGGACTCGTATTCATGGCGATACACGTTGCCCGCAGCGGCCACGGCTAACCAGTCAATTTTGGGATGCCGTCCCTTCAACTTTTCGGGCAATCGTCGCGGAGCCTCGGAGATAATCTCAAGCGCGCGTGTGACCGCATAGAGGGTCTTCCGGTCGTTCGTAAACTTCGCGAAATCCGCGTCCCCAAGGAAGGCTTGAATCGCGTCGATGTTTTCCAAAATGTCCTGGAGGCGTTGAGCGGGATTCTTAGAAGACATTTAGAGCTTCGCGCAGGATGTTATCCCGAAGCAATGGCTTAAGCTTTCGACGATTCACGACATCGCTCGCGTCGCCCAGCAACTCGCGGATGTAGAGCTTCAACCGTGTGTACTCGAAGACTCCAATCGGCCGCTCTGGGTCAAGGTCGACCAGCACGTCGATATCACTCTCAGGCCGCGCCTGACCACGGGCTACTGATCCGAACACGGAAGCGTGGCGCACACCGAGTTGACGCAACTCAAGTTCGTGAGCTTTGAGCGTTTCTACGACACTCTGGAGGTCGGCCACCATGGATTACTCATGAGTCTACCAAAGCGCACTCACAAGGACACTGAGATTCAGTCATCGCTTGTCGGACCTGAAGCGAAGGGATGTTAAAGGATTACAGACGCTCATTTACCCGACCGAATATAAGATTGTCGAAGTTTCTGCTCTAGCGTGACAATCTGTTCAGTTATGCGCGCGCGGTACCTGGCTTAAAAAACGCGGTACCGCTTCCTAATCTGGGCTGTTACAACAACGGTAAACAGAATGTTCAAAAAAAGTGTACTAAGAAAAAAGCTTTCGGTAGAAAAAGAAGATGAAGAAGGTCTGATGTCGCGATAGACAAAAAACACCGTGCCGACAAGGAGATGAGTGGCTATGCCTATTTGGTAAGACAAGCCTCGGCAAGCGGCCAAGATTGAAGCGAATGCTGGATGGCCAGGATCTAAACGTTTTAATCCATTGACGCGTTGTTTGTAGTTTGTCAATTCTCGCAAGGAGGCGGTCTTTTGACCACCCAGCGAACCAATCCTGAAGTTTTGGCGAGCTAATATTGACGATCAAACCTACTGGATACATCAGCAAGAGCGCGAGGAGGCTCAATATGAATCCCCACTCTCCGAGGTCCTTTGGCCAACGCATAGTGTATTTTACTCTTTGTAGCTTCTCCTCTCCAAGCACAAGCGCACGCTTTGAACCCTCGACAGCTCTTTCCCGACGCTATAGCGGAATATTGCCGTGCTTCTTCCGCGGCATCGTATCCACTTTAGTCGCGAGCATCCGCAGGGCCCGGATCACCTTCGGCCGCGTCTCGTGCGGCTCGATCACATCGTCGATGAATCCGCGCTCCGCCGCCACGAACGGATTGGCGAACCGCTCGCGAAATTCATCGATCTTCTGCTGCCGCGCCGCCTCCTTGTCGCTGGCGGTCGTCAACTCCCGCCGGTACACAATATTGACAGCGCCTTCCGCGCCCATCACCGCGATTTCGGCCGTCGGGTACGCGAAGTTCACGTCCGTCCGCAGGTGCTTCGACCCCATCACGCAGTAAGCTCCACCGTAGGCTTTGCGCGTGATAACCGTGATCTTAGGCACCGTCGCCTCGGCATAAGCATAGAGCAGCTTAGCGCCCTGCCGAATGATTCCGCCGAACTCCTGCTCCGTGCCCGGAAGAAAGCCCGGCACATCCTCGAACGTAAGAATCGGGATGTTGAAGGCGTCGCAGAACCGCACAAAACGCGCGCCCTTGACCGATGAGTTGATATCCAGGCAGCCAGCCAGAAACGCAGGCTGGTTGGCCACGATCCCGACCGTCCGTCCATCCATGCGAGCGAAACCGATCACGATATTCTTGGCCCAGTGCTCATGGATCTCGAAGAACTCGCCGTCATCCACAACGCGGTGGATGATCTCCTTGATGTCGTAAGGAATGTTCGATTCGGCCGGCACTAGTTTGTCGAGCTCCGGATCGGCCCGGTCGACTGGATCGGTAGACTGCCGCGCCGGCGCGTCGTCACGGTTGTTCGGCGGAATGTACGAGATAAGCTCGCGGATCATCCGCAGGCACTCGGAATCGTCCTGCGCCAGAAAATGCGCGACGCCGCTGATGGAGTTGTGCGTCTCGGCGCCGCCCAATTTCTCTTTGCTCACGTCTTCGTGCGTGACGGTCTTGATCACGTCCGGACCGGTGACGAACATGTGGCTGGTGTGATCCACCATGAAGATGAAATCGGTCAGCGCTGGTGAATAAACGGCGCCACCGGCACACGGGCCCATGATGGCCGAGATCTGGGGAATCACTCCGCTGGCCAGCGTGTTTCGCAGGAAGATGTCGGCGTATCCGGCGAGGGAAAGTACGCCTTCCTGGATACGCGCGCCCCCGGAATCATTCAGGCCGATCACCGGAGCGCCGGTCTTCAGCGCCAGATCCATGATCTTGCAAATCTTCAGCGCGTTGGCTTCCGAGAGCGAGCCGCCGAAGACCGTGAAATCCTGTGCAAAGACGTAGACCAGCCGCCCGTGAACGTGCCCATAGCCGGTGACGAAACCGTCGCCGTCCACCACCTGCTGGTCCATGCCGAAATCGTGGCAGCGATGCCGGACGAGCTTGTCCACCTCTTCGAAGGTGCCTTCATCCAGCAGCAGATCGATCCGTTCGCGGGCCGATAGCTTCCCTTCCTGATGCTGGCGCTGCATGCGCTCTTCGCCGCCGCCAGCTTCGGCATTGGCGTGACGGCGGCGCACTTCCGCCCACGGGTCCAGAGACATAAGACATTACAGTAGCACTCAAACTAGTGGCGGCAGGATGAAAAAGATTACTCGGCGTAATAACCGTTGCGTGCCTTCAGTTCAGCCAGTGGAAACCTCCGCCGCGCGGTTTCCGTTAAAGCCACTCCGATGTGGCGAAACATTCCCGGCTCAGACGGCGGCTCGTGATAGGCCAGACTGTAACGGCTGCGTATGTGACCGATCATTTCATTGAACGACACACCTGCCTGCTCCGCCTTCACCCATTCACCGCCGGTCTCCTCAGACAGGTGAAACACATTGGCGGGCGTGAAGTCGGGATTGCCGGGTTTGCCGGGATCGAGCGGCCGCGGCCGGATCGCTCTTCCAGTCACGATCGCGTTGAAGACCGTATCGGCTTTGTTTAATTCCCGGATCACCTGTCCGTCCGTCAATTGATAGCTCATGCTGAGGTTGTCGGTAAGAATCAGAATCGCGCGCCGCCCATCCGATCCCGCGTTCGCTTCCATGTAACGCGCAGCGTCCATCACCGCCGAATTGATCAGCGTGCTGGTGCCCACGTCCACCTTAACCGCGCTGGCGATCTGGCGCGCTGTCTCGGCCAGGTTGTCGCTGAATCCCTGGTGCACGGCGCTGGTTCGCGCAAACACCATGATGGCGACGCGGTCGCCCGGGCGCAGATGCTCCAGCGATTCGCGTGCTGTCTGCGCGATCTCGTCGATATACTTCTGCATGCTGCCGCTGATATCGAGCAGCAGAATAATATTCAGCCGCTCCTCGCCGTGCGAGAAATGAACGATGCTCTGCGGCTGATTTTCGTCGGTCACGATGAAGTCGTCCTTGGATAGGCCGTTGACGAGATTCTTGCCCTCCGTGACCTGAACGTCCACTCGAACGTCCGACACTCCGGCTTTGAAGACAGGCGTCTCTGTCTCCTGCGCGGTCAGAGGCGCTAGGATGAAGAGCGTTGAGATGAAGAACATCATAATCGGCAGCGCGGGCCACATCGACCACGGAAAGACTGCCTTGGTTCGAGCTCTCACTGGCATCGATACCGACCGGCTCAAGGAAGAAAAGCAGCGCGGTATTTCCATAGACTTAGGTTTCGCGCATCTGCAGATTTCGCAGAATGTGCGCCTCGGTTTCGTAGACGTACCCGGCCACGAAAGGTTCATTAAGAACATGTTAGCCGGGGTAGGTGGCATTGATCTCGTTCTGTTTGTTATAGCTGCCGATGAATCCATCAAACCACAAACACGCGAACATTTCGACATCTGCAGGCTCCTGGGTATTCGGAATGGCATCGTGGTTCTTACGAAATCCGACATGGTCGACAATGACCTTATCGAGCTGGTACGCCTGGAAGTTGATGAATTTGTGCGGGGATCGTTCCTGGAAAATGCCCCTGTGGTCGCGGTCAGTTCCACCACCGGCGCAGGGCTGGCCGATCTGCGCGCCGAAATTGAGAAGATGGCTGCGTCGGTTCCTGAAAAGGACGCCTCGCAATATTTTCGACTGCCGATTGATCGCGCCTTCTCGATGCGCGGGTTTGGAACCGTAGTCACCGGGACCCTGGTGTCGGGCGCGGTGCATGCCGAGCAGGAAGTAGAGCTTCATCCGGCGCGCCAGCGGGTGCGCGTGCGCGGCATTCAGGTCCACGGCGCGAGCGTCCCTCAAGCCACTGCCGGCCAAAGGACCGCTTTGAACATCGCCGGTGTCGAGGCGTCCGAAATGGGGCGCGGCATGTTGCTCGCGGAAGCCGCAAGATTCCGCGCCACGTCCAAAGTGGACTGCGTTTTTGAACTGCTCGCTTCCGCCAAGCCGCTGAAGCACCGCGCGCCGGTGCACTTTCACGCCGGAACGGCCGAAGTCGAAGCCGAGATGCGGCGGCTGCGCGGCACGGACGCCCTTCAGCCAGGCGCTCGCGATTATGTTCGCTTCCTGCTGAGCGAGCCGCTGCTGCTCTTGCCTGGCGATCGCTTCATTGTGCGCATGTTCTCGCCGGTAGTTACCATTGGCGGCGGGAAAGTGCTCGACATCGCTGGGCCGCGCAGAGCCGGGCCCGATCGGATGGGGGTTCTCGAATCCGCACCGCTGGCCGATCGCATCGCGCTGCTGGTGAGCGAAGCGCGCTATGGAATGGGCATGCCTGAGCTGGTGGAACGCACGGGGCTGGTGGAAGCCGATATTCACAAAGCTGCCGCTGCTGCGCCGCTGATCGCTATCGAATCTCCGCAGTTCTGGCTGCTCGATTCCAAATGGGTGGCATCCCGGCTCGATGCCATCCACGAAACGCTCAAGCAGTTCCACCGGAAAAATCCGTTGATCGCCGGCCTGTCGAAAGAAGAGCTGCGGAGCAAGCAGTTGCCGGGCGCGCCTCCCTGGTTGATGGACGCTCTGCTGGCGCGCGCCAAGACGCTGGCCGTCGATGGCGAAACGGTGCGGCTCGCTTCGCATCAGATCTCGCTGAAGCAGGACGAAGCGGAAGCCTCCTCGAAGATCGAAAACTCGTTTCAAGCGGCGGGCCTGGCTGTACCCTCCTTGAGCGAAGTGCTGGGGAAGTCCGGTGTGGAAGCCAACCGCGCGCGCAACATACTCCAGTTGCTGCTTCGGGATAAACGGCTGGTTCGAATCAGCGACGAACTTGTATTTCATGCCTCAGCCATCCGGTCTTTGCGCGAACTGCTCGTAAAAAAGAAGGGCGCGCGATTCGGCGTCCCTGAATTCAAGGACTGGACCGGGATCTCCCGCAAGTACGCCATTCCGCTCCTCGAGTTCCTCGATCGCGAACGCGTCACCCGCCGCGAAGGCGATTCGCGCGTCGTGTTATAACGTCGTGCCGCGAAGCGCTCAGGCGCGGCTCCGCGAAAAGTGCATTACCAGGCTGAACACAAAGCCAACGAGAAACACCCAGAACAATACTTTCGCTATGACAGCAAATGTAGTTGCGGCTTCGGCCAGCCCTAGCAACGCCACCACGATGGCAGCTACGAAAAAGGCAATTGCCCAACCCAACATATGACCCTCACATAGGTTGGACGCTTTCCTGCCTAGGTTGTGACAAAGCTGGGGTTAACCTAGGAGAGTTTCCTATGGATCAGCTAGTTAGGCTGCCCGAGTAAATGCGTATTGTCACTTGACAGCTGGCGAAGAAAAGGCGAATATAGAGCCTGGCCTTTCATGTTGTTTGATGACCATCCCAGCCCCCAGTTGGTAGGCATCGCGCGCCTGGCCGCTGCCAGCGATCTGCTCGAAGCCAAGAAACGCGTCGAATATTTCGAACTTGAGACGCGCCGCTTTATAGGGCGTGGTTCCGGTCGAATGCGCTCGATTTTCACCGTCAATCCGTATCGCGGCTGCGAATTCGGCTGCAAGTATTGTTATGCGCGCTATGCGCACGAGTTCATGGAACTGCGCGACCCTGAGCTTTTCGAGCGCAAGATTTACGCTAAGCGTTTCCACGCCCCCTGGTTTCGCGACGAGCTGCGGCGGCTTAAGACCGGCGAGACCATTTGGATCGGCACTGCCACGGATCCTTATCAGCCGGCCGAGCGTCGCTTTCGAATTACCCGGCGGATGCTGGAAGTATTCGCTCACGAGCGCGGCTTCACTCTCGGAATTACCACCAAATCGGACCTGGTGTCCCGCGACGCCGAACTGTTGGCGCGGATCGGGCGGGCGAATTCCGTCAGCGTCCACTTGACGATTACGACGCTGGATGAAGCGCTGGCCCGCCTGCTCGAACCCCGAGCGCCCCGTCCGGTCCTGCGTGTGGCCGCGCTCCGCCAGCTCACCGATGCCGGGGTTCGCGTGGGCGTGCTCGCGCACCCCATGATGCCGCTAATTAACGACAGTGAGAAGAGCATTGAAGCAGTTTGCGCCGCGGCCGTCGCCAATGGAGCTTCTTCCTTCAGCGCCAGCCCCCTGTTCTTGAAGCCCTGCGCTCAGCAAGTGTTCTTTCCGTTTCTGGAGCAGCATTTTCCGCACCTGCTCGGCCGCTACAAGGAGCGCTACCAGGCGAACGCGTATTTAAACGGTCACTACCCGGAAATGATCCGCGAACGGGTGCAAAAGGTGTTGTCGAGGCACAAACTCCCTCCGCGAGAGCCGGTGGAATGGCCCGTTGACGATCAACTCGATCTTTTCGCGGAACCCAAACCCCACCTTCAGGAAACCGGTACTTCGGGTACTTTACATCGCAAAGTAGATGGCTTATAATCTCCACATGGCTTCCGTTCGGCCCATTCGTGTAGCTCCCCCTGAGACCGTGGCGCTGCACACGCGTGCGATGGACAACCTGCGCTTCATTCGCGAGACCATGGAGCGCGCCGGAGCGTTTACCGCCGTGCCCGGCTGGGGCGGATTCGCGATCGGTGTAAGCGCGCTCGCCGCCACTGTGATCGCCGCGCGGCAATCCAATGCAGGGGCTTGGCTCGCTACTTGGTTGATCGAGGGAATCTTCGCTATTGCGCTGGGCGCGTGGGCTATAAAGCGTAAGGCCGATTCCGCGCAACTTCCGCTGCTCTCGGCTCCGGGTCGAAGATTCGTGCTGAGCTTTGCTCCCCCGTTACTGGTCGGCGCGCTGCTGACGGTGGTCCTCTATCAGGCCGGCCTCACTCAGGCGATCCCGGGAACGTGGCTCTTGCTTTACGGCACGGGAGTCGTGACCGGGGGCGCCTATTCGGTGCGCGTCGTCCCGCTGATGGGGATGTGCTTCATGTTGGTCGGCGCGGTGGCGCTGTTCTGCCCATTCTCATGGGGCACGGCGCTGTTGGGCGTGGGATTCGGCGGTCTGCATGTTGTTTTCGGAATCATTATTGCCAGACGCTACGGCGGTTAGATCCAGGAGGTATGGTGGCTAAACAGAACGCTGCTCGAAAAGAAATGCCGATCGAGAAATTGTCCGAGGCTCGCGCCATTCCCGGCGGCAAGACACTGCCGGCTCTGGATCGCTTGATCCATGAGCGCATGCGCCTTGGAATCGTAAGCTCTCTGGCCGCGAACCGGTCGCTCACATTCAACGAACTAAAGAAGCTCCTCAAAACTACCGATGGCAATCTGAGCGTACATGCGCGCAAGCTGGAGGATGCCAATTACATTGCCTGCACCAAGTCATTCCAGGGCCGCATGCCGAAGACCGAATATCGTTTGACCGATGTGGGCCGGCGCGCTCTCGAAAAATATCTGAATCATATGGAAGCGCTGATTCAAGCCATGCGCGAGCTGTAGGTCCCTTTTTTTGGAGGCACGCTTTATGTCACAAAGAACTTCCCGCGGGTTGCACACAGCCATCATTATGGATGGCAACGGACGCTGGGCCACCACGCGCGGGCTGCCGCGCATTTCCGGACATCGTGCCGGCGCCGAGGCCCTCCGCCGCACCGTAGAAGCGGCTCCCGACGCAGGCATCAGTTCCCTGACGGTCTATGCCTTTTCATCCGACAACTGGCGGCGGCCGCCGACGGAAGTCTCCGCTCTGATGAAATTGTTTAACTCCTATTTGCGTCGCGAACAAGCTGAATGCGTCAAGAACGGCGTTCGTGTTTCCATCATCGGGCGGCGTGACCGGCTGCCCCGCATGCTGATTCCCGTCATCGAATCCACCGAGAAGGCTACCGCCGCTGGAAAAAAGTTGCACCTACGCATCGCCGTAGACTATTCAGCGCGCGACGCGATTCTTAAAGCTGCCCGTAAACTCAAAGACAAAGCCACGCGCGACGATTTCACCTCAATGTTGGGAGGACCGGACGTCGATCTGCTGATCCGCACCGGCGGCGAGCAACGCCTGAGTGATTTCCTGCTCTGGGAATGCGCTTATGCCGAGCTAGTCTTCACGCCCGTCATGTGGCCGGACTTCACCGCTGCCGATCTGGGCGCGGCCGTGGCTGAATTCCACTCCCGCGAGCGCCGTTTTGGCGCGGTCCCGGCCGCCGCTTTGGCATAAACATTATTCGTATCTCAATGCTGTAAGCGGATCTACCTTTGCCGCGCGCCGCGCCGGAACGTAGCAGGCCGCCAGCGCCACAGTCGCCAGGAACAACGGCAGGATCGCAAACGTCGACGCATCCGTTGCGCGCACGCCATAGAGAAAACCGGCCAGCACTTTCGAAGCCGCCAGCGACCCTGCTACGCCTGCGGCCAACCCCACCACGATCATTGGCAATGAATCGCTCACGGCCCGCCGTAAAATATCCGCGGGCCGGGCGCCCAGTGCCATGCGAATTCCGAATTCAGAAGTGCGTTGCGAGACCGAATAGGAAACGACTCCGTAAATCCCGACCGCCGCCAGCGTCAAGGCCCCCAGCGCGAACACAGCCAGGAGCCAAAGTCCCAAACGCCGGGCCGCGATCGAATTGGAAACGATCTCGTCAAGTGACGTCACGTCGTAGACCGGTTGCTCCGGGTCCACTCGAAACACCGCGTTCCGAAGTCCTGCTGCCAGCGCTTCCGGGTCGCCATCGGTACGCACCATAAAACTCACGAAGCGTCCCGCAAACTGCGCGTGCGGCATGTAAATTTGCGGCGTCGGAGGCAATCCCAAGCCGTACTGAGCGACGTCTCCCACTACGCCGACCACTTCGCGGAAGGGTGAGTTGGCAAACGTAACCGATGCCGAGCCGGCCTGGATCTTCTTGCCGAGTGGCGACTCGCCGCCGAACCACAACCGAGCCGCAGTTTCGCTGATGACACAGACCGGCGGATGCTTCGCATCGTCGTCGCGCGGCTCGAGGAGACGGCCCTGACGCAGTGGAATATGCAGCGCCTGAAAATATTCCGGACTCACGATGTAGCGGTCGGGGCTCGATTGCTCGCCCGCGCCAAAGCTCTTGCCCGCGATCACGAAGCCAGTACGGTCGAAGTCGCCGGACATCGGGACCACGCTAACGGTCGCCGCTTGACGCACACCGGGCAGCGCGCGCAGATTCGCCAGCGCGCGATCGAAGAACTGGATCACGGCTGCGTCGTTGGGATAGTGAACCCTCGGAAGCGAAACGGAAGCGGTCAGCACGCCCGCGGGATCGAACCCGGGATTCACACTCCGCAAGCGCAAAAAGCTTTGCGCCAGAAGCCCGGCCGAGACCAGCAGAACCAAGGCCAGCGCGATCTGGCCGGCGGCCAGCAATTGGCGAAGCCGGTTGCGATGATCGCCCGCCACACGCATTCCGTATTTCAGCGCATCATCCAGGCGAGTCGAGTCCAGGTGGAGGATCGGCGCCAGGCCGAAGAGAATCGCGCCCACCAACGACAGTCCGAGGGAAAAAGCCAGCACTCGAAAATCGATTCCGATGTCGCGGGCATCGGGCAAAATCCGTGCCGCGACCACACTGAGCGCTGAAGTGCTCCAGGCCGCCAGCACCAGTCCGCAAATTCCTCCCGCCAGTCCAAGAACCAGGCTCTCTGAGAGCAGCAATCGAGCCATCTGGCCGCTGTTCGCCCCCAGCGCCGCGCGCACCGCCATCTCGCGCCGTCGAGTGCTCGATTTCGCCAGCAGCAGGTTGGCGATGTTCGCACACGCGATCAGCATCAGCACCAGAACGGCACCTTGCAGCGCGAGCAATCCGGCGCGCACGTTACGGGTCATGTCGTCATGAAGGGTGACAATGCGCGCGGCCAGATGCGCGTCTACGTCGGGATGCGCACGCTCCATGTCGCGCGAACGCACGTTCAACTCGGCCTGCGCCTGTTCGATCGAAACGCCCGGCCGTAGCAGGACGATCGATTCCAGATGCCGGCCATCGCGCGACCCGGAATTGAAGGGCTCCCCCACCGGCCGATAGATCTGCGCGGGCTCTTGCGCCAGGCTGGGCGGCAGAGGCAACAGATCCGCTCCCGCAACCCCCACGATTTGGTGTGGCCGCGAATCGAGCTGGATCTTCCTACCCACCACCTGTGGATCCGCGTGAAACTGCTCGCGCCACAACGCATAGGACAACACCACGACATCGTCACGGCCATCCCGATCCTCCTCCGGCCGGAAAAAGCGCCCCAGCATCGGTTGAACGCCCATTACCGTGAAGTATTGATGCGAAACCAGAAGGGCGGTCAGGCGCTGTGCTTGGCCGGCGCCGGTCAGGATCGGTTTGTAATAGGCCGAAAACAGCGCTCCGCTTTCGAGCGTCTTGCTATCGCGGCGCCAATCCTCGAAGTCGTCAAAGGACGACGGCCCCCGGCTGCTGTTGTTCGATACCGACCAAATCATGGCCAGACGTTGGGCGTTCCTGTAAGGAAGCGGCCGGAGCAGCAATGCATTGACGATGCTGAACACCGACGTCGACATCCCGATAGCGACGGCCAGTGTTACGATGCCGGTCGCGGCGAATGCGGGTGTCCGCAACAGAGACCGAGCGGAGATCTTGAGATGCCAGACCATATTTTGCCAGACCATGACGCGCCTCCACGGCCGATGAGGTTTATTGTACAGTCAGTTTGAATGACCCGACGACACTTCTCCATCGCGGCATCCGGGCTCGCCTTAACAGGACCCTTGTCCGCCGCCAGCTCCACCACCAGAAGCATTTTGGAGCTGCGCTGGTTCCACATGCGCACTAACGCCGAGAATCAAATGCAAAGGACCACCGAGTTCCTGCGCGCCGCCGCGCCGGTACTGAAGCGTTCGGGCGCCACCCAGTTGGGATTTTTCGGAAGCGTCATCGCCGACGAGAGCCCGTTCATTCTCTCTCTGTCCGCGTTCCCCAGCCTGGCCGCGATGGAAACGGCCCGTGAGAAGGCCGCGACTGATAAAGATTACATTCAGGCTCGCGATACCTACAACGCCATGGCTGGCCTCGGCTTCGAACGCATGGAAAGCTCGCTACTGCGCTGCTTTGAAGGCATGCCGCAAGTGGAACCGCCGCCGCACACAGAAGGTTCGGCCGCTCCGCGCGTTTTCGAGCTGCGCATGTACGAATCGAACAACAGCTTCACGCTGGCGCGCAAAATAAAGATGTTTAATGAGGGTGAAATCGGGATCTTCAAGCGCCTCGGAATGCGGCCGGTATTCTACGGCGAGACGCTGATTGGGGCCCGCATGCCGAACCTGGTTTACATGCTGGGGTTCGACAATCTGGCGGCGCGTGAAAAGCTGTGGCAGGCGTTCGGCGCCGATCCGGAATGGCAGAAGCTGCGGGTGCAGCCGGGTTTTAGCGATGCCGAGAACGTGTCGAACATCAGCAATTCTATTCTGCGGCCGCTGCCTTTTTCGGATATTCGATAGGCGAGCGAAAGGTCAGCCCCAGGATTGAATGCGGCCCGCAATATCGGCCTTCAGTTGCTGCGGGTCGGGAGTGAACCGCATGCAGGCCGCCTCTGGCAAATCCTGGAGCACTTCGGCGAACGGCGGATAGCGCAGTTCTGGGAGCACGGCAAAGCCCAATGCATCTGCTAGGAGTCCGGCGACCCGTACCAGATGCACCATCCGAAACGGGCCCTCTGGCGGTTCGTGATGCTTGGCCACCACTTCGCATAACTCGGGCGGGAAAGGCATCTTTCCCATCAGCCAGGCGCCCGCTTGGCAATGATCGATGTCGAATAATTCTCGTTCGGTGGCGATGAGATCGAAGCCCTGCTCGCCGGAAACAGCCAACAGGTTGATGTAAGAGTCCGGGTATTTCACCAGCAAGGCCAGGCGGCCGATGTCGCGCAGGAGCCCGGCGACATAAGCAAAGTCGGTATCCATTTTGCAGGCCCGCCCGAGCTTTTCCGAGAGCAGCGCGCAAGCCAGGCTGTTCTGCCAGCAGGCACGCAGCGCTTTACTATTCAGAACAGGACCGACAAAATCTCCCAATGCCCGCGTCACCGTGATCGCCTTCACCCGGTCTAATCCAAGCAGGACGATAGCATGCGAAATAGTCTTCACTTGGGTCTGCAGCGCGAATAGCGGGGAGTTGGCCATCTGCAGCACCCGGCTGGCAAATACCGGCTCGGCGGCGATGATTCGGCCGACGCCCGTAATATGCGCGTTGTCATGGGAAAGCACTTCCAGCAGACGCGTCGCCACCAAGGGAAACGGCGGCAGGTCATCTAAGGCCCAGGGTTTCTTTTCCTCCGGTGGCTTGGAACGGGCTTCGGGCTCGACAGTCGTCATGCTGCTCCTCTGGCTGATTCACTTATCGGCGGAGCCCAGCAATATTTGAGAGGATGTGCGAACTCGCGCCGATGAGTGGGTTTATGACCACGACCACGGTGGAGACTCCCGCTGAATCCGAAATCCGGTTCCTGGACTACCGGCTGGACGTCATCAGCCATTGGCCGCCCTCGGAACGGAAGCGCGTGACGGCGGAAGCCATCTCGCGCCGCATCACGTCCATCGCCCGGTCCTCGCTGGTGCAACCTCAAATCGACCACTTAATGGACTCGAGCTGCCAGTTACTGGAAAATCTTTTCCAGGGCGAATAGTCGCCGCGCAACTTAGAGCCGTCTCACTTGGAACAACCCTGGCGCGCCTCTTCGAATTGATTGAAAAGCCGCGCCGCCCCGTCCCCGGCTAAAGTGTCCAGCCGATGGCTTTGTCCCTTCTCGACCGTGATTCGAACCGTCATCCCTTTCGCCCGAAATTGCGCGGCCTGCTGTTGCATCTCTTCTTTCCAGCCCGTGTCCAGTTCTCCGACGTGCATGTTGATACACATCTTCGCCAGTGCGCCCACGCGCGCGGGCGTTGCGTCCGGAAGGTAGCCCGGGAAGCCGGTGACGGACCAGAAATATTGTGGATACGTCGCGGCCACATGAAAGGCGCTGATTCCTCCATTGGATTGCCCGGCAATGTGAAATTTATTGTCGGCGATCTTGTAATCCGCCAGAATCTTCGTCAGGAACTCGGGGAAGATGCGCTCGCCGCCTTCGAAGAACAGCTGGCCATCCGGCGCCGCCGGAATCACGACGATGTAGCCGCGCCGTTCCGCTTCGTCCCGCCAATTGCGCTGGATCGCGCCATCGACAATGTTCATCGTCTGCGGCCCGCCGCCGAAGGCGAGCACCCCCGGATAAGCCTTCGCTGCGTCGTAATGGCTCGGAAGCACAACTTTGTAGTGAACCGAGACGCCCGCGATGTTCTTGCTTTTTTCGACAACCTCCGCCGCGGCGGACCCGCTTGCGGCCAATAAAACAGCTGCCCCAGCAAGCGACACAAACGCCGAATCAATATACTTCGAGATCATGTCCGATCACTACCTTTCCTGAATACCCTTGGCCAATCTCCTTCAAATACTGTTCGTCGGAAAAATTCGACAATCCGCCGGTGCGATGATAAACGATCAGCAGCCCCGGTTGGCTTTGGCTCGCAATCTCCGCCAGCTCCTGAGTGGACGTGTGATATTGGGCGCGATATTTCGGCCAGTCCGGCATGGTGGCGCGGGAGCCCATCGGATAGACTTCGTGAATCAGAATATCGCAGCGCTTGCAAGCCTTTACGAGCTCGGGACTAGGCCGCGTATCCCCGGAAATAACGATAACGCGATCCGGTGTATCAAACCGGTAGCCATACGCTTCGTCCCACTCTCCGTGCGGCACCGGAAAAGCCGTCACGCGAACCTGCGAATCACTATAGACAACACCCGGTTTGATTTCGTGCGCGGCCACGCGCAGCGGCCAGCGCTGTTCCAAACCTTTGGTTCGGATGTTGATGTCCTCCTGCCAGGCCGCCAAAATGTGATCAGTCATCGCTTTCAGCCCTTTGGGTCCGTAAACGTTGAGCGTATCTTTCCGTGCCATGACCCACGGCGTGAAGATCAGATCGGGATAACCGACCGTGTGATCGGAGTGCAGGTGAGTGAGAAACGCAGTCTTGAGATTTTCCGGCCGGACCGCTGGAAAACCTTTCGCGGCCGCGGCGGCGGCACGCCGGACTACGCCCGGACCGAAGTCGATCAGATAGGCTGTCTCGCCCACAACGATTGCGGTGGCCGGGCCGGATCGGTCGGGATCCATGGCTGGCGTCCCTGTCCCGAGCAAGATCACCTGCGTAGCCGCTGAAACATACGAGCACCAAATCACCACGGCCGCAAAAATTCTGAGCGCTCGATCGGACATTCTAATCACTCGCAACATTATCCTATGCCACGCCATATCCTATGACACTCCATCCTATCCCGGCCCGGTATGTTAGTACCGCCTTGGTGTGTCAGTATGGTGGTGTCTATGACGCCACAAGGACAGCCGAAATTTCAGTTGGTGAACACGCCGGAGTACCGGGAAAGTTACGCCAACAGCGTGCAGATTCGAGTGAACCTCTGGGATTTCTTCCTGATGTTCGGCACCGTGAATCAGACCTCGCCCGAGAACGTTGTCATCCACAACTTCCAGGGTGTCTATCTCAGCCCGCAGCAGGCCAAGGCCTTGCTGAATGTTTTGAATCAAAATATTTCGCAATACGAGCAGACCTTCGGCGAGATCAAGCTGGAGCCCCATAGCACCGGCCAAGCCAGCGCGATCCAGTAATGACGGCGCCCTCCGAGGCTGGACCGAAGAGTAGGCGCGGCGTCAGGCTAGATACCTACCTGTTCTTCCTGCTGTCGTTTACGCTGGTTGTCTTCCTCACGCACGTTGCCTACTTCGGCCTGCCATATTTCTGGGATGAGTTGGGCCAGTTCGTGCCGGCCGCGCTCGACATCTACCACGACGGAGCCTGGATTCCGCATTCTACAGTCCCGAACGCGCACCCTCCCGGCGTGATGGCGTACCTCGCCGCGGTGTGGGACATCTTCGGCTACTCGATCCCGGCCACTCGCGCCGCGATGCTGCTGCTGGGGAGTTGCGCCTCGTTTTTCACTTTTCTCCTCGCCATCCATTTGTGCCGTGGACTGCACGGCGCGCCGGCGTTCGCCCCGGCCCTGTTGCTGCTGATCGATCCCTTGTTCTACACGCAGGCCATGATGGCGCAACTGGACATGCCGGCCATGCTCTTTACTGTGCTCGCGCTGCTGTTGTTCTTGCAGGACCGGCATCCTGCCGCGGCCCTGGCTTGTACGGCGCTGGTTCTTGTCAAAGAGACCGGCGCGCTATTGCCGATGATTTTAGTCCTGTTCCTTTTGGCCGATCCGCCGCGCAGCAAATCCGCCGCTTACTACATCGCCCCCTTCGCAGTCCTGGCCGTCTGGTTCTTTATTCTCTGGCGTGCCACCGGCCACGTCTTCGGAGACGCCGGATTTACGCACTACAATCTCGGCTACGCGCTCAATCCGGTCCGTGCCTCACTGTGCTTCCTGCGGCGCATTTACTATCTTTTCCTGGCCGACTTCCGATGGGCGGGTACAGTGGCCATCGTGCTGGCATTGAAGAAAACGCGGATCTATTCCAATCGCGCCTGGCGGGTCACGTGGCTGTTTATCGGCGCGCACGTGCTGCTGGTCAGCGTGCTGGGCGGCGCGGAGCTGGAGCGCTACCTTCTTCCGGTATTGCCGCTGGTCTACATCGCGATGAGCGCCGGATGGAGCTTGCTGCGGCCGATGTGGCGCAATACCAGCATTGCGGTGGTCGCCGCCGGGCTGCTAGCTGGACTGATTTTCAATCCTCCCTTTCCATTTCCCTTCGAAAACAATCTGGCCATGGTCGATTTCGTCGAGCTGCAGCGAACCGCCGCCCAATTCGTCGAGAAAACTTATCCATCCCGCCGCATCTACACTGCTTGGCCGCTCACACAGGCTCTACGCAATCCCGCCTTTGGATACGTGAATGCCAAGCTGTTACCTGCTGAAACCGGCGATCTTCGGTATTCGACGCTGCGCGTTGTCGATCCGAAAGATGTCGACGTATTAGTGTTGTATTCCCGGACCTGGGAGCCGGAATGGGGCGTCCTGCGATTCCAAGCTATTGAGCGATTCTTGCATCGCTTCTATGAGTACGAACCGCAGATGAATACGACGCAAGTGCGCGATCACTTCGGATTGGTCCCGATCCAGCGCTGGACGCGGCGGGGCCAGTGGGTCGAAATATATTCCCGAGCTCCTATTTGAGCGCGAAGGTGATGATCGCGTCGCCCGCCGCGATCGCGATATACTGCTTTCCATCTACCGCGTAGCTAATGGGCGGCGCGTGGATCGATGCCCCGGTCTGGAATTTCCAAAGCACTTTGCCGGTGCGGTCGTCGAACGCGATCAGGTAGCCCTGCGGATCGCCGGTGAATACCAAGCCGCCCGCCGTCGCGAGCAGTCCTGCCGACGGCGTGGTGACCATGTCGAAGCGCCACTTGGTTTGGGCGGTAGTGGGATCGACGGCCAGAATCGCGCCCGTCCCGTGCGTGCCCGGCGGACCTTCCACGTTGCTGGCCTGATACCACTGGCCGGGCGTGAAATCCTGCTTGCTTTTGTAGAACAGGTGGCAATTTTCGCTGGAGCTGAAATAGTAGAAGCCGGTCCGAGGACTGTAGGTGGTAGCTTGCCAGTTATGGCCGCCGCCCAGACCCGGACAAGCGAACTTGCCCTCTTCGGTGGGTTCCTGGCCGGCAATCAGAATCGGGCGTCCATCCGGACCGATTCCATCCGCCCAGGTCACCTTCGTATACGCCCTGGCCTTCAGGACCTTTCCGTTCGTGCGATCGAGCGTGTAGAAAAATCCATTGCGATTGGCCTGGATCAGCGCTTTCACTTTGCGGCCATCCACGGTGAGATCCACCGGCAGCGGATCGCTGATCGCATCCCAATCGTGGGTATCGTGCGGTGTGAACTGATAAAACCATTTCAGCTTTCCGGTGTCGGCATCCAGTGCGATCACGCTACAGGAATATAGGTTGTCGCCGCGCCGGACATCGCCGTCCATATCCGGCCCCGGATTGCCCGTGCCCCAATAAACCAGATTCAGATCAGGGTCGTAGGTTCCGGTGACCCAGGTAGATGCGCCGCCGCGCTTCCATGAATCGCCCGACCAGCTTTCGCCGCCCGGCTCGCCTTGACCAGCGACGGTATTAAAGCGCCACACCCGCTTACCGGTATTCACGTCGTAGGCATCGACGAAGCCGCGCGTTCCGAATTCGGCGCCGGCGATTCCCGTCAACACCAGATTCTTAACCACCAGCGGCGCAGCGGTGGCGCTATACCCCTGCTTGTAATCGGCCAGCGGCGCCTCCCAGAGCGTAGCGCCGGACTTTATGTCGAGCGCGACCAGCGTCCCCTCGATATTCACGCGGAACAGCTTGTCTCCTTGTACCGCAAAGCCGCGATTCACTTCGCCGCAGCACAGATCGAGCGGCCCCGGAGGAGTCTTATGAACGTGCCACACAGGCCGGCCGGTGATGGCATCCAACGCCCAGGAATTGTTCGATGGGGCGGCGACGAACATCATCCCGTCGAAAACCAGCGGCGTTGTTTCCGACCCGCCGACGCCGGTCTGATAAATCCATTTGGGGGCGAGGTTCGCCACCGTGCGAGTGTCGATCTGCGTGAGATCGCTGTAGCGCCAGCCTTGCGGGTTCTGGCCGTAGGTCCGCCATTCGCCCGATTTGGTTTGCGCGTTCGTGAGCAGCGCCATCCCGAGCAGCCCTGCGATCGCCGTGAAATTCATCGTTGTGCTCCTCCCAAACTGGCCAGATAAGCGACCAGGTCGTCCAGTTCTTTGGCGGTGAACATCTTGCTATAAGTGGCCGGCATCAAGGACCGGTCCTCGCGCTGGATGGATGTCACCTCGTCCTTCTGAAACGAATAATAGTGGCCAGAGAGATCCATTAATCGGGCCGAAAAGTTATCCAATCCTTTGTCGAGGCCCGTGATCTTCTTGCCGTCGCGCGTGACCACCGTGAGGGTGTCGAAACCGGGCGTGATCTCGGCGTTCGGAGCAACCACCGATTCGCGCAAATAGGCCACGCTGCGTTGGCGTCCGGCGCGGGTCAAGTCCGGCCCGAGGCCGCTCCCGCGCGCGCCCACGCGATGACATTGGCCGCAGCTCCCTTTTTCCCAGAACAGCTTCTCGCCCGCTGCCGGATTGCCTGTGATCGGAGCGCTTTCGTGCGGAGTGAGCGAGCGAACGTAGGCGACCAATCGCCAGCGCTGCTCATCTTCCATCCGGCCGCCGAAGGCAGGCATTTCCGAGCCCGGCACCCCGTCCGAGACCACGCGAAAAAGATCAGCATCGGTATCGCCGGCCGCAAAGCTGCCGCGCGTCAAGTCGGGACCGCTGCGTCCGCCAGTGGCACGCAGGCCATGACATCCCGCGCAGGACATCCGGAATTGCACGCGGCCCAATTCGATCGCCTGGGCGTCGCCCGCATAAGGATTTTTAGGCGCTGGGTGCTGCTGGGCGAGGCAGCAGCCTGCCAGCACGACAATGGTCAGGAGTTTTAGCTGCACGAAGGAAGCATACGCACACCGGGGCTATGGTGTCAATGTTATCGTCACTTGCCACTAAGCTAGAACACGAATGAGGTCGTACGGTTTCCGCCGTAGGCCGGTCCGCAACATCATTAACACCTCAAGTTCTGCCAACGCGCTGCCGAACGAGAAGCAGGTCCAAACAATAATGAAACAATCCTCTGCAATCGTGCTCCTCAGCACCGCAATGTTGTTCGTAAGTTCGGCGGCGGCCCAGTCCACCTGCTCCCCTTCGACCAACATCTCTAATTTCAACGGCACGCCCATCCAGGCGAGCAATTTCATTTGGTTCAACGCCAACTTCACCGCCAGCGGAATCCCGAGTACGGGCGCGACTATCTCTTTCACAGCTTCGACCATTACTTTTACGGCCGATCAGCCCTACACCGTCAATGTGCCAAACGCGCAGATTACCTTCAGTCCCATTGCAACCTGCGCCTCCACTACGTTCGATACCCTTACGAACACGTGGACCACAATAGTTCCTCTGGCCGGTAGCGACGAGATTTTTCTCGCCGGAGTGGCTTTCCCCGTTCCGGCAAGCTTTGCTCTAGCGAATGGCCGGGTGCAAGGCCCGGTGAGCTGGCAAGGCACCTTCACCTCGGACACAGCGGGCATCTCCGTAGGTTGGAAATGGGGCGCGGCCGTTTACAAGGTTTTTAGCTCTGACTACAACATGCTCGGTGTGAAGCCGGCGCATTCCAATACCTGCTTGTACGCGAACTCAGATCATGCCGGTACGCCCGAAGGTGTCGATCCGGGCAGCGGCCGGCCGTTCAAAGATTTTGTTACCGGTGGCGCCAGAGGCGGCGGAGGGTCGAACTGGACCGGGTCATGGAGCGGCACGGCGGGCGTCAGCGTCTGCGTCAATAGCAGCGGTGGCGGCGGACCACAGTAACGTCGACTCCGGTCCGTCTAGGAGGTTGCTGAAAAAGTCTCTCGCAGGTCGGAGACCTGCGCCACGTGTAGAGCTAAGTCATTGACCTGGAGTTGTGGAGCAGGTCCCCGACCTGCCAATGTGAGCTCTTGAAAGGCTTTTTCAGCAACCTCCTAGAGAAGTTTAGCCAGCTCGGTTTCAATATTCCGGCGCAGATCCGTGGGTGGATTCATCGAAAGCGCGGCCTTGAGCTCCCGTTTCGCCGATACATCATTTCCGGTTTTTAGGAGGACCATCCCGAAGTGGTAGCGAAAGTTGGGCTTCTCCGGGTACTTCGAAACCAGCCCTCGAAGAATCTGAAGAGCGCTCTCATTCTGGTTCTTCTTAAAATAAATCCAGGCTAGCGTGTCGGCCATCTCGGGCTCTTCCGGCGACGTGCGGACGGCTTTCTGTGCGAGCGCCAAAGCCTCCTCGAGATTACCGCCCGAATCGACAATTAGATAAGCCAAATCGTTCATTAACGCGGCATTCCCCGGTCTTAATTCAAGGGCGTGCCGCAGACTGTACATGGCCTCTTGCGTTTGACCTCCCGCTATCATCACGTGCGCGAGAAGCGCCGGCGGTCCGGGATCTTTCGGCGCCAGCCGGCCCGCTTCCCGAAGCTCCGCGGTGGCCTTGGAAAGGTTCCCCGTTAGCTGATAGGCCCTCCCCAGCGATAAATGGTATTGCGCCGAACGCGGGTTCATTACCAACAAACGCTGATATTGCTCAATGGCCGGAACCAAACTGCCGAGAGCTACCTCGACGTCGGCCAGCAATAAACGAATTACTTCCGAACTGGGCGACTTCTCCAGATCTTCGCGTAGAAACTGCAAAGCCTTCTCGATCTGGTTCTGGGCAGCTTCCGCCTGGACCAGCCCTGTTATCGCCCTCGTATTACGAGGGTCTTTCTTGAGGAGCTTTTGAAAACGGTCCTCCGCCTCCTTATATTTCTTGTCTTTCAAATCGAGCATGGCGGTCTGCAACTGAACTTCGTCTGGAAAGATCTGTTCCAGCTTCTTGAGCTCATCGTGAGCTTGCGCGTCATTGCCCGTACTCACAAGACTCACGGCGCGGAGCAATCGGATGGCGGGCAGGTCGGGATCGATAGCCAGAATCTCGTTGGTGTAACGCAGGGCGCTCTGGTAGTCTCCCTCAGCTTGGCTTTGCTGGGCCAGCGCCAGCCGTGGCGGAAGGAAGCCGGGCTTTTTCCTGGCCTCCAGGTATTCGCGCTTCGCGCCCGCTGAGTCTCCCTGGGCGGCGAGCGCCCTTCCCAGGTTGAATCGCCAGACCGCATTTTCAGGACTTCTCTTCACCAGCCCCTGAAATTCAGACACCGCTTCCTTTACCGACTCCGGCTTGCCGCTTGCGAGCAGCAAGGAAGCTTGCACCGCCTGAGCCCCTTCATCAGAAGGCTCTTGCTTGCGAATCTCGCTGACGGCCGTCAGGGCCTTCTCTCCCTTCCCCTGCGCGAGCCAGACATTCACGATTTTTTTCAAGCAGAGGGTCTTGTCTTTTGGATTTGCCTGAGCCCCCTGCTCGTATTGCTGAATGGCATCATTCCAGCGCTGTATTCTCTCGTAAAATTCCCCCACTTGGAGATGGGCTCGCGGGAAGGCCGCCGGATTGTCCAACACTCGCTGCACTACAGCTTGCATTTCGTTTTCCCTCGACGCTCCGGCATAGAATGAAGCCAATTGGAGCGCAGCTCCAGCGTCGGTCGGATTGTTGCGCACCTTGGCTTTGAGAATCTCCTCCGCTTCGCCCGACTCCTTGAGAAATGTATAGTGCGCAAACAGCTCGTCGTAAATCGGCCCGTAGTTCTTATTGTTTTCGATCAGTTGGCGCGCGAGCCTCTCGCCTTCAGCCTGCTGGCCATCCTCGAAAAGAACGCGCGTCCAACCCAGGATCAAATCGGGCTGCATGGGCTTGGCCGCGTTCGCTAGGCGGAAGAACTCTTCGGCATCCTTGAGCTTTTTGTCGGAAGCAGCCAGGTAAGCCTTCAATCGCAAGCCGTCGTACGACTTGGGATTATTGGCGAGGAACTGCTCGGCGATTTTTGCCACCTGGTCATAGAGAGCCTCAGGACGGGTTCCGTCTGCCATATAAGCGCTAAAGCTGAAATCCGCCAGCATCACCTTGACATCGTCCCGGCCGGGAAGCAATGCGGCCGCGCGCGAGAGGTCCTGGTAAGCTTCGCGTCCCTTGTTCAGATGAAGCTCTGTTAGCCCAAGTTGATAATATGCCTCGCCGAATCGGGCATCTCTTTGAATCGCCTTCCGATAATTGAGCGCGGCTTCACTATAATTCTGTTTAGCGAATAGCTCCTGGCCCTTGGCGAGATAATAGCTCGGGCTGCGTCCGCAGCCTGTGAACACAATCAGCGCCGTCAATAGCGGAAAGGCGTTTTTCACCCGTTCCTAATTATCAGCGATGCGGATGTACCGAGCGGCGAAGAAAGTACCAGTACTTTTCACACCGGCTTTCCGTGCTTAAGCCTTGTGGAGAAGCAAAACTCCGATTATCATCACCTTATAACCGTGAGAAGATTAATGCGTCACTGCCGAGCCATCGTTGTAGCCTGGATTACTTTAGTTCTCCTCGCGATTGTAGTGCCACAAGCGGCCCGCGCCGGTTTTGTGCTCGGGGACGCCGCCAACTTTGCCGTTTTGTACGAGGGCAACGGCGGGAATACTTTGAATTTCAATAATTCAACGATTACCGGCAACATCGGCATTGGCGGTACAGGAAAGATGGCAGTCAGCGGCCCTGGCACCATCACCGGCAACATCGAGTTCTACGCGGCGAGTAGTTCGCAATTCAGTGGCGGTGGTGTCACGATTACTGGGACTACCACTTACGGCAACGGGAACGTGAATACCGACCTCACTGGTATCAATGGCCTCAACGCACTCTCTCTGGCTTTGAGCACAGAGACTGGAACCGCGGCGACGATCACTAACGGGGCTTCGATTAATGCTAGCAGCGGTACCTTGGACGGCAACGGCAATCGTGTTTTCACTGCGGTTTTAGATCCATTCAATGCAGGCGACACCCTTACGATCCATGGCGCCAGCACTGATTATGTTGTCGTCAATATCCCCAGTACGGGTGGTCACAACTTCAACGGCAGTGTTGTGCTGACGGGGGGTATAACCTCCGATCATGTTCTCTTCAATTTCGATAGTGGCAACTACACGACTCTCAGCGGCGGCGACACGTTGCAAATCAGCACCAACGGCAACGTTACCACGGGAACATTTCTGGATGTCAATGGCGCTATTTCGATCAATCACTCCACCCTCGACGGACGGCTCTTTGGCGGTGATACCACGAACATGGCAATCGTCTCCGGCGCTAACATAGTTGCACCGCCCAGCACCGTCCCCGAACCTTCGCACACCGTGTTCGCCTTGGGTCTGATGATGGCACTCGCCCTCGCGGCGCGGAAGAAGTTGATCCGCTCGTAAACCGGATATTTCGGGCTCTTAGCAGCACTACCTGCGCTCGTACTTCCAGCCCCAAGGTCGGGGAGGCTCGACGCAGGCTGGTCCTGAACTCACGAATATTGCGTTCTATGGCGAGCAATAACGGTTAATAGTCGCGTTGACCGTTTGGGAGATCCTCACATGACGCACACCGTCTTTCAGGTTGGTGAGGCACAGGAGCGACGCAAAGCCGCGCTCGAGGAACTGGCCTACGTCGATGCTACCTACAGGTCGTTGGCCCGGTAGGCCACGACCAGACGACAGTGCCTTGCGCGAAACTTCAGGAGCAGGTGCTGCACCGACGAAAGCTAGTCCGCGAACTGCGGACGCTTCAGAACCTGGTGAAGCACCGCGTTGTCACGGGATCCCGACGCGTCCTCCACTCTAACGGGAACAGAGTGTTCGGGTAACAAGCCTTTAACTATGAAAGCAAATATCCTGTAGGGCGCCTCGCGAGGCTGGCACCACTGGTAATTTTGCCAGGGCCGCCAACTGGAACACTACTCAGTTCAATTCGAATTACAAGGGATGCATGCTCGTACAAGGGATGCATATTGCTAGAGGTTTCTGAAGTCCCCGCTGAATTGCCGTGCTTTCCGTTTCAAGAACTGGAGGATTCCCATGAGATTGAACTTTAACTTATTCTGCCGGTTTGCACTTGCAGCGATCATGGCTGCTGTGACCGCATCAGCCCAACAAATGCCCACAATCATCTCTTTGACATCGGCTGGAAATATCGGCGCCGGGCCGAATGGAATCGCTGCAACTGCGAACGAGTTGCTCTACACTCAGCCGTTTTGCGCCGGCAAACAAACTCGCGGGACTTACAACATGAACCGGCCACTCGGCTCAGGTGCATTCACCAGCACGCTACTTGATCTGATACCAGAGACGGGTCAGTGCTCTGAAAACTACCTTACGATTTCGACTGGGCTAGGCGGATTTACAGCCGGCGACAGATACGCGACTGGGTCATCCATAACGAATCCCACCAACGAGGCTGTTTATAAGAATGGTTCACTCACGCCGTTCATCGACATGCTTCCCGCTCCCAATCAGCACGCCGGCATCACCTTTGACACGACCGGAACGTTTGGGTTCGATTTGATCGTTACCCTCCAAGGGTCGGTCAATGGATACAACTCCGCCGGGATGCTCCAGTTTACTTATCTCGTACCGACGAACTCTGGACCCTATCTCCTGGAGGGCGCTACCGTGGCCCCTTTGACCTACGGCCCCTGCCCCGGATGTCTTTACATAACCGGAGAGACCGCTTCCCCAAGTCAGAACCCCTTCGGTGCGATCTTCTTCGTTAGGCCGAATACACCTAGCGGTGCCATGATTACCAAATTGGCGGACTCCCCTGGCATGGAGCCCGAAGGTATTGTTTTTGTAGGGACGCCTAATCCATCCTGCTCGCTAGATGGTTACAGCTATTTTGTGAGCGGCTACGGCACGGGAAGCGACATAGACTTTGATTTCTCGACCAGCGGCGCTATCCTCGCGTATACTCCAGCCCAGCTTGCGTCGGTTGCAGGACAGTTTCTGGTTCCTGACGAGGGAGGGCATTCCACGGGGCAAGGTATAATCTCCGCATTTTCCGCGGAGACAGGCACATTCTCGCCGTTCTCCACGACGCAATATCAGTTGGAAGGATCGACCATCTTCCAGTGCCCGGTATCCGCTTGCGTAATTCCGCCCAGCGGGACCGCGATTGGGGGAAGCCCCGTCTCGTGGAACAGGTTCAATCCACAAGGTCCGAACAATGTGGTCTGGATTAACGCACACATCGGGACGCCTTCCGGTGTTTCCACCACGACAGTCACTACAGTGAATTTCACTGGCGTCACGTTCCAGTTGAACGGACAGACTTATGCGCTTCCGGACGGGCTCCTTATCTTCAACCCATCGGCGCCCGCGACTCCCTCCACGACCTTCGATGCCACTTTCGCGCCGAATGGCCGCTGGACCACAACTGTCAACCCCAGCAATCTGAGCGACGAAATCTTCTTCGATGGCAACGCCCTTCCGGTGGACTCCAATATTTCCGGCGGAGGACAAGCCACCTTGACCTATACCACCACGTCGAGCGACAACAATTTGAAATTCGACTGGCAGTGGAGCGCGGCAGCGTACACTTTCTGGCCCGGCAATAACCAGGCGCAGATTTTGGCTTACCACCACACCGACCATGCTGGTACCCCGGAGAACCGTCAGGTTCAACAATCGCTGATCCAGGGCCCGCGCGGCGGCGGAGGATCTAACTTCACCGGTTCATGGAGCGGCACAGGGCACGGCGCTTGCCCTGGGGCGCAATAGCCCGCGAGCTTGGTATTGAGAGCGGCAAGGGGCCGGCGCAGTTCTACTCCAGCGCGAATGCGTTGACCCCTGAGCTGACAATCACCACATACTGCTTGCCGTTGCGGCCCATATACGTCATCGGATTCGTGTGCCCTTCGGCATCCAGCTTCGTTTCCCAAAGCACGCGGCCGGTTCGCGAATCGAACGCGCGGAATCGTTTGTCGATCGTGCCCGCGATGAACACCAGTCCTCCGCCCGTCGCAATGGGCCCGCCTTGTCCGAACGAACCGGTATTGTGAACGCCCTTGGCTTCCATTTCATCGCTGGTTCCGAGCGGTATCCGCCACGCGATATCCCCGGTGTTGGCGTTGACGGCCATCAACTCCGCCCAAGGTGGCTGCTGGCAGGGCTGCTCGGTGGCCGGATCCCAGAAGCGGCTGTAGAAGGTTCCGCGGCCGAGCGGGCTGAAGCGCCGGTAGGCCACCTGATCGCCGTCCTTGGTTTTGTCCAGCCGGCCCATACCTCCTACATTGCGCGAATTGACGAATACATATCCAAGGCCGGGATCCACCGCGACGCCGCCATAATTCGGCCCGCCCTGCTGGCCCGGAAAGATCACCCTGATCTCCTTGCTGCTATAAGGCGTGTACGCGCCTTCGTTATGGATGCCGCCGATCTTCTCCGCCAATTCACGGCAGTACTTTTCATGCTCCGGTTCGCCAGTGAAGATCTCGTCGGGCTTCATGCCCATCCGCGCCAGCGGAGGAGGCTTCAGCGGAAACGGCTGCGTGGGCCACGACTGTTCGCCCGGCACGTCACTCTGAGGGACGGCGCGCTCCTCCACCGGGTAAATGGACTTGCCCGTCTCGCGATCCAGGAAAAACATCAACCCCGGCTTTGAAACCGCGACCACCACCGGGATCTTCTTTCCGTCGCGAACCACGTCCATCATCGCCGGCGCGGCTTCCGCATCGTAATCCCACATATCGTGATGCGTGAGCTGAAAATACCAGCGCATCTTCCCGGTGTTGGCGTCCAGCGCAACAATCGAAGAAGAGTAAAGATTCTGACCATGCCGCGCTCCACCGTAATATTGTGAGGCCGGCTGGCCGACCGGCAGAAAAATCAAGCCGCGTTCGGCATCCATCGTCGCCGCGCCCCAATTGGCGGGCGATCCAGCGCTTACCCAGTTGTTCTCTGGCCACGTGCCGTACCCGGGTTCGCCCGGATGCGGGAGGGTGTGGAAGGTCCAGCCCAGCTTGCCGCTGCGGAGATCCCACGCGCGCACATCCATGGCTGGCCCGTCGGGATTCTCTTCCTGGCCCTGCGCTCCGGTGATAATCAGGTTCTTGAAAATGACGCCGGGCGAACTCATGTGATAAGGCATGTTGGGAAATTTGTCGGCGACTCCCGGCCGCAAGTCCAGCGTCCCTTCCGAGCCGAATCCCGGCACCAGCCTGCCTGTTTTTGCATTGAGTGCGATCAGTGTTCCGTCGCTGAGTCCTGCCAGTACCTGAGGCGGATTCTCTTTGTCGCCTGCCCAGTAAGTAACTCCGCGCAGCGGTGCGCCGGCCTTCCCCAAATCGTATTTCCAGATTTCCTTTCCGGTATCGGGCTCCAGCGCGACAATGCTGCGATGGACTGTCGGCGTGTACAGAACACCGCCAACCATAATGGGCACGGCCTCGGTGGACGTCAGAGCTCGCGTGGCTGCATTGAGGTCGATGCCCCCTGGATCGATGCCATACCGCCACGCCAGTTTGAGCTTCGAAACATTCTTGGTGTCGATCTGTTTCAACGTCGAATACCGCTGGCCACTGGCATCGTGGCCATAAGCCGGCCAGTCGCCTTGTCCATAAATCACCGGAGCGACGCCGCTCGCCAACAGGACGATTCCGCAAAGTCTCATCGCTACCTCCTGGGCCTTGACTACTTAACGCCGATTACTTGAATACGATCCGTTCCTTCCGATCGTCCAGCAGTTTCGCATCCAGTCCTGGCACTTTCTTCAGGCCTTCCAAGTCCTTGAACTCCCCGTTGGCCGTGCGATATCGAACGATCGCAGCGGATTGCTCCGTCGAAATCCCCAGCCCATCTTCGATCTCTTTGGCCGCGGCCTTGTTCACGTTCACCACACCGAAGTACTTCGCCAGATAGTCGATGATTGCGTCGAACTGCTGATCGCTGGCACGCGCGCCGCGATTCACCATGGTGGCGATTACGGCCTGCCAACCGGCCTTATCATGCCTTTCTCCGATGGCTGTGTCCACGTCGTGACAGCCGCCGCAAACGTCCTCGACGGTCTTCTTGGCCGGCGCTTCGGGCAACGGATCCTGCGCGCTCAAAAGCATGGCAAAGCACAGCGCTATTAGAACAGCTCCACGAACGATCATAGGTTGTTGACGATTTTACCTTAAGGCAGTGTTCATTTATTTGAGGAGAGCAGCGCTGTAATCTCCGTCCCCCCGATCCCCTGCTCGCCGCAGATCGTATAAAACAAGAAGGCCTTGCCGTTCTCCTCAAAAAGTGCGGGATCGCGGAGAGCTCGTTCCGGCCCTTCGGACTCGCCCACCTGAGATGCGACTTTCGGGAGATCGATACATTCGTATTTCTCACGCGGCGCCAGTACTTCTACGGGCCCGGATGCTCTCCAGTCCCGCCAGTCGCCATTCAGAGCGATCGTCGACAGCAGGATCCTCTCGGGCGCATCGCCTATGGCTGAAAAGAAGACATACAGCGCGTTTCCCTGAACCAGAACCGCAACGTGCCGGACGCGTTTGGCATACGGTCCCTGGTCAAAAGGATTGGGCCCTGATTCGAACGCCCCCAGCGGATCCTTCGATTTCCCAAGCAGCCCCAGGCGGCCCATTCCGTAGTAATCTCCCTTCCAACGAAAGATGCGCAAGTAGGAAGTCTTCGCGCTGATACCGGGCCGGGGCTGAAAGTGAAGCCCGTCGCTTGAAACCGCGGTCTGCGTGAACTGCGCGTAGCCATTGGCGCGAAACCACTTGTCCCTTTCGCGGGCGTCGCTGGGCCAGGCATGTCCATCGGTCCACAAGCCGTGGACGTACAGGATCAATTGTCGACTCGCTTCCTCGATGTAGATCTCAGGAGATGCCACGTGAGTGTAGAGCGAAAGGGGAGCGTCCGGTGGATCCGGCTGCGGCCGGTAAAAGATCGTATCCCGCACGTGCAGAATTCCCGGCTCGTAAATCTTCCAAGGACCGTGCAGGGAATCCGCGTAAGCCATGCGAATGTAGCTGCCCTTGTGATGGGCGAAATACATGTAGTAACGCCCCAAAGGATGGGGAACCCAGGCTGGAACTTGAATAACGGACGGCCCGTTGACGTTATCGCCGAGCGATTTCGAAGTTGCGACGGTGATCAACGGATTCTCGGGAAATCGCGCAGCCTTATCCTCGGCAATTCCTGAGCCGGCGGCCGTGAGCGCCACGGCAGCAGCGGCCAAACGTCGCAGCATTTCGTTTTACCTCTTCGGGTAAGAAAACTCGCCGGACGGATCCTTCTCTTTCAACGCCTTTACCTGCCCGTTCTCCATCACGAATTCAAACACCAGATCGGAGAACTGCGGGATGCGAAACCTCATCCCTTTGGTGTGGGTCAGCGAATAAGGCGGCGATCCGGGCAGCACTAGCGATAGCCCACTATTCTCGATAAAAGTTATCTGCGCCTTCATGCCGCTCGGCATCTCGTACGTGCCGGCCAGTTGCGTGAGCAGCGTGGCGTCGAGTGCCTCAGGCTTGCGCGTGAAAACCGCTTCCGCCTCGTCCAGCGACATCACCGCTTGATCGACGTCGCCCTGCGGATTGGTGCGAAAGTTCACCGACCACTTGCCGTCCCGCTCGTCATCCGGCGTGTCGAAGCGATCGTAGTGGAACTGCGTCATCGGCATCTTCATCTTGTGAAAGTCGAACTGGAGCTGATTGTCCTTCAACCCGATTTTCATGACGCCATAAGCCGCGTTCTCATAATCGGCCACATAGTCCGCCAGCGCGTGTGAAGGCTTCGTATTCGGCACCCGATCCTCGCCCGCCTTCGCACGTGCCTGCTTGCCCGCTTCCTTCGATTTCAGCCGCATAGCCAGCCGGCGTTCGCTCCAGGGCGTCTGATCCATTCCGAGCAGCCGCTCGTAGACGTTGTAACTGACCACGTTGTACAGCGGCGCCGCGTGGTCGCCAATAACTAAAACAATCACGCCGAAGTGCTCGCGCGGCATGAACGAAACTTGCGAATGGAATCCGGGAAGATCGCCGCCGTGAAATGTGAGCAGATGCCCGCGATAGGAGGCCGTCTGGCGTCCCATCCCGTACGCCGAGTTCAAAATTTCCCAATACCCCAGCGACTCTGTCAGCGTGTTGGGCAGCGCGATGGCGGGATCGAGCGTCGCCTTCAGCACCGCGGCCGGCAGCACCGGGCGTCCTTTGTATTTCCCTTCGTTCATCAGAGCGATTAGCCAGTGCGAGATGTCGTCGATATTAGACGCAATCGCCCCGCACGGCGCCACGCCTTCGATATCCTCGTAATAAGGGATCTTGTAAAGTTCGAAAGAGTCGCGCTTTTCCGTGAAGGGCACGCCGAAATCGGGCTGGTGCGTCATGTCCGAAATCGAATAGCCGGTGGACTTCATGTCCAGCGGGTTCAGGATTTTCTCCCGCACGAAATCCTCCCAGCGTTTGCCCGACTGCAGCTCGATCATGTACCCCGCCGCCGCGAACATCAGGTTGTTATAAAGGAAGGCTTCCCGCATCGGTTCCTGCGGCTCGAGATATTTCAGCCGGTCGAAAAGTTCCTTGCGCGTGAAGTCGGACTTATACCAGATCGTATCGTGCCGAGTCACTCCGGTGCGGTGCGAAAGCATGTCGCGCAGCGTGACCGTGTTATTGAGCTGATCGTTATAGAACCGAATGGTCGGGACCGAATCGCGGATCGGCTTGTCCCAGGTGAGCTTTCCATCCTCCACCAGCATTCCCGCCGCAACCGCGGTAAACAGCTTCGTATTGGACGCTATCGGGCAAACGGTAGCGGACGTAAATGGCAGCTTCTTTTCGTAATCCCGGTAGCCGTAGCCTTTCGCAAAGACCAGCTTGTCGTTCACCACTACGCCCACTCCGATGCCCGCCGTGTTCCAGTCCTTCAGCACCTTCGACATGTAGGCGTCGAAGCCATCCAGTTTCTTGGCGATATCCGGGTCGTTGATTTCGGCTGGCCAGGTGAGCGCGGGCAACAGCAGGCCGATAACAAATAGCCAAAGAACTGTGGTTTTACGAATATTCATAATGTTTCACTCGTCGATAGCTTACAATCAGTGTATCTCGCGGACTTGACCGTTATGCGATTTCGGGCGTTCCGTGCATCCGTCGGGCTGTCATGCTCATTGGCGATCGGCGCGTTCGCGCAGACATCGCCGCCCGCTGCCGCATCCGGTTTCATAACGGGAACCGTCCTGGATGCCGCCGAAAACTCGCCCCTCCGCCGCGCGGTTGTGACGCTGTCCACCGTCGAAGCCCAACCACAGGACGCCGTCGCTTGGACCGACGGCAATGGCCGCTTTTCCTTCGGTTATCTGCCGGCGGGCCGCTATCAGTTGCGAGTGACCAAGGACGGCTACCAGCCCGCCGCTTATAACGGCGCTGGAAACCCGAATCGACCGCCGGAGACCATCCAACTTGCCGCCGGCGAGTCTCGAAATGGCTTAATCCTCCACGTAAAATTGATCAGCTCCATCAGCGGCGTCGTCCTGGATGAAGACGGCGACCCTCTCTCTGGCGTCCAGGTACACGTTATGAGGCCGGAGTTTCGGCGCGGCAAACGAAAGCTCGTAGCCGGACCCGTAAGCATGACGGATTCGAACGGTCACTATCGTGTGACTGGACTCGTCGGAGGGCAATACGCCGTCGCTGTGAACAGTATGAATCGCCCGGCCGTCAAAATACATCCTGAAGCGGCCGCCGGAGAACCTCAACAACAATATTCCTACGGCACTCAATACTATCCAGGCGCCGACCGTGCTGAATCAGCGACGCTTATTGCGGTACAACCCGGGCAGGAGATCTCTTCCATCGATTTTCGGCTGCGGGCGCTGCCGGCCGTGTCGATCCAGGGAAAGATTATCGTGCCGCCGGGCGCGGGCTCTGTGAAAGGAGCCTCCGTAACCATTGGGAGGCAGGATATAGGCAACGGGATGCGTACGGGCGTCGGGGTCTCCACGCCTGACTACAATTTTGGCAGTCCCCAACTAGCGCCTGGCTTGTATGTTCTGGTGGCTCAGGCGACTATTGATGACAAACTATATCGCGGCGTGCAAACGATCAACCTCGGGTCGCAGCCGCTTCACGACATCGCTATCCCCATCGAAGCCAGTATCGATCTCACCGGCACCGTATCGGTCGAAGGACCGGACGCAGGCAAGTATGTCGCCTCTTTTGTCAGTCTGGTTTCCGGTGACGATATTCGGGGGAATGGGCCGCCGCTGCGGGCTAATGTAAACAAGGACGGCAGCTTTAAGATCGCCGGCGTCCCGCCGGGCATCTGGGACATCAACGCCGGACCGATTCCGTCCACAGGCTACATAAAGTCCATGCGCCTCGGCGATCAGGATGTGCTGGCCGAAGACATGACCATCCGGCCCTCCACCTCAGAGGCGCTGAAAATTGTCTTCAGCACTCATGCCGCTAAGCTGGAGGGAGACGTATTCCAGGGCGATCAACCTACCCGCGCCGTTGTCCTGTTGGCGCCCGAAGCCAAGCTCCGGCACATGATTGGTTTCTATCGCACGGTAACCACCGACGAAAAGGGACATTTTGAGATCGACCGCGCACGGCCGGGAGAGCACCGGCTGTTTGCCTTCCAGGATCTCGACCAGCAGTCGATTCAAGACCCGGATTTTCTCAAGCCATTCGAGCGGTATGGCGTCCCGGTCACTTTGCGGGAAGGGCCAAACGACCCGCAAAAGCTGTCCCTGATTCCACCCGCGCGGTCAGCGGGAGCGCAACCATGAAGCTGACCATACGATTCGTTCCGTTTCTATGGATCAGCCTGATAGCTCAGGTGCAATTCTACCCGGCGCAGCGGCCGCCGCTTCCGCCCCAGAATCAGACCGGAAAAGCCTCCATCGAAGGATCCGTGCTCGATGCCGTCACCCATGAACCTGTGAAGAAGGCGACCGTTATGCTGAACGGCGGGGCTGGTCTTAGCGCCGTCACGGATGCCTCCGGCCATTTTGCATTCCGGCAGTTGGCCGCGGGCCAGTACAACATCTTCGTACAGAGCGAGAAATACCCTGCGTCGCAGGATTCGCTAGACGGAAGTCGGCAGGTTTCCATCTCATTGGCCGCTGACGAGCAGAAGCAGGATATCACGGTATCGCTTACTCCGGGTGCATCCGTGCGCGGGCGCATCGTCGATGAGGACGGCAGCCCCATGTCCGGATGTAACGCCACTGCCATGCAGCTTCGCGATACGGGCGTGGGCCGGACCCTGCAGCAGAGTGGCAATTCTCAAAGCGACGAAAAGGGCGAGTACCGGATTTCCAACCTTCCCCGCGGCAAGTATTACGTTCAGGCGCGCTGTTTTAAGACCATACCCCTGCCGCACGCCTTCGTCCGCCGGGACGCCATCATGGACGTCCCGAGGCTCACTTACGAGCCGCTCTTCTATCCAGGCGCCGCCGACCCGCTGAGCGCGGCCAAGGTGCAAGCCGCGCCCGGAGCAGACATCTCAGGCATCGATTTCAAAATGACTCCCGCTCGTGGCATCGTCATCCGTGGGCACGTCGGCCCCGCGTCCGCAGGCATTATCCAACTCAACTTAGCTCCTAAAGATCCCCTGACACGGGAGTTCCGGACCCAGGGACAGCGGGTCAATGCAGCCACAGGCGAATTCCGGATCCAAAACGTCCTTCCGGGATCGTATGATCTCGTTGCCGCTACAGCGGAAGGGGGACAATCCTTCTTCGCGAAAACTTCGGTCGAGGTTGGCGACGCGCCGCTCGATCCCATCGAGTTGACCTTGGCGCCGGCGCCCACGGTCAGCGGGACTATCTCGATCGAAGGCGATACGAACCTGCCCATGACCAGCGGGGAAATTGGTATGAGCCCGATAGACGGCCGTCAGTTGATGCAGAGGCCCCCGCAAAGCAAGTTGCAGACCGATGGAACATTCGTCATCAGTTCCGTCACGCCAGGGCGTTGGCGGCTATTTCTGGGCGGCGTCCAGGGTTACATCAAGTCGGTCCAGCAGGGCGGTCAGGAAGCCAACCCCTGGGATGTTGAAATCGGATCGTCCCCTAGCCAGTTGCAGATCCTGGTTGGCACGAAATTTGCCAAGATAGAGGCTACACTGTCGGCTTCGACGGAGGGCGCCGGGCAAATCGCGGTCATGCTTTGGGCTGCCAACGGTAATCCGGATTTCAGGCAAATCTCTTCACTAAATGCGCAGAACTTAACCACCACCCTGAATGTCCCTCCAGGCAAATACCATGCCTGCGCCTTCGCGACCGCCCAACCTGGGATACTGATGGAAAATCATGCCTTGAGCAGCGCGCTCGAAAGCCATTGCGAGACTGTCGACGCTCCCGAAGGCGGCACCGCCCGCGTGCAAGTCCCGGTCATTCCGGCCGCCGACCTGAAACAGATACTCGAAAAGATCGAGGATTGAACGCGCCACGTCTCCCGCTACGGCGCAAAGTCAAGATTCAAGGTGTTGAAGCCGACGTGGACGGCATGTATTTGCGGATCATCGTGCACGCCAACGAGCACATGGGTCAACTGGTGGCCTATGCCCGAATGACTGGCATCGTCCCTCCTTGGTCCCAATAAACACCCGCCAAACCCATCTCCGCAGCCTCGCGGGAGTATTATCGTGTATCCTCAAGACATACTGCTCCACATAGTTTTCGTAGCGTTTTGAGAAGGACATAACCAAATAGATGTCTACTATTGAGGTTTCCCCTGTCTCGCCCCCGTCAGGCGAGCTCCCACAACCTGTCATTAACGATTTCAGCATTCAGGTCGCAACCGTCAACGGTTCCGGCAGCCAGACCGCGAACAATGTTCTGATGCGCTCCATCTTCCAGATGGGCATCCCGGTTTCGGGAAAGAATATGTTCCCGTCCAACATCCAAGGGCTTCCCACCTGGTTCACCATCCGAGCCAGCAAGCATGGCTACACCGGCCGCAAGAAGGAGATCGATTTCCTGGTCGCCATGAACCCGGAGACCGCCCGCGAAGATGTCATGAAGCTCGACGCTGGCGCCGCCGTGGTCTATGACGAACCGCTCAAGCTGAACGCGCTCCGCTCCGATCTGCATTTTTACCCCGTCCCCTACGACAAGCTGGTCGGCCCGGTTTGCCCGGAGGCGAAGCTGCGCAAGCTGGTGCGCAACATGATCTACGATGGCGTCGTCGCCTGGCTCCTGTCCATCGAAATGGAAGAGGTCCACAAAGCGCTGTTCAAGCAGTTCGGAAAGCGCAAGGCCAAGGCCGCGGAATTGAACTGGGGCGCTTGCCAGGCCGGCTACGACTACGCGTCGAAGACTTTCACTAAAACCGATCCTTACCGCGTCGAGCGGATGAACAAGACCGCCGGTAAGATTATCATCGAAGGCAATGCCGCTGCGGCTCTAGGCTGCGTTTTCGCCGGCGCCACGGTAGTGACCTGGTATCCCATCACCCCGTCCTCATCACTGGTCGAATTTATGATCGGCTACCTCAAGCGCTTTCGCGTCGACAAGGAGACCGGCAAAGCGACCTACGCCGTGGTGCAGGCCGAAGACGAGCTGTCAGCCATCGGGATGGTGATGGGCGCTGCCTGGGCGGGCGCTCGCGCCATGACATCCACCGCCGGACCTGGCATCAGCCTGATGGCGGAGTTCGTCGGGCTCGGTTATTATGCTGAAATTCCCGCCGTGATCTTCGACGTCGAGCGCGTCGGGCCCTCTACCGGCCTTCCTACCCGCACCGCGCAGGGCGACATCCTTTCTACCGCGCTGCTCTCGCACGGCGACACCAAACATCCGCTGCTGTTCCCTTCGTCCCCGGAAGAGTGCTTTCAAATGGCCGGCATCGCCTTCGACCTGGCGGAGCAGTTCCAAACCCCCGTCTTCGTGATGACCGACCTCGATCTCGGAATGAACAACTGGATGGCCGATCCGTTCGAGTATCCCAAGGAGCCCATTCGTCGCGGCAAGGTTCTTACCGCCGAGGACCTGGAGCGGCTGGGTGGCTTCGCGCGCTACAAAGACGTGGACGGCGACGGCGTCGGCTATCGTACCCTGCCGGGGACCAATCATCCCAACGCGGCTTTTTTCACGCGCGGCAGCGGTCACAACGAAAAAGCCCAGTACACCGAGCGGGAAGACGACTACGTCAACAACATGGACCGCCTGGCGCGTAAGTTCGAGACCCTGCGCTTGCACGTGCCCAAGCCAGTGATAAGCCTCAAGCCCAATGCGCAAGCCGGCTTTGTCGCCTTTGGCACCTCACACTATGCGGTGGAAGAGAGCCGCGATCAATTGCGTGCCGAATATGGCCTCGAAACGAGCTATATTCGCTTAAAAGCGTACCCTTTTACGCAGGAATTGCACGATTTTATCCAGCGCCACGAGCGGGTTTACGTCGTGGAGCAGAATCGCGACGCCCAGCTGCTAAGCCTGATGCGCATGGAGTTCGACCCCGCCGAGACCGCTAAGTTGAAGAGCGTACGCTACTTCGGCGGCTTGCCGCTGGATGCGCGTACCATCACCGACAACGTCCTAAGTCAAGAAAAGACCCGTCAGGAGAGCCTATGAGCACCACCGTTACGCCGCCGCCCAAAAAGGTCAACCGCGTTGGTCTGGAAGTCATCAGTTACAAGGGCTCGAAGACTACGCTTTGCGCCGGATGCGGCCACAACGCCGTTTCCGAACGGATTGTCGAATGCTTCTATGAGCTGGGTATCCAGCCCTGGAGCGTCGCCAAACTCTCCGGCATCGGCTGCTCTTCCAAGACTCCCGCCTATTTTCTGGGACTCTCGCACGGCTTCAACGGCGTGCACGGCAGGATGCCGTCGCTTGCGACCGGGGCGCTGCTGGGCAACCGAACGCTGCTCGGCATCGGCGTTACCGGAGACGGCGACACGGCCTCCATCGGCCTCGGCCAGTTCATGCATCTGCTGCGCCGCAATCTGCCGTTCGTTTATATCATCGAGGACAACGGCGTTTACGGGTTGACCAAAGGACAGTTTTCGGCCACCGCCGACCTGGGGTCGAAGCTCAAGACCGGCGTCCTAAACGAACTTCCGCCCTTCGATTGTTGCGCGCTCGCGCTCGAATGGGGCGCTACCTTCGTGGCCCGATCCTTCTCCGGCGACAAGAAACAGCTACAGGCCATCTTGAAAGCCGCCATCACGCACAACGGCCTCTCGGTGATCGACGTCATCTCGCCTTGTACCACCTTCAACGACCACGAAGGTTCCACTAAGAGCTACAGCTATGTCAAAGATCACGAAGAAATGTTGAACGAGGTCGACTTCGTGCCGTTTTACGAAGACATCTCCGCCGAGATCGCCGAGGGCGAAGTGAAGGAAGTGGAGATGCATGACGGTTCCAGGCTTCGGATCAAGAAACTGGGCCGCGAGTACGATCCAACCAGCAAGTTCGACGCGCTCAAAATGATCGAGGAAGCCAATAAGAACGGCGAGATTTTGACCGGCGTGTACTACGTCGACACCACAAAGCCCAATTTCCTAGACATGCTGAGCATCGACGACGCTCCGCTGGCGACCCTGCCTCAGTCGCGAGTTCGGCCGCCCAAGGAAGCACTCGACGAGGCCATGGAAGAGCTACGCTGAAGCGTGAAGCAATTTATACTCGGATTCATTGCCGCGCTGGTGTTGCTCGCGGTGGGAGGCTTTGCTTTCGTTTCGCTGGGCTTGGCGCCGGTGGCAACCGCGTCCGCGCCGCTGCCGTTTGAAAAACTGATAACCGGCATCGCATTGAACGCTCGCGTCCGCAACGAAGCGCCGAAATCTTCGCCCTTTCAGCCGTCCGACGAAGTTTATGCCGCCGGTGCGCGCGTCTATCGCGCCAACTGCGCGATTTGTCATGGTCTGCCCGGGCAGGATGAGACGGCCATTGGCAAAGGCGAATTTCCGAAACCGCCGCAGCTTTTAAAGGGCAAAGGCGTGAGCGACGATCCGGCCGGTGAAACCTACTGGAAAGTCGCTAACGGCATCCGGCTCACCGGAATGCCCGGATTCACCGGCTCGCTATCCACCGACCAGATGTGGCAGGTGACCTTGCTTCTGGCGAATTCCGACAAGTTGCCCGCCAGTGTCCGCACTGTGCTGCAGCAGCCTCTGGTGTTGCAGTAGCGATTCGTCCAGGCGCATCCAGCTTTCAGCTTACTTTCCAGCAGCCTGCACCATTTCCGGCTGGCCCACAATCGCTTCCATTCCGTATCCCGCCGCCAGAACTCCGTTGTCGAACGTCAAGTTCGCTGGCCGATAAGAACTATCGTGCTGGCACCGCAGCAGCACGCTGTTGGAAATTACTGCATTCCTATTGAGTGACCGTACCCGCGGGAACCCGCACAGAACGTTCCACGAAGTATGTAGTGTATCGAGCGAATACTTGGCATCCAGGGGAATAGTGTATTGCTTCTGAACAGCGGCATCGATCTGCAGCCCGAGAGCGCTGGCCTTGCTCATCATCCAGGCCAGCGTGATATCTGAAAGCGCGGTCGTACCCGGAAGATCGTCCGGCTCGCCGCCTCCTACGTCACTATGCACCCCGCAGAACCACACTTGCTCCAGCGTCTGGCCTTCCGCCGCCGCCGAGGTCCATAAAGTAGGAGGAAATTCGGCCCGCTTTTCATCGATCGCCAGCGCGTGAAAAGCGTTGAGCACCGCGGGACTGAGCCCGGTATCCAGAAAGCCATAGACAATCGGATCTACCGCCCCGATGGCCGACGGGATTCCCAGTGATCCAACCGTGTCCCATACTCCCACCATCGTGATCTGCGCCGGATACATGTTACAGCCGGCCAGGGTCTGCAACAATGCTTGCCGGTTGGTCTTGTCGCGATAGGCGTTGAAGGCCGTATTCACCAGATCGTCGGTGAAATTCTTGGTGGGCAGACCGCAGGTTGCTATCATCCCAGCCAGGCTGCGAGCCGTGTAAGCGCCCCGGCTGAAGCCAAACAAAAATAGCGGATCGCCCGCTTCATACACCTGAGCGATTTTCGTATAGCCGTCCTTGATTTTCTGCCATAGGCCCGTCCCAAAGGCGCCCCCCAGCAGTTTCCAAACCGGATTTCCGTCCGCGCCCACTCCATCGTCATAGAACGGCATTTGATCGGCGCTCACTGGCAGCGCCTTATAGAGCTTGTAGACGTTGGTATGTTTGTCCGCGCTATCCCAGGTACCATCCGCACAAAACGCAATGCGTTTGCTCATAGTTTCTAAGCCTCCTGGCTCGTCGAGAATTATATCGGGAAGCGGAAACCCGCGCCACGCCGTTAACATTCAATAGTGTTAACATTCAATTAATGGTGGGCGCCAATATCGCGCGGCGGCAACTGGCACGGGCAATTTTCATATTGCTCCTGCTGACCTTCTTCGCCGGTCTTCAAACCGCTTCCGCCATTACCGAACAGGTTCATCATCACGACGGACCTTCCCACACCGATTGTTGCGGCGTCTGTCACGCCGGCCACTTATCGGCCACACAGGCTGTGACCTGCGTGACTTTAGTATTGCCCGACGTTCGGTGCTGGCATAAAGCGCAGGATGCTCCTCCCGCGCAGGGCGAATTCGTTTCTTCGCTGCATCTTTCCCGCGCCCCCCCTGGTCTCCATTCCTAAGTCTTTGTTTTGTCCTGATCGGCCGATAGGCAGCGCTAGCTGACCACCCGTCCGTGACTGGATTTTTCTGAGGCAGCGTCTTGGTACATGGAGACATATGATGAAATACAGTTTTGGAAGGCCAGGATTGATCCTAGGCCTGGCTTGCTTTCTAAGCGCCTTGCCCGCCTTCCCGCAGTCCATCAACAGCGGCACCGTTCTCGGCACCGTAACGGATCCGTCCGGCGCGGTCATTTCGGGCGCTATGGTTCACCTGCAAAATTCGGTCACCGGATATATGCAGTCGGTCGCCACCGACAGCTCGGGCGCCTTCCGATTCAATAACGTTCCGCAGAACAATTACCGCTTGACGGTGGATGCGCCGGGCTTCACGGCCGCCGCTCAAACGGTCGACGTTCGAAATGCCGTGCCGATCAGCCTCACCATTCCCCTGGCGGTTGCCGCCGAGACCACCTCGGTCACCGTCGAAGCCTCCAGCGCGCAGGTGGAGACCGATCCCTCCGCCCACCAGGATGTCGACCGCAACGCTTTCCTCAAGCTCCCTATGTTCGACCCGGCAGGAAGTTTGAGCCAGGCCATCACCTTTAGCACAGGCGCGGTAGCGGCCGACGCGAACGGCTTCTTTCATCCGCTGGGCGACCATTCGCAGACCAGTTTCGTCATCGACGGCCAGCCCATCAGCGATCAACAGAGCAAGCTCTTTTCCACCCAGATCCCGGCGTCGGCCCTGCAATCCATGGAGCTGATCACAGGCTCGCCCGATGCGCAGTATGGCGACAAATCCAGTCTGATCGTGAACGCCACCACGCGGTCTGGCCTCGGATCCACCAAGCCCACCGGTGCGATCACTACCGACTGGGGTTCCTTTGGAACCTGGGGCGGCAGCGTCTCCTTGGGATTCGGCAGCCCGAAATACGGGAATTTTATTTTCCTGAACGGAACCCGCTCCGGTCACTTTCTGGACACGCCCGAAGAACTGCCGATCCATGACATCGGAAACAACGGATCGATTTTCGACCGCTTCGACTGGCAGCCTGGGCCGAAGGACGCTTATCACATCGATCTGTTCCTCGCGCGGAACTGGTTTCAGGTTCCCAACAGCTACGATCAACTGTCGCAGGATCAGCGCCAGCGCGTGCTCACCTGGAATATCGCTCCCAGCTATCAGCATACTTTCAGCGCCCACGCCCTTATGACCGTGAACGCCTTCGCACGGCGCGATGAGTTGAATTACTATCCCAGCCGCGATCCTTTCGCCGATACGCCGATTACCGTTTCGCAAAACCGCTTCCTGACCAACTATGGCGTCAAAGCCGATATCGCGGCCACCTTCGGCAAACATGATGTGAAATTCGGGACGCAGCTTCAGCAGACGCGCCTGGACGAGAAGTTCCAATTCGGTGTTACCGACCCGCAATACAATCCAGTGTGTCTTGATCCGAGCGGTAACGAACTGCTGCTCCCGGGCGTGACTAACCCGGAACAATGCGCGACTCTGAATCCAACCTATACTGCCAATCCAACTCTGCAGCCCGGGCTAGTGCCATACGACCTGACTCGCGGAGGTTCGCTGTTCGCCTTTCGCGGTAAACAC
>DATHOT010000247.1:0-7346 GCA_035484655.1 Bryobacteraceae bacterium | reverse complement strand
TGGTCCTGGTCGCCGTTGACGTACTGCTGGACGTTATTAGCCAGAGTGATGGCGCTGATCATGCGATCGATGCGGTACTGATAAACGTCGATGAGCAGGCTGAGATCATGCCGCAGCTTGCGCTCCGCCGACACCTCGAAGGTATTGGCGGTTTCCCTCTGCAAACCGGGATTCGCCATTTGCGAATATCCTTCATCGTCGTAGTAGCGCTCGAATGTACTGGGGTTGCGGTAAGGACGGCCGTATATGAACTTGTAGATCATTTTGGGCGATTGCTGGTATACCAGCGCCAGGCGCGGCGAAATGAAATGACCGAAGTTTGCGGAATCGTCGAAACGTAGCCCGATGTAAGCTTTCCAGCGAGGCGACAAATTCCACTCCTGCTGCGCAAACATGGCGTAGGAGCGGTCCGGCTGACTGATGTCGGTGAAAACGTTGTAGACCGGAGCGGCCTGAATGCCCTCCTGAAGATTGCGTAGCTCGAAATCGAATTGTGTTCCGAGCGTGAGGTCGCCGACGTGAGGGATGGGGAAGCGATAGGTGAGTTCAGAGCCAATCCAATCGCCCCGATTTCGAGTGCGGATATCGTTCAAGCCACCATTGGAATTGGAATAGTTGGAATTGGAATAGTCGAAACGGTCGTCATAACGGTAATTGTCGTAATAGAGCTGCCAGCGCAACTCGCGGTTGTCGCCCATTACATGGGTATAAGTGGCCGCGACAAAATTCCGGCTGTCGCGCGTGCGGCTTCCACTGTCGTCAAATACACTGTTGCTCCAGGCCACGGGTGGGATCTTTTTCCGGTCGTTAAAGTAGGCTGTGATGCTCCAATCTTTCCAGACCAGATTGGCGAAGGTGTGGTAGCCCGTTTCCCCATCCATCCCGGTAGAGCGGCCATTGTTGGTCTGGGGCGAATCGAACTCCGGGAAATACAGATCCTGCCCGAGGTTGTCGAAGAAGGAGCCGGAGAGCAACAGGTTCGCGCCCTTGCCCAGGTACTGGGAAGTCGACATTATGACTTTGTTTTCTCCGAAACCGCCGGTCTCGGTGCTGACCCGGAAGCGGTCCATGTCCACCGGAGATTTGGTGACGATGTTGACGTTGGCGAGGATGCCGTTGCTGCCGTACAGCGCCGACGAGGGACCACGGATGAATTCGATGCGCTCCACCAGATCCATGTCCAACCCGAAATCCTCACCGAAGAAGCCATTGGAATTATAGATATTGTCGGTGAGCGGGTGGCCGTTCAGCATGACCAGGAAGCGGGTGTTGTAGTCACCGGGGATCGAAAAACCGGCGACGCCTACATAGTGATAAACGCGATCGTAGGTGACATATACTCCGCGCACGCTGGCCAGGGCCTCACCCAGGGTCCGGTAACCGTATTTGCGGATGTCGCTGGCGGTAATCACGGTGACGCTGGCGGGAGCTTCCTCGAGCGACTGCGCGTGTAAAGCCGCCGCCTCGACTACCGGCAATTCCTCAAACAGCGATTTCTCCGGTGCCTGAGGTGGGTCCGGCGCCCCCTGGAACGCATAAAGGGAAGCGGACGCGCCGAGCGTCATCCAAAGCTTCAGGGACCGGAAACGGTTCGCCATAATTGCCACCTGACTTGACAACGGTCGTATATTCAGCGCGCGAAGATGGCGCTGGACACGTTCTCACTGTTCTCATCGACCGGAGCGGGAAGAGTTTAGTTGAGAGAGTGGGGAGAATTTAAGCTCAATGGCCTTCAGCTTCAAGAAAGCGTTCGACTTCGATGGCCGCCATGCAGCCGGCCCCGGAGGCGGTAATGGCCTGCCGGTAGCTGCGGTCCTGGACATCGCCGGCGTGAAAGACCCCGGTGACGCTGGTGCGTGCGCCGCCTTTGGAGAGGATGTAACCATCCGGGTCGAGCTCGATTTGCCCGACGAACGGAGCGGTATTCGGAATGTGCCCGATGGCGACAAAGAAGCCGTCTACGTCGCGCACCCAGCTTTCGCCGGTGACGATGTTGCGCAGCTTCACAGAAGTCACGATATTCTGGCTGGCGTCAAAGATATCCTCGATGACGGTATTGGTCAGGAAGTTGATCTTGGGGTTGCTGCGGGCGCGCTCCAGCATGATCTTGGACGACCGGAAGGCCTCGCGCCGGTGCACCAGCGTGACTTCCTGGCCGAAGCGGGTGAGGAAGTTGGCCTCTTCCATGGCGGAATCGCCGCCACCCACTACCATGATCTTCTTGCCGCGGTAGAAGAAGCCGTCGCAGGTGGCGCAGGAGCTGACGCCGTGACCGATCAGCTTCTGCTCATTGGGCAGATTGAGCCAGCGCGCCGACGCGCCGGAGGCGATGATCAAGGTGCGGGCTTCATGCCACTCGCTGTCGACCTTGAGGCGAAACGGACGACAGGACAGGTCGGCCGCGACCACCGTTCCATGCAGGTATTCGGCGCCGAAGTGCTCAGCCTGTTTCTTGATGTTCTCCACCAGCAGGGGGCCGTCGATACCCTCGGGAAACCCGGGGAAATTTTCGACCAGCGTGGTGAGTGAGAGCTGGCCGCCGGGCTCGTGACCAGCGACGACGAGCGGTTTCAGATTGGCACGGGCAGCATAGATGGCGGCGGTATTACCCGCGCAGCCCGAGCCGACGATGATCACATTTTGCATGAAATTCCCATGCTAACAGAGGATTGGATGCTGGAAGACAAGCGTCGGAATCAGGCTAGGTAAAGAAGCCCGAGCGCACCACTTGATTGGTGATGAGCGCTCCGAGATACGCCAGGAAAGTCATGTAAGCGAACTGGAGAGCCGGCCACTTCCAACCTCCGGTTTCACGGCGGACGACAGCGATAGTGGACATGCATTGCATGGCGAAGGCGAAGAAAATCAACAATGCTACGGCGCCGCCCAGAGTCAGCTCGCTTTGCAGTCTTTGCCGGAGGCCCATGGACTGGGCGCCAGTATCCTCTACGCCGTAGATCGTTCCGAGCGTGCCGACAATCACTTCGCGCGCGGCCAGGGAACTGATCAGGCCGATACCGATCTTCCAATTAAAGCCGAGCGGCTTAATAACGGGTTCCACGGTGTGGCCGATCATGCCGGCGAAGCTGTGTTCAATTTCGGGCGGCTTGCCATTCTGGAGCGGCAGATGCAGCAGCACCCACAGGACCAGGGTGACGGCCAGGATCACCGTACCGGCGCGGCGCAGGAAGACTTTTGAGCGGTCCAGCAAGCGCAGCCCGAGTGATCGCAGCGTGGGCATGCGATAGGGCGGCATTTCCAGCATGAAGGGAGTGCGCTCGCTTTTCAAGATGGACGACTTCAACAGACGCGCGGTCACGATAGCGGCCACGAAGCCCAGCACGTACAGGCCGAGCATCGCGGCTGCTTGTGTTCCGAACAGCTTTCCCAGCAAAGGGCGCTCGGGGATAAAGGCGCCGATGATCAGCGTATAGGGCAGCAGACGCGCCGAGCAGGTCATCAAAGGAGCGATCAGGATGGTAGCCAGGCGGTCGCGCTTGCTCTCGATAGTACGGGTGGCCATGATGGCCGGAACCGCGCAGGCGTAAGCGGAGAGCAGCGGGATAAAAGATTTTCCTTGCAGCCCGAACTTCGCCATGGTGCGGTCGGCGATAAGGGCCGCGCGGGCGAGGTAGCCGGAATCTTCGAGAATCCCGATAAAGAGAAAAAGCAGCAGGATCTGGGGAAGGAATACGACTACGGAGCCGACTCCGTGTCCGACACCCTCGACCAGCATGGAGCGAAAGATCCCCTCGGGCAACGCGTTTCCCAGCCATGCGCTGCCGTGTTCAATCCACGCCTGCAGGCCATCCATCAGGGGCTTCGCGCCGCTAAAGATGGTTTGGAATACGCCCGCGACGACGGCCAGGAAGATCAGTGGACCGGCCACAGGATGCAGGAAAACGGCATCCAGACGACGCGTCCACAACGGGGGCGCGGGTGCTTGATAAGCCGCGCCTACACCCACTTGACGAGCCCACTGGCGGCAGCGCGGGATATCCTGCAGGACCGGCAGTTCAACTTTGGGAGCGGCCAGAGAGGTGGTGCCACCGGCCGTTCCTACGATGAACTGCAACACTTTTTCTACACCGTCGCCTTTGGCAGCGCTGATAAGCGCGACGGGCGCGCCGAGTTCGCTGGCAAGTTCGGCAGTGTCCACATTGCCACCGCGATGGGCCAGATCGTCGGCCATGTTGAGGATCACCAGCGTAGGCAGTTTGAGGCTAAGGATGGGAGCCGCGAGCACGAGATGACGGCCGAGATTGGTGCTGTCGAGGATCAGGAGCACTGCGTCCGGCTTGGGCGCATCCTTCATCTCGCCTTTCAATACGTCATGCGTTACACGCTCGTCTTCCGACCGTGGATTGAGGCTGTAGACGCCGGGCAGATCGATGAGGACGATATCGCGATCGCTGGTGGTTCGAGCGCGGCCGATGCGCTGTTCGACCGTGACGCCGGGGAAATTCGCTACTTTTTGGCGCAGGCCCGTGAGGCGATTGAATAAGGTGGATTTTCCGGAGTTGGGTGGGCCGATGATGGCCACGACATGCGAGCGTGTCGCTTTGCCGAGTTTGGGCGGCGGCGCCGCAACGGCACAACTTCCGCAACTGTGGCAATCGCTCATGGCTTCACTATTTTCCCTGTGCTTTTCGAGGGCGGGCGCAAAATCAAGCGCGCGGCGGTTTCGCGGCGAAGAGCTACTTCCGATCCATCCACTCTATAGACGCGCGGTTCTCCACCGGGTGCGCTGCGGGCGGGAACCACGACGTGACCAGGCAGGAAACCGAGTTCCATCAAACGTCGAGCGATATCTTCCGGAAGATCCAGACGATCGATGATGCCCGACTCTCCTTGTTTGAGTTCGGCGAGCGTGCGGGGAGTTGGGGGAGGCAACTTCGGACCCTCGAATTCCCTGTTGACACTCATTTGCATCATGGAATCAGTATCTGTGCTAGCCGCTAAGCACGTCAAGGTCCGACTCTCCTAGTCCCAAATTAGGGCTCACCCATAGTATAGCGGACCTTTTCGGTCGTAGATACCAATAGGGCAAATAAAATTTATAGTCAACTATATTGACATCATAGCACTCATATTTTATACTTATGGCAGAGACAGATTCTCAAGGAGACAATAAACATTATGCCCATCGTGAAATACACGCCTTTCGCCGATACCGAGGATTTTCCGGTTGGTCTGCGGCTGTTCCAGGACTCGATTAACCGTCTGTTCAGCGACCAAACGACAGCCCGTCCCTGGGCACCGGCGGTCGATATCCTAGAGACAGAGAACGACTTAGTTCTCAAGGCCGATGTGCCGGGAATCGATATGAAGGACATCGATATCCAGCTCGAAAACGGCACTTTGACGCTGAAAGGCGAGCGAAAATTCGAAAAAGATGAGAGCAACAAGGGCTTTCATCGCATGGAGCGCAGCTACGGCTCATTCGTTCGCTATTTCACAGTTCCGGAGCTTGTGGACACAGAGCATGTGAGGGCCGACTACAACGCCGGCGTCCTGACCGTGACTCTCCCGAAGAAAGAGATCGCCAAGCCCAAAGCGATCAAAGTGCAAGTCAGTAACAACTGAAGTTCGACCGCGAGTGGGGCGAAGTGCGGGATTTCGCCCGCCCCACGCGCACCTTTCCCGCGCGCCGAACGTACGATTCCGGCGATAATTGAGAGAGAAATCCACCTTTTATGAACGGTCTGAAGACTGTCCTTTTACTCGGAATCCTAAGCGGCTTGCTGCTGGCCGGCGGTGAAATGTTTGGCGGCAGAAATGGCCTTTACATCGCGCTGATCATTGCGATCGCGATGAACTTCTTTGGATATTTTTTCTCCGACAAACTGGCGCTTTCCATGTATTCCGCTCAGCCCGTGACTCCCACCGAAAATCCTGAAGTCTATGCGCGTGTTTTTCCAATCGTTCAAAGCCTGACGCAGCGGATGGGCCTGCCGATGCCGAAGCTGTGGTTGATCGCGGATGAATCGCCCAACGCGTTTGCCACCGGCCGCAATCCGGAGCATGCCTCGGTGGCCTTTACGGTTGGAGTTCTTCGGTTGATGAACGATTCCGAGCTTGAAGGCGTGGTGGCGCACGAGCTGGGGCACGTTAAGAATCGCGACATCCTGACCAGCTCGGTGGCGGCGACGCTTGCCGCAGCGATTACATTTTTGGCACGCGCGGCGTTCTGGTTCGGCGGCCGACGCGACGATGACGAAGAAGGCAGTCCGTGGGCGGGTTTGGTGATGCTGATTGTGGCGCCGATCGCGGCCATGCTGATTCAGATGGCCATCTCACGCACGCGCGAATACGCGGCGGACGAGACTTCGGCGCAAGTCACGCACAATCCGAATGAGCTGATCTCGGCGCTCGGCAAACTAGATACCTGGTCGAAGCGTATCCCTATGTCGGACGTAAATCCTGCGACCGCGCACCTGTTCATCATCAAACCATTTTCCGGCCAGAGCATGATGCGCATGTTCTCCACACATCCTTCCACCGAAGATCGTATTGCGCGATTGCAGGCAATGAGATAACCTGAGCAGCGCTTGCATACCGTTCGCGTCAATCGAAAAGCTGCCGATCGCGTTGCCTCCGGCCACCCCTGGATCTTCGCCAGTGATGTTGTCGATCGCGGCCAGGCGCTAGCGGGCGATGCAGTTCTGGTGGTGGATTCCAAAGGCGCGGCGCTCGGCACGGCTCACTATAGCGACTCTTCGCAGATTTCGCTGCGGATGCTCGCGGATCGCGCAGAAACCATTGGCCGCGAGTTTTACTTGCGCCGTCTGACCGGTGCGGATGCTTTTCGCAAACGCGTTGTGAAGGGATCGAACGCGTACCGATTGGTGCACGGGGAAGGCGACCAGTTGCCAGGCCTGGTGATTGACCGGTACGGCGAGTATTTCACGCTACAGACGCTCGATCAGGGCATGGATCGCGCGAAGGCTGAGATCGTGGGTTGTCTAGAGGAGCTGTTCACGCCCAAGGGAATTATCGAGCGCAACGACGTCGCGGTACGGAAGCGCGAATCGCTACCGCTTGAATCGGGGGTCCTGGCCGGCGAGGCGCCCGAGGCGGTGATGGTGGAGATGAATGGCCTCCAGTTTTTCGCCGATCTGTTGCATGGGCAGAAAACAGGAATTTTCCTGGACCAGCGGGAGAATTACGTCGCGGCAGCGCGCTATGGGACCGGTCGCGGGCTGGATTGTTTCACGTCCACAGGGGGGTTCGCGCTGCATCTGGCTGCGAAGTGCGAATCGGTAGAGGCGGTCGACAGCTCCGAAGCAAGTTTAAAGACGGCCGAGCGCAATCGCGCCGCCAACGGAATCAGCAATCTCGAATTG
>DATHOT010000246.1:0-54340 GCA_035484655.1 Bryobacteraceae bacterium | reverse complement strand
GCCCGGCAGGAAGGGATCGGGTCGATTCGCCTGGAGCCGCTCTCGCTCAGTGTCAACTTTCGATCTGACGCTCGGATCGTCGAATGGGTGAATCAAACCTTCTCCACAATTCTTCCGCCCGAAGAAGACCTCGAGTCAGGCGCTGTCACTTACTCCGCTAGCGATGCGGGAACGGATAGAAACGATGGCACGATCGATGTCCATGCCTTCCTCAACGAGAATGACGAAGCTGAGCGAGTGATCGATCTGGTGCGAAGCGCCGGCGATGGGAAGATCGCCATCCTGGTCCGCGCGCGCACACATTTGCCGGCAATCGTCGGACTCCTGAAGCGTCACAACATTGCTTTTCAAGCTATCGAAATCGATCAGCTCGGCGAACGGCCGGTGATTGAAGATCTGATGGCTCTGACCCTCGCCCTGCTGCATCCGGCGGATCGCGTCTCGTGGCTCGCCATCCTGCGTGCGCCCTGGTGCGGGCTGACGCTCGACGACTTGCACTCGCTCGCCGCGCACGATCATCATGCCGCCATTTGGGATTTGCTCCATGGCGGTCATTTGCAGATTAGCGACGACGGTGCGCGGAGGATCGGGCGCATTTTGCCGGTGCTCGATCATGCCGTCACCGAGCGTGGCCGGCGCCCGCTGCGCGATTTTGTGGAGAGCGTATGGCTCCGCCTCGGGGGGCCTGCTTGCGTTGATGATGAAACAGCTCTGGAAGACGCTGCCGCGTATTTCGATCTGCTCGAAGGCCTTCAGGAGGGCGCGGACCTCGCCGATTTTGGTTGGTTCCGGGAGCAGGTAAACGCACTCTTCGCTCAGCCCGACGCGAAGGCCGGCGACCGTCTGCAGCTCATGACCATCCACAAGGCCAAGGGTCTGGAGTTCGATTGCGTGATTCTGCCCGGCCTCGATGCTCCCACTCGGCAGGAGGAGCAGCGCCTGGTGCTGTGGCTGGATCGGCGGGGAGAGCTGCTTCTGGCGCCGGTTTCGCAAACCGGGTTGGACGCCGACCCAATATACAAGTACCTCGCGCGCATCGATCGCCTCAAGAGCGGGCACGAGACCGCTCGATTGCTCTATGTTGCTGTCACCCGGCCGCGCCGGCGCATCGATTTGCTCGGCGTAGTGAAGATGAAAGACGACGGCTCGATCGCCGAGCCGGCGGTCGGATCATTCTTGCGATTGCTTTGGCCTACCGTGTCGAATACATTTGTGAATCTAACCGCGGATCTGCGAAGCACCGAAGCGAGAAGGGGAAAAACGATCCGGCGTGTCGGAGTAAGCTGGATAGTTCCTGACCCGCCGCCGGCCGTAACGTGGATTCGCCGAGAAATCGAGTCGAGTGCGCCCGCGCCCATTAGCTTCGAATGGGTGGGCGATCAATTGCGGTATGCCGGAACCGCCCTGCACGGCTTCTTGCAAAAAGTTGCCCGCGAAGGATTGGATGCATGGGATGAGAACCGCGTGCGATCTTATCGACGGGCCTTCCAGGCGGTGCTTGCCAATCTTGGAGTGGCTCCTTCAGGCCTCGCCGAGGCGGCGCAGCAGGTAGAAACGGGTCTTTTGCGAACGCTGCGCGATCCAAAAGGGCGATGGATTCTGGGGGCGCACGCTGAAGCAGACTCTGAGTCGCAAATCACCGGCTTGATCGACGGGAAATTGTATGAGATCGTGATGGATCGCACCTTCGTTGACGAGTCAGGCGTGCGCTGGATCATCGACTATAAAACCAGCGCGCACCAGGGTGGGGATCTGGAGGCTTTTCTCGATTCCGAAAGAGAACGCTACCGCGAACAGTTGGAACGCTACGCGCGATTGATGGTGCAGCGCGACGACCGGCCAATCCGGCTTGGTCTGTATTTTCCTCTGCTCGGTGAGTGGCGCGAATGGGCCGCGCCGGTGGTGTTGCGCAAGCAAGCCTCGCTCTTCGAGTTGTAGTTGAGCGGTGTGTTAATATGACATTACCGACGTGTTTCCACGCCCTCGGGGACGTAGTTCAGTTGGTTAGAACGCCGGCCTGTCACGTCGGAGGTCGCGGGTTCGAGCCCCGTCGTCCCCGCCAATTCTTTTCAAAGTTTAGCCACCTTGATTTCGTCTTATATTCGCCTGGCGTACGGTGACCATCAATTGGATGCTCTTCATATATGCGCTCATTCGATCGGGCAAGCAGCAGTCAGATGTCAAACCAGTTACTGCCCGAAGAACGTTGGAACGAGGCCGCAGCACTCGTTGGACCGTCATTCCGTGTTCCGATGAGCTTGGCGGCTCAATGTCAGTTGCCCTCGCCCTGGAATACGAGGACGTTCTGAAGCGCAGTGGTTTGCTTCAGGGCATCACGGAGGCAGATAATAAGAAGGATTTCGTGGGGGCGGAGCAGCTTGCCGTGATGGTGAGAACGCCATCCGAAGCAGCATTCGGGCCATACTCGTACGCCGGCTGGAACGGCGTTGCCGCGCAACGTGCGTTTACGATGCCGGCGGCACGTACTATAATTAGAATCCGATGGCCGCCTATTCGTGGAGAGCAGCCCCGGCCTTCCTTGCCTGCTTTCTCGCCGCCGGCTCAGCGCTTTGCTACGCGCAGGAAGTCGACTTTAATCGCGATATCCGTCCGATCTTCTCGGACCGCTGCTATGCTTGCCACGGCCCGGACCAAGCGAATCGCAAGACCAAACTGCGCTTCGACACCGAGGCTGGGGCCAAGCAGGATCTGGGCGGCGCGCACTTCGCTGTTGTCCCCGGGGATCCCGCCAACAGCACCATTCTGCAGAGGCTCAGCGCAAATAACCCGGCTGTCCGTATGCCTCTGGGCGGTCCACCGCTCAATGAGAACGAGATTGGCCTGATTCGCGGCTGGATCGATCAGGGCGCGAAATGGGAGAAACACTGGTCGCTTATCCCACCCAGACGCCCGGAGTTTCCAAGTGTCGACGACAAAGCCTGGCCGAAGAATGGCATCGACTGGTTCGTACTCAACCGTCTGGAACGTGAGGGCCTGAAACCATCCGCCGAGGCCGGCAAAGAGGCTCTGATCCGCCGCGTGTCGCTCGACCTGACTGGCCTTCCGCCCACTCCGGCGGAAGTAGATGCCTTTCTCGCCGACCAGTCTCCCAACGGGTACGAAAAGGTTGTGGACCGCCTGCTTGCCTCACCGCGCTATGGCGAGCGCATGGCTGCGCCATGGCTGGCCGCGGCCCGCTATGCCGACACTAACGGCTACCAGACCGATGCCGAGCGCTACATGTGGCGCTGGCGCGACTGGGTGATCGATGCCTTTAACCGCAATATGGCGTTCGACGAGTTCACCATCGAGCAAATTGCCGGCGACATGCTGCCCAGCGCGGCTCTCGATCAAAGAATTGCCAGCGGTTTTAATCGCAACCACCGCGGGAACGGAGAAGGCGGCATCATTGCCGAAGAGTACGCCGTTGAATATGTTGTGGACCGCGTGGAAACGACCTCAGCCGTCTGGCTCGGCCTCACGGTGGGCTGTGCGCGCTGCCACAATCATAAGTACGATCCGATCACGCAGAAAGAATTCTACCAGCTCTTCGCTTATTTCAATAACATCCCGGAAAAAGGCAAGGCCAATAAGTACGGCAACTCCGCCCCCATGATCAAGGCGCCGACCCGCGAGCAGCAAGCGCAACTCTCCGAGATCGAATATAAGTTGTCAGCCGCCGAGAAAACTTTCGCCGCGCTCGCTAGCGACACTGCACGCGTCCAGAGAAGTTGGGAGAAATCACTCGATCGCTCGAAGTCCATTTTGTGGTCCGTCGACCGCGGGATAATGTCACAGTTTCCCTTGGACAGTGAAGCTGATTCTCATTTCGACGGCAAGCGCGCCGCCGAGCAAGGCGACCAGGGCAAATTTGGTTTTCTGGACAAGTTCAGCATTGCCGCTTGGATCAATCCGGCCGCGCCTACTGGCGCCCTCGTGACCCGAACGCTTGACATCCCCGAGGGCCACGGTTGGGGCCTTTACCTCAAAGATGGTAAGCTGCAGCTCAACCTTGTGCAGCGCTGGCTCGATGATGCGCTGCGGGTGGAAACAGAAGATTCTCTGCCCCTGAACCAACTCCACCACGTGCTGGTGACCTATGACGGCTCGCGCGTGGCCGACGGCGTCCACATGTACGTGGATGGCAAGCCGCAGAAATTGAAAATTCTTCTGGATGAGCTGAACCAGGACTTCGCTTTCAAAGATCCCCTTCGCATCGGCGGTGGCGGTGGGCTGGACAATCGCTTCAACGGTGTAATTCGCGATGTCCGAATTTACGACGTGGCGCTGAAGCCTGAAGAGGCCTCTGTCGTGGCCGTCGCTCCCTCGATAACCGAAATTGCGGCGATCGCCCCGGCCAACCGCACGCCGGCACAACGCGACAAGATCAATTGGTATTTCCTCGAGAATCAGGCTCCTGATCCAATTCGCCGAGCTTGGCGCGAACTCCTGGACCTGCGCAAACAAAAAGAGAACTTCGAGGATAGTTTGCCCACCGTAATGGTGATGCAGGAGATGCCCACGCTACGCGAGACTCACCTGCTCATCCGCGGTGCCTACGACCGTCCGGGCGAAAGAGTGCAGCCGGGCGTTCCGGATGCACTGCCCGCACTGCCCGAAGGCGCGACCAATAACCGGCTGGGTTTCGCCAAATGGCTTGTGGATCCCGCCAACCCGTTGCCGGCGCGGGTAGTAATGAATCGCTTCTGGCAGATGTATTTTGGAACCGGCTTGGTGAAGACCGTGGAGGATTTCGGCTCGCAGGGCGAATGGCCATCGCATCCAGATCTGCTCGATTGGCTGGCTACCGAGTTTATACGCACCGGCTGGGATGTGAAGGCCATGCAGAAGCTGATTGTCACCAGTGCAACCTACCGACAGTCATCGAAGACCACGCCCGAGCTCCTGCAGAGAGACCCGGAGAATCGCCTCCTGGCTCGTGGACCGCGCTTTCGTCTCCCTCCGGAAGTCATTCGGGACCAGGCCCTGGCCATTTCTGGTCTGCTGGTGGAGAAAATCGGAGGGCCATCGGTAAAGCCCTACCAGCCAGATGGACTTTGGAAAGAGATCAATGGGCAGAATTACCCGCAGGATCATGACGAAAGCCTTTACCGCCGCAGCCTGTACACCTTCTGGAAACGAACCGCCCCGCCGCCCACGATGATGACTTTCGACGCCGCTGGCCGTGAGGTCTGCGTGGTGCGCGAAAACCGCACCAACACACCCTTACAGGCGCTCGATCTGATGAACGATATCACGTATCTCGAAGCCGCCCGCGTGCTGGCGGAGCACATGATGACTGAGGGCGGAACGACGCCCGCCGAGCGCATCGCGTTCGCCTTTCACAGAGCCACGGCGCGCGGTCTTTCAGCCAGCGAGAGCAGGACGTTGCTGGATAGCTTCCAGTATTACCGCGACACTTATCAGACCGACCCGGACGCGGCCCGCAAGCTTGTCAGTTACGGCGAGTATCCTCGCAACGAGAAGCTGAATGTCAGCGAACTAGCGGCCTACACCACGGTCGCCAGTCTCATACTGAATTTGGATGAATTGTTGACCAAGCAGTAGAATTATGCCTCCCTCGCTCGAACATGCCCTCTTGATGACGCGGCGTCACTTCTTCGGCCGGGCGAGCACCGGCCTGGGCACGGCCGTACTAGCAACTCTGCTCAACGACGATCTTCGCGGCGCCGAAACTCTCGCCAATCCCGACGGAGGCCTGCCTGGCCTGCCCCATTTTCCGCCCAAAGCCAAGCGCGTGATCTATCTGTTCCAGGGCGGCGCCCCTTCTCAGATGGAGCTGTTCGACTACAAGCCGCGCCTCTACAATTTGCGCGGAACCGAGCTGCCGGATTCGATCCGACAGGGCCAGCGGCTCACCGGGATGACCTCCACACAGTCGAGCTTCCCCGTCGTTCCGTCGCTCTTCAAGTTTGCGCAGCACGGCAACTCGGGCGCCTGGGTGAGTGAACTGATGCCGAACACGGCCCGCGTGGCCGATCAGTTGTGCTTCATAAAGTCAATGTTCACCGAGGCTATTAACCACGACCCCGCCGTGACTTTTTTCCAGACTGGCTCCCAGCTCGCGGGCCGGCCCAGCATCGGCGCCTGGCTTGCGTACGGGCTGGGAAGTGAAAGCAAGGATCTCCCGGCCTTTGTGGTGATGGTCTCGGCAGGTTCGGGAAACGGCGACCAGCCGCTTGCCGATCGCATGTGGGGCAGTGGCTTTTTGCCCACCAAGTATCAGGGGGTGAAGTTTCGCTCAGGCGGCGATCCAGTGCTCTACCTGTCCAACCCGGCCGGCTTCAGCCAATCCGATCGCCGGCGCTTTCTGGATGATCTGAGCAAACTGAATCAGATTGAGATCGATAAGTTCGGCGACCCCGAGATTTCCACGCGCATCGCGCAGTATGAAATGGCCTACCGAATGCAAACATCGGTACCAGAACTGACGGATCTATCTAAAGAGCCGGCCCGCATCTTTGACCTTTACGGGCCGGATTCGCGCAAGCCCGGCACATTCGCAGCGAACTGCTTGCTGGCGCGCCGTCTGGCTGAGCGAGGCGTGCGCTTTATCCAATTGTTTCATCGCGGCTGGGATCAGCATAACCAGCTTCCCAAAAACATCGCTCTTCAGTGCGGCGACATCGATCAGGCCTGCGCCGGGTTGATTCAGGACTTGAAGGAGCGGGGCCTGCTTGAGGATACGCTGGTGGTCTGGGGCGGTGAATTTGGGCGGACCGTGTACTGCCAGGGCAAATTGACCACCGACGACTACGGCCGTGACCATCATCCGCGCTGCTTCACGGTCTGGATGGCCGGCGCCGGCGTCAAGCCCGGGATCACGCACGGGGAAACCGATGATTTTTGCTACAACATCACGCGCGATCCCGTCCACGTTCACGATCTGCACGCCACGATTCTCCACACGCTGGGCATCGACCACACCCGTCTGACCTTTAAGTTCCAGGGTCGCCACTATCGCCTGACCGACGTGGCAGGCAGCGTGGTGAACTCCGTGCTTGCTTAGCATGGACTGAGAGCCGCCACCGCTGCCCCCGGACCAATGTAGAGTTGTATAGTTTGACAATGACGCGCCCCGTTTCATAGCCACTATGCCAGTGGGTGTTGCGGCGGCCGCTTCTGCCTTTGCGCAACGCGATGCGTCGAAAATCAGGATCATCGGACTCGAAATATTCCCCGTTCATGTCAATAATCGAGGCAACTGGATTCTGGCTCGGCTCAGCACGAACGAAGGGCTGACTGGAATCGGTGAGGCATCGCACGGCGCTTCGGATAAGACGACAGTCCAATATGGGGGCGTTTCACTGAATTGATGGAGGTCGAAGCGTGTTCGATATCGAATGGCTCCGCAACGGTTGCGTCCGATGTCTCCACAGGGGGGACAACTACGGCTGGTGGCTCAGGATGAAATCCACCACCGGCTTTGGATCCTTGCGCGACAACGGGAAGTGACCCTCGCCCTCGGTCACCAGCACCGTGATCTTGCCGCCGAGCTCCTTGTACCGCTTCTCCGCCACCCGGGTCTGGTCCGTCAGCCACGGGTCGAGACTCCCGCAGTCGTGCAGAATCGGCACCCCTGCCTTGGCCAGCGGCGCCAGGTTGTCGATCGGCGGCGTCTTCGACATCAGGCTGTGCAGGTACGGATTCCGGGCGTAAATCACCGAGACCCTGTCCGGGTTCGCGATCGCCCACGCGTACGACTCGCCCGCCTTCGCCCCCGTCCCCTCCATCACCACTTTCTTCGCAAATCCATTGTCGACCATCCGCTGATAGACCTCGTCCCACTGCTTTTGCACGGCCCCCGGCCCCGAGATTGGCGGCAGCACGATGTGGTAACCCTTGGCCAGTAGCGCCAGATCCACCGCCGAGTCGCGCTCGAGAAAGCTCGGATGGAACACCCACGGCTTGCCCGGCGCGGGCGTCTGCGGCACCACGATCGACATGGCATCCGCGTGGAAGTTACCCGTCCCCGGACCGTCATAGCGATCGTAGGAGGGAACGTATCCCGGTCCGCGCACCGTCGCGTAAGTATCCTCCTTCTTCAGGTAGATGAGGGAATTCTCGAGGCTGTAGTAGTGCGTCTTGGTATAGGTTGAATCGGCGAATGCCGGCCGGTTCGCCTCAGCGGGATGCATGTGCTGCTCGATCCAGTCCGCGATCGGCGTCGGGTCCATGAGACTGTGCGGGTGATGCGCAACGCCTTCCTTCATGATCACGGTGACTGAGCCGCCCAACTGGTGATACATGTTCTCCACCACCATAGTGTGCCGCTGCAGCACAAAATCCTCAGTGCCGACGACGTTCAGCAGGGGCACGTCATGCTTGGCCAACTCCGGGATCTTGGCGAAATCTTCGTCGTAGACCGCCGGATTGTCCGCGTAGATACAGGCCACCTTGTCGGGGTTGACCACGCCCCAATTGAACGTATTGACTCCGCCCTTGCTCATCCCGACGAAGGCCGCTTTCTTCGCCAGGCCATGGTTTTCCGTCAGGAACTTGTACCACACATCCCACGCCTTGCCCTGTCTGCCGGGGTCGGGCGCCACATAGGCGATGTGAAAACCGCGCCTCAGTAGCTCGACTTCGGCTTGAGGCTGGTGGTTCCAATAGGCGCCTCGCCATGACCACGGATGGCCGGGCGCCGCCTTCTTGGGGACGACTACGACGCAACGGCGCTTGCCGCCCTTTATACTTTCGTCGATTCGGAAGCTCGTCACCTCGCTCGCCGGGGCCGTCATAGCCGTGATCGCACCAGTGGCATCGTCCATCATGAAGTCGTAGCGGTCGAAACCTTCGTGCCAAGTGGTTTTCTCGCCCTCGAAGGGGACGTACACGTCCGCTGCCGTGGCGTTGCTGGAAGTCCAAACGATGGCCGCTGCGAAGAACAACTTGAGACCGGAGCGGAAATGTCTTCTTGAACTGTTCATGGTCCTTACTCTTGCTCCTTCTTAGATTCTCATGCATCGTCGGTGCAGGGCTCTTACGTATATTTCGCACGTCGAGTGTCTGGTTTAAGCTCTTGCGATATTATCGAACCTCAGCGCTCGACTATGAGCTATTCCAGCATGAGCCAGGGCGGTCGAGTAGCCATAACTGCACACGAACCGGACTGATGCGGATTCAACGACTTGCAGTCGTTCGGCGACCGGCTTTTATACGTCACGCAATGAATGCCACCACCTAGCCGCGGTCGGGGGGCCCCAAGGGACACCAGTACCGACGTCTCGGAACAGCCTGTTATTTGCTAAGCATTATCGGCAGGATCTCTATCTCTCCGCCACGCCGGGATCCGGTATGTTCAGCAAGGTGACGCTTTCCTGTTCGTTTGGGTCGGTTCGAGCGACCAAGCCGAAGCACGGGATGCTCTCGCTGGCATTGTAAGGTAAGTGGGGGACGTTGGCGGGAATGTGCGCGAAATCGCCGGCACGCATCCACATGTGCTGGCGCAGACCTTCGCCATACCACATACCGGCCTCGCCCGAGATTACGTAGACAGCACTTTCGTGGTTTTCATGCAGGTGTGGTTTGGCCCGGCCGCCCGGCGGAATCGTGACAACGTGTAAGCACAGCGCCTGTGCGCCCGCCGTTTCGGACGATACTCCGTTGAAGTACTCTAAGCCCTGCTTCCCATGATAGGTTCCTGATTGCGAGATCAGAAGGCAAGTTGGCTGTGTTTTTGTGGGCATCTCCTAATTACAACATTACAACCAAGGTAAGTGGGAGTGCGGCGATGGTGAACGCCGGCGTTCGGAGAAACATGCGGGCGGAGCGCTTCAAATCCTTTCAGAAAGACATCAATTAAGGATGCTACGCCACGATGCTGAATCGAAGACATACTATTCCACTGGTATTGGTGATCTGTGAGCATTAGTAGCAGCACTGAGTTGGCGTCAGGAATGGAGTCTAAGTAAATCATGTTTGAATGCACAAGATGCAGGCGCGTATACTAAGCATCAAAAGGAGCATGACATGAATCGTCGTAAATTGTTAAAGATCGCGGGCGGCGCCATGGCAACGGGCGCCATCGGCGTTCTTACCGAGCAGGATGAAGCGCTCGCTCAAACATATTCGAAGGCGACGCGGGGATTGCCGGCGCTAAAGATTACGAAAGTGAAAACGATCAAGACCTGCCCGCAGGGGGGCAACTACGTTGTCATCAAAGTGGAAACGAGCGAGCCCGGTCTTTACGGAGTAGGGTCGGCCACGCTCACCACGAGGGGGGAGGCAGTGGCAACCGCCGCAACTGAATTCCTCGCCCCCTTTGCTATCGGACGCGACCCAGACAACATCGAGGACATGTGGCAGACCGCCTATGTAAGTTCCTATTGGCGGAACGGCCCGGTCTTGAACGGCGCCTTATGCGGTTTGGATGAGGCACTGTGGGACATCAAGGCGAAGCGTGCCAATATGCCCCTCTATCAGCTTCTGGGAGGCAAGAGTCGTTTTGCCATTCCCACCTATTGTCACGCCGATGGCAAAACGGTCGAAGAGACATCAGATAATGTCAGTAAATTCGTGGAAGCGGGCTGGAAGCATGTGCGTATTCAGCTCGGCGGGTATGGTTCGCCGTTCCTTGGAAAGACACCTGATTTCAAAGGAGCCGGATTCGGTTTGCCTACAGACGAGTATCAGGAAAACGAGCCGTATGTAGAGGGCACCCTCAAGCTTTTCGAATACATAAGAAAAGTACACGGCGGGGGTCTCGAACTAATCCACGATATGCACGAGCGTATTGAGCCCATCGAGGCGGTCAATTTGGTGAAAGCACTGCAACAGTATCGCTTGTTTTGGGTTGAGGACCCCTTGTCACCAGAGCAAATTGGCTATTTCAAGATGATGCGGGACCAGTGCAGCACTCCCATCGCTATGGGCGAACTGTTTAGCCATCCGCTCGAGTGGACCGGCCTGATATCGAGCAGGCAAATTGACTTTATCAGAGTCGGGTTTAATCACATCGGCGGCATAACACCAGGCCTGAAGATCGCCCGTCTGGCGGAAGCATTCGGAGTGCGATCCGGCTGGCACGGCCCAGGAAACATCGACCCTGTCAACCATGCAGCCCAAGGACATGTGGATCTCACGATACCGAATTTCGGCATTCAAGAAGATGTGGATCTCGGTTGGGGCGAGATAATTCAGGAGGTCTTTCCGGGCTGTCCGCAGATGAAGAAGGGATATATGTACCTCAATGAGGCACCGGGCATTGGAGTTGACATCGACGAAAAACTAGCAGCGAAGTATCCCTTCAAACCTTTCCCTGCAGGGACAGGTTTCAGGTTCCCAATCAGGAAAGCGGATGGCACCCAGATAAGGCCGTAGGCGCAGGCTGAGAATGTCATCTAACTCTTGGTCAAACGGGTTACCACTTCATAGACTCTGAAATCAGCTGCGATTTTCGAGCCGTGGGTTGAGGCATGCATTGACGGCGTGCGGTGAGAAAGATAGAATGCTTGCGTTAACGGTGTTTTCACCGCGTAGCTGAACACCAGCGCCCAGACGACTGGCCTGTGGGAGACAAGGATCTAGGAGGAATGGGATGCGTAAAGGGTACTCTGCTGTACTGACGGTGTTGATGTGCCTTGGTGGAGGCATCCAAGCCTTCGCCCAAGTCGAACGGGCGAGCATTGTTGGAACCATTCGCGACAGCACCGGCTCGGTAGTGCCGGGCGTCGCGGTCAAAGTCATCAATCAAGCCACCAACGCCACCGAAAATCTTCAAACAGATTCAGCCGGGGACTACTCGGCCACCAATCTTACGCCCGGCACTTACTCGGTCGAAGCCGAAAAGAGCGGCTTCACCCGCCGCGTCTATCGCGACTTCGTCGTGCAGGTCGCCCAGGTGGCGCGTCTCGACATCGCGCTGAACGTCGGCGCAGTCGAACAGACGGTCGAAGTAACCGGCGAAACTCCGCTGCTGCAGACGGAAAACGCCTCGGTCGGCCAGGTCATCTCGTCGCAACCCATTGGAGAGCTGCCTTTGAACGGCCGTAACTTCGCACAGCTTGCGATTCTCGCTCCCGGCGTTACCGGTCTCACCTACGCGCAAACCGGCACCATAAACGCCGGCGCGCGGCCGGATGAATTACGTCCCGGCGGCACTACGCTCGAAGCAAATGGCGCACGCGACAGCAGCAATCAGCTTCTCATCGATGGTGTCGACAACACCGAAATGATCGCCCAGACCTTCATCGTCCGGCCCACTGTCGACGGCTTGCAGGAGTTCAAGGTGCTCACCAACAATGCCGGCGCCGAGTTCGGCCGAGCCGGCGGAGCCGTCGTCATAACCAGCACGAAGTCAGGCTCAAATCAGTTTCATGGCTCACTGTTCGAGTTTCTCCGCAACTCCGATCTGGACGCCAAGAACTTCTTCGACCGTCCCAGCCCGTTTCCGATCCCCGAATATCGTCTGAACGATTTCGGCGCTACCATCGGCGGGCCAATCCTAAAGAACCGGACCTTTTTCTTTGTTGATTACGAGGGAACGCGCGAGCGTCAGGGGCAAACTATTGTTACGACGGTTCCAACCGCTGCCATGAAGGGGGGCAACTTCCAAGGTGTGGCGGCCAATGGCATCTACGATCCAACCACCACTACGCCATCAGGCAGCAGCTACTCGCGCGTGCGGTTTCCCAACGACATTATTCCGGCCTCGCGCTTCGATACTATCGCGGCCCAGATCGTTGCTTTGTACCCCGCGCCGCAAACGTCGGCGTTGGCTAATAACTATGTCGCTAATCCGCTTCGGCAGAATACGACGGACCGCGGCGACGTCCGCATCGATCATCAGATCACGTCCACCCAAAACCTTTTCGGCCGTTATTCGGCCGACTCATCTCGCTTGATCGTTCCGGATACTTTCAACACAGTCATCGGCGGAAACGAGAATGCTTTTGCCGGCCCCGACTCGATCCTCGGCCAGAACGCCGTGGTCGGTTACAACTATGTGATCAGCCCCAACGTAGTCGCCGAATATCGGCTCGGGTTCACCAAGTTCAAGAATTTTCTGTTGCCTACGACTCTGACCGCGCCCGTTTGGAGCCAAATTCCCGGCCGCGAAACTTCCGACCCGTTTCAACCCTCTGCCCCCATCATCAGCCCTTCCGGTTACGGTGGATTGGGCAATTCCCGTTCCGATCCCTTGATCCGGCGCGAGCACACTATCGAAAACATGGGCGATGTCTCGATTCAACGCGGATCGCACAACTTCAAAATCGGAACCGATATTCGCCACCGCGAAATCAGTGAGACTGCCAGCCCGCCCGGACAAAGCGCTTTCGGACGCTTCAATTTCGACAGCTCGTTTACCAACAACCCGCTCTCCCCCGGAGGAACTGGAAACGCGATCGCCTCCATGCTGCTCGGCGACCCGGCCTCCACGGTACGAGATTTGTTCATCCCGGGGACCGCGCACGTGTTCACGAACGAAATCAACTTTTATGCGCGCGACGAATGGCGCGTTACCAAGACGCTCACCCTGAACCTGGGCATCCACTACGAAATCAACACACCATTCACCGAGAAGAACAATTACTGGGCCAACGTCAATCCAGTTACTGGGCAATTGCTCCTCGCCGGCCAAAACGGCGTTTCCAGTTCCGCCAACGTTCAGACCGACTATCACGCTATCGGTCCACGGATCGGCTTCGCCTACCAGTTGCGGACCAATACGGTTATCCGCGGAGGCTACGGCATTTTCTACGACCCCCAAGGTAACCAGGGAACCACCATCCGCCAGGAACGGCAGTTTCCGTTCGACTTGATTTATACCTTGACGCCTGGCTCGCTGTTCCCCGGCAACACGGTTTCGCAGGGGTTCATTACTTTAGCGCAGATCGAACCGCTCAACCTCAACAACCCTTTCGGCAGCCTGAAGGCGATCGCATTCGACTTCCGCAACGCGTCAATTCAACAGTTCAACTTCGGAATCCAGCACCAGCTCACCAAAACTTCGGTGTTGACCGTCACCTATGTCGGCACGTTGGGCCGGCATCTCACCTGGAGCGATCCGATCGATCAGCCTGCGCCCGGCCCTGGAGCGATTCAGGCGCGGCGCCCCTTCAATGCGCTCTATCCCAACGTTACCGCGATCAGCTACCTGGAGTCAGCGGGAAATTCCGAATTCAATTCTTTGCAGACCGTATTTGAAAAGCGTTTGGGTCACGGACTTTACTTCAACGCAAACTGGATGTGGTCGCATAGCATGGACAACGCGCCATACGATGGCGGCGCCGATGGCCCTATCCCTCAGGATCCCACGAATCGGCGCGCGGACTGGGCGAGTTCCAATAACGATTCCCGCCAACGGCTGAACGCTTACGGTACTTACGAGCTTCCGTTCGGTCCCGGCAAGCCTTACCTCAACGGCACGTCGGCGTTCAATCGCTATGCCGTCGGCGGATGGCAACTCGATGCCATTTCGGTCTTGCAAAGCGGCCAGCCGTTCACCGTCACGACTTCGTCTGCCCCCACCAACACCGGTACAGCGGGACGCGCGAACGTTGTGCCGGGTGTGCCACTCTATCCGAGTTCGCAGGGCCCGAGCCTTTGGTTCAATCCCGCTGCGTTTACCACACCGCTACCTTACAACTGGGGGAATGCGGGCCGTAACATTCTGCGCGGTCCCGGCGCCGCGAACTTCGACTTGACCGCCGAAAAGAAGTTTCTCTTCACCGAAGCGCGCCAACTATGGTTCCGCGCGGAATTCTTTAACGCGTTCAATCATCCGCAGTTCCTACTCCCGGCCAGCACGATCGGCGCGACCGGCGTGGGGACCCTTTCCGCCACGGCGCGGCCGTCGCGCCAAATTCAATTTGCCCTGAAGCTGTTGTTTTGACAATACGAGGTCCGAATATGAATCCAATCACAACCCGTCGACGTGCCCGGCTGACGGGCCTGATCGCCGCCCAGGTCGCCGCGGCACAACCCGCCGGTGCTACCAGGCTCGAGGTCACCGCGCTCCGCCTCTTCGCTGTCCGCGAACCCGTGTCGGGCCGCTCCTACGTGGTGCTCCGGGTAACGACGCGCTCCGGGTTGACGGGTTTTGGCGAATGTGCCCAGGCAACGGCCGCCGACCTTCGTCAAGCGGAACGAGAGTGGGTTGGCCGGCCAGCGACTTCCTATGTCACTTTGAACCGGCCTTCGCCGTTGTCGGGAGCCATCGACATGGCCCTGCTCGACCTTGTGGGTAAGGCCTGCAAAGCGCCGGTCTACCGCGTACTCGGAGGGCCGACGCGCAACAAGGTACGTGCGTTGGCAGCTCTCGAAGGGTCCGCCAATGCCGATCTCCTGACCAGTATGGAACGCGCGATGTCTGCCGGCTATAGGGCTTTTCGCGTCCCCGCACCCGATCCCGCCACCCGCAATCAGGGTCAGGCATACCAGTTCGCCATCCGCGCTCGCTTACAACAACTAAAAGACAAGGGAGGAGCCCAAGCCGATTTCGTCATAGATGGCGGCGGATTTCTCACACCCGGCGACGCCGGCAGCGTGGCTACCACTATTCAACCCATGCATCCACTATGGTTCGATGAGCCGTGCCCGATCGCTAATCTTCAGACCATTCGTAAAATCAGCGAAGAGTCTGTGGTGCCACTGGGGTTCGGCCGAACCATTACCAATCCTGGTACTTTCCAGGAGCTGTTGCGCGAGGGCCTCATCGACGTAGTGCGGCCCGATATCTGCCGGGAAGGTATCACAAGCGCCCGCCGCGTTGCCGCCCTGGCCGAGCCATATTATGTCGCCGTGGCACCCCATCATGAAGGAGGGCCGATTGCCACTGCTGCGGCCCTGAACTTAGCCGCCACGTTGCCAAACTTCTTCATTCAGCACATCCCGTTTCCCGCGGCGGATGAGGATCGCCGCATGCGCGCGGAGCTGGCCGGCACTACCCTGGAGAGCATTCGAAATGGATTCGCGGCGCTGCCCACCGCTCCTGGGCTTGGCATTACCGTCAACGAAGCTGCACTGGAGAAATATCATGTTGCGTAGAGGATTCTTAGCATTAGGTAGCACCGGGCTCGCATTGGGAGTGCAGCACGGGCTCCGTGTAGCCGATTCTTGCGGTTGTGCCATGGCGCCCCCTCCAGCCGTTGCCGACGCATTCGACGGCCTGCATTCCGGCATCACCATTACCGGAATGAAGGTATTCGGCGTTTCGCTCACCCCCGAATCAGACCGGCCTTATGTCTTCGTCAAGCTGGAGACCAATCAGGGCGTCGTCGGTTGGGGAGAAGGCACGCTGGAAGGCAAGGCCGGCGCCGTTATGGCCTGCATGAACGACTTTCATGATTTCCTGATTGGTCACGATCCCATGCAGGTAGAACACATCTGGCAATCGATGTACATCCATAGTTTCTATCGCGCCGGACCCGTCATCGGGTCAGCCATTTCCGGGATTGATCAGGCGCTGTGGGATATTCGCGGGAAGGTTCTGGGCATGCCCGTTTACCAGTTGCTGGGCGGACCACTCGACGCGCGGGGTGTTCGTGGCTACTATCACTCCAACGCCACTAGCCGGGAAGATCTGATAAAACTCCGCGAAACCGCCCTCCAGCAGGGCGTATCGTGCTTCAAATACGGCATCCCCGGAGAATACGAATACATTGAAACGCACGGGAAAATCGAGCGTGCGGTGAAATCCATGCAGAATCTCCGCGAAAACCTTGGGCCCGATATCGATATCGCGGTGGATTTCCATGCCAAAACCAGTCCCAGTGTCGCTTCCGTCATCGTCAAGGAAGTAGAGCCGTTGAACCTGCTGTTCATCGAAGAGCCTTGCCCGCCGGAAAATGTTGCGGCCATGGCCCGCATTGCCCGGCGTTCCACTACACCGATCGCTACGGGGGAACGGCTGATCGCTTCTTACGGTTGCCGCGAGTTGATCGAGATGGGTGTCATTGATATTCTGCAAACCGACATTAACCATGTGGGTGGCATCTCCGGCTTGTGGAAGACGGCATCGCTCGCTGGCATCTCCGGCGTCTCGATGGCGCCACATGCGTGTGAGGGCCCGATAGGAGGACTGGCCACACTACACGTCGATTCCGCCATCCCCAATTTCGTCGTTCAGGAAATCTGCGGCTTTGTCCAACCCTCGCGGCAAGATAAGATCTGGGAAGAGTGGTTAGGCTTCCCCGCTATGCGCATGGTGGACGGCCGGTTCCCGTTATCGAACCGGCCCGGCCTCGGTTTTGAACTCTCCGAATCCAGTCTGCAGAAGTTTCCGTTCGGAGGTACCAGACCGATGGCCCGTGTCTTTCACGAGGACGGATCCGTCGCGGAATGGTAATTTCGCCGCGTTGCCGATAGAATTTAGATTATCAATGACAAGCTTATTGCAGTGAGGCTCACGAACTCGAGCTACGTCCCATCGGGCGGTTATTTCAGTCTCCGGGCTTATGGGGTACTCGGGATCCAGGATTTCAGCAGACGGTAGAAAGCTTCTGAGGAACGATTTCGGCATGCTCAGATTCTCAAGCATTTGCTCCATGTGCCATGTGAAAGGTTCGGAGGCCAAATTGCCAGTCGAGTTAAACGACGTCGTGAATCCGCAGGGCTGGATTAGTCCTGAGGGCGCCAAGGCGACAGCCTGCTCGGGCTGTCACGTAGCTAAGGACGCGGCAGCGCATTTCCTGGCCAATACATCAGCGCTCGGCGAGAGTTGCGCTGTCTGTTAGTCGGGTACGTGTTGCCTCTCTTGATAAAATCGAGTTGGCAAATGAACTTAGATCGGTTCGAAATCTGTGGGTAAAAACATTTTGGTGGCAAAATGGTGCGTGTCGGACCCTGACACCCTTAAGCCGCTGAAAACACAGGTAAGTCAATGATTTGACGAGCCCTGAACGCAAATCTGTCACGTCGGAGGTCGGTTCGACGCCACGTTGTCCCCGCCACTCCGTTTCTTTTTTCCGCTAAAAAATTTCCTTAACTGCGCTTCGCATACCCTTTTTTACCGGAGGTGCCTGGCGACGCACAAAGCGAAATATGGTGTACCAAACCACCCCTGATTCCTAGGACGAAAGTTCTAAGATTTGGAACCTCGGCCGTCGTGGGACTAGAGCCTTTTCTTAAGGTTACATGCCATGCGAGCCGGATAGCAATTCAGCGGTAGTTCCTACATAATCCGAGATAGACGGTTTCACCAATGAGCATAAACAATCCAAGAAAAGGCTATGTGCTAGTGGCCACAGCGTTCGGCATGACGGTGGTTATAGGCGCCGCCGGACTGGCAGTGGATATCGGCCGGGCCTATGTTGCCCGCAGCGAGGTCCAGGCCTATACGGACGCGGCAGCCATTGCGGCCGCGGCACAGTTGAACGGGACTTCGGTGGGGATCAGCGCTGCGCAATCGTCCGCACAGAGCGTGCCCAACAAATGGAATTTTGGCACTCAGAACATTTCCAATCCAACCGTTCAGTTTGCCCAGCCCCTGGCCACGAATGCAGGTCAGCCGGACCCGGCCACTTGGACCACGGCTCCTCCCAATGGAACAAACTATCTGTTCGTCCAGGTGACAGCGGGAGTGGATGTTCCGATAACTTTGCTGCAGGCGGTCACAACGCAATCGACGATGCATGTTACCGGTACAGCCCAGGCGGGACAAGTGATGGTGACGACGTATATGGACGGTTTGCTGCCGTTCTCACCGATTGCCCCGAACGGGACCGATACAACGAATTATGGATTCCAGACCGGACAACTCTATACGTTGCGTTATCCATCCCCGGTTCAAGGCATGGGGAGCGTCTGCCCAGGCGACCAGACCGGAACCTATTGGCAGAATCTACCCTCGCAGGACCATGGATTCTGGGGGAGCACCAGTTCCGCAGTCATACGTGGCGAGATCGTGGATGACACCCAGGCCGTGCCGATTACGATCGGTGAGAATGTGCCGATGGTAGGCGGAAACCGCAGCGCCGAAGGCAACTCTCTAGCTACGCGGGTGATGGAAGATACCGATCCGAACTCGACGACGTATGCAGCATATGAGGCAGGCGGTCTGGGCAACGGCCGCAGGGTGATAGGCGTTCCCGTAAATGGAGGGCCACCCGACTTTACAGCCGTAGCGGTGCGAGCCTTCTTCCTGGAACCTGCCAGCGTCTACTCGGCAGTTACTGGTAGCACCCCAATCTGCGCCGAATATATCGGAACCTACAAGCAGACCGGCACCGGCACAGCGGCAGCCGGCACGGGCACGGGCGGCTATCTGGTGAGGCTCACGCAATGAAGCCGCGGCGCACGAAGAAAACCGATCAGCGGGGCAGTGTCTTTATTGAGTTTGCGCTCAGTTTTCTGGTGCTGTTCTCGATCTTTACCGGAGCTTTCGAGTTCGGTTATGCTTTCTACTCCTACAACACGTTGGTCAACGCAGTCCGTGAGGGAGCGCGATATGCGTCTCTAAAGCCGTACGACTCAGCCTCTTCAACTCCATCCACGGACTTTAACACGGCGGTCCAGAACATGGTCGTTTATGCCAATCCGAGTCCTTCGAACCACGCGACTCCGATTCTGCATGGACTATCGACTTCGAATGTCAACCTAACTGTCTTGACGAGTGGAAGCGCTCCGGTCCAGATGACGGTTTCGATTTCTAATTTTTCCATCGACGCGGTCTTCGGAACAGTCACTTTGAATGGCAACCCGTCAGTCAGCTTCCCCTATCTGGGCATCCCGACGCCGCCATCTTCATAGGAGGAGAATCTCTTGAATCAGTCAATCGGTCCCCACGCTGATAAGCGCGCCCTTCAAGCCCGGCCACGTTCACGAATGCAGCGCGGCCAAGCGCTGGTTGAGTCGGTCCTCACGCTGACGGCCTTCCTCGCTATTTTCCTCGGAATGATTGAGGTTGGTGAAATCCTCTATATTCACCAGACGTTGGTCGAGCGAACAAGAAATGCGGTCCGATGGGGCGCCGTTAATGCTTGGGATGATACGAATTCGCCCACTGAGATCTCCAATGTGGTGCTGTACGGCACGTCCACACCGGGCCCGGGGAGCACGCCCATTTTTGGGCTGTCGTCTTCCAACGTCACCGTCACGCGCCCGCAACCGGATTATTCCGCCGCGGACAGGATTGTCGTGGCGGTAAGCGGATACTCGCTCACATTTTTCACCAACGCGATGGTCCAATTATCGGGAGGCAACAGCAATGCAAATGCCCAGTTCACCGGCCTTACCATCCAACAAAGCCTGCCGTACGAAGTGACGAACGGGTCCTCCCACTAGTCGCGACAGCCGTGTCCCCGGCCGTTTCAGGCGCAGCCAATTCAGCGCCAAGACTCGCACCCCGCGCCCAGAGTCACAGCCACTCACTTTCTGGCTAGACCAGCTAACCAGGAAGCCTCGTCGGCGTCTTACCGGTATTCGCCAGGAGGTGTGCGGTGAAACAATGGCAAATCGCGTCACGATCGCTGGCGCGGCGGCCGGGATACTTTCTTACGGCGATTTCCATTCTTGTTCTCGGTATCGGCGCGACGACCGCACTCTTTTCCGTGGTCAATACGGTGCTTTTGAAACCGCTGCCTTATCCCAACGCCGATCGATTAGTCAGCCTGCTTGAGGCGAGCCCTTCCAAGAGCAAGAAAGATAGTCTAATCGCGCCGGCGCGTCTCGAGGATTGGAACCGGATGAATCGGACCTTCGAGTCGATCGCTGGGTTCTACTCCGAGAACGTCACCGACACCAGTGGGCCTGAGCCCCGGCGGCTCGCTAGCCGGCGCGTTTCCCCACGATTCTTCGCCGTTTTCGGCGCCGCTCCACTGGTCGGGCGCACGTTCTCGAAACAGGAGGAAATCTACGGCGGACCTGGCGCGGCGGTGATTAGTTATGGTCTGTGGACCCGGGCGTTTGGACAGGATCGGAATGCAATCGGGAGAGCGCTCGTACTGGGCGGTAGAGGATACACGATCGTCGGCGTGATGCCCAAGGAGTTCGCGGCGGGGCCGATCGACGCCTGGCTTCCGGCCCAATTCGCGCCATGGTTCTTTCGCATGCGGGAGAATCGCTTTATGAGCGGCGTCGGGAGAATTAAGCCGGGCGTTACGATCGAACAGGCCCAGGCGGATCTCGCGAGGATTGAGCGCCAGCTGGGTGAGCAATTTCCGCAGACCGACAAAGATTGGTCTGCGATAGCCAGCGATCTCAAGGAACAACGGGTCGGCCAGTACCGCCGCGCCCTGCTGCTGATGTTCGGCTCAGTTGGGCTGCTGCTGTTCATCGCTGTAGCGAATATTGCAAGTCTGACACTGGCGCAGCTTCACCAGCGGGAACGGGAGATGGCGATTCGTAGCTCGGTGGGGGCCTCGCGTGGACAGGTCATCGCTATGGTAATGCGGGAAGTCTTGCTGATCTCAGGTGTGGGTGCGGCCGGCGGAGCCACGTTGGCTGCATCACTGATAGGTATAGTCACGAGACACTTTGCGGAGCTCCCCAGAATTGCCGAACTCGGATTTGACTGGCGTGTTCTGGTGTTTGCCGCTGCCGTGAGCCTGTTCGCCGCCATGCTCTTCGGGATTGTTCCGGCCATTCAGGCGACTCGGGCCGACCTCGCACCGGTGCTCGCGGAATCGTCCCGAAGTGTTTCAGGAGAACGCCGCAGGCTCCAGCAAAGCCTGGTAGTCGCGCAGCTGGCAGTCACGGTTGTCTTGCTCGCGACCGCGGGTTTGCTGCTGCGCAGTTACCGCAACCTGAGCCAGGTCGATGCGGGATTTTGCACTGAGAATGTCATCACGTTTCACGTGGGCGCCGCTTGGGACGAGGATCGTCCGCACATCGGGCGGCTCCAACAGCAGATCATCGCCGCATTCCAACGCCTTCCCAGCGTGGAATCCGCTGGATTCACCAGCTTCCTGCCGGCCACCGGCGCCACACTGAATTTTCCAGTCGCGCTCGAAGGTTCAGGCCAGACGCCGGAAAATGGACCTTTCATGGTGGGAGAACGCACGGTCACGTCCGGATATCTGCAGTCATTGCACGTACCGCTGCTAGCCGGCGCTTGGTGCCCGCCGCTCGAGCCGTTCAAGTTCAACCGCTCGATCAAGGCTGTGGTGAACCACCGCTTCGTCGAGTTGTATGCGAGAAACCAGAATGTCGTGGGACGGTGGTTCAAATACACTCAATCGTCACTCGCCAATAACCCGGCGAACGAAATCGTGGGTGTGGTGGGCGACGTAAGAGAAGACGGCCTCGCCATGGCGCCGGCGCCGTATGTGTACGACTGCCCTACCGCCGGTTCCTGGCCAGATCCGGAATATGTGGTACGCGCCCGAGGCAACGCCCGCGCCTTGATGGAGCAGGTGCGGCAGATTGTTCACGGGATCGATCCGCAACGCGCCGTGTTCGGGATGAGGACGCTCGACGGTCTTCTCAATGACACTCTCGAACAGCCGCGCCTGAACGCAGGCCTCGTGGGATTCTTTGCAGGCACCGCGATGGTGCTTGCTTCGGTCGGTCTTTATAGCCTCATAACGCTCATGGTGATGGCGCGTAGGCGTGAGATCGGAGTGCGCATCGCGCTCGGCGCGGATTCCAGGCAGATCCTGCGGCTTGTTCTTGGGGGCGCAGGCTGGCTCCTGGCCTGGGGGATCGGGTTAGGCATAGGAATGGCTGTCGTCGCGGAACGGGTGCTAAAGACCCTGCTGTTCGGTGTGAGCCCGCTCGCCCCGTCGACCCTGGCGGGAGCAGTAGCCCTGCTGGCGGGAGTTTCGCTCACTGCCGCGTTTTTGCCGGCCAGAAGAGCGGCGGCGGTCGATCCACTGGTCGCGATTCGAGCCGAATGAAGAAACCACAGGGGGCCGTCCTCGCATTCGATCGAAAGTCGGGATTTGAGTGCAACTGCACTGTCCCTAATTCTGTTTTACAAATGTGTGACAATAGCGAAGTTGGACTCTTCTGTCAAGATAGCCGGCACCGCGACCCGTCGTTTCGCCGGAGAGCAAGCCGATAGGCTGTTAGGACGTCTGGCATTCCAGATCGGCCGGGCGGTCAAATCGCATAACGCCGAGGCAGTTCACGACTTAAGAGTCTCCATTCGACGATTCGTACAAGCATTGCGTGTTCTTAAGCCCTGTTTTCGCGGCAAAGAGCTCCGCAAGATCCGACGGGAGTTGAAGGGAATTATGGCGGTCGGCGGGGAGGTTCGGAATCTCGATATCGCCTTGAAGCTGCTTGCCAAGGCGAAGCGGCCGGAACGGACCGGTCTCCAGTCCAAAATCCAAAGCCACCGCCGGGAGACGGAGCGCTCCCTGATAACCCTGCTAAAAAGCTGGCTGGAACGAAAATCGTCCTTGAAGTGGAGAGGCGCATTGGAACGCGCAGCCGCCGAAGCCGGCGAGGATTTTGGCAAGGCGCCCGTGGCGCGGACCGCGCGCCAAATGCTGCCGGGTATGGCACAGGATTTCTTTGAACGTGGTGACGCGGCTGCCAACGTGAAAGCCCATCCTCGGGAGCTGCATCAGTTTCGTCTCGCCTCCAAGAAATTCCGTTATACGCTTGAACTATTCACACCCTTGTGCGGAACGTCGTTGAATCCTAAGTTGGAAGCGATGCGGCGTGTGCAGACGCTTCTGGGTGACATCAATGATTTCGAGACGGTGCGCGACATACTTGGCCAATACGAAGGCGCCGAGACCGTGATTGTCTGGCTCAAGAAAAGGCAGCGCAAGCGATTAGTGGAATTCCGCGAATATTGGGCTGCCGCATTTGTACCAGCGCAGGAACGCCAAAGCTGGATCAATTTCCTGAAGCATTTGGCGGCCGAACCGCGAGCGGCGCGGAAACCGGCGGCCCGCAGCGGCTCAGAATCCCGTCCGGCAGGTCGCAGCCGCGCCGCGGTGGCCTAACGGCGCTATCTCAGCGCTAGTGTCGGCGTGAGCGAACTCGAACTACCAGATACCAAACGATCGCGGCGTTGATCACCAGCACGATCATCTTAGCGACGGTGATGTGCTTGGCTAGCTCGTAGACTTCCAGTGGCAGCAGTGCGCCCGTGGTGATGATGGTGAAATACTCGGCCCAGTGTTTGCGCAGCAGCAGACCGATCCCTTCGGTTCCCAACAGGGCGGCGTAAAAGAAGGTGCCCGCGCTCACTTCCTTGAGCTGCTTGGGCGTTACTGAGAAGGCTTTGGCTAGGAGGGGATGTATGAAGCGGTTGTCAGGATCCACCCGCAGCACGTTCACCCAGTGCAGCACGCTCGCGGCCAAGTCTTTATGCAAGTATTTGAGTGCTCCGATTCCGATAGCAATGAGCGCTACCGCTTTGGCCAGCTTAAAAAGGCCGATGAGGATTAGAGCAGTAGCGCTTTCTTGTTTCCTGGATTTCTTCACTGCGGGCCGCGGCACACTTATAGAATAAGCGGCCCGACACCTGCTCCACTGTTATTCGTAGCGGAGGGCGATAATCGGATCGACGCGAGTCGCCCGGCGTGCCGGCAACAATGCGGACAAGGCTGCCACGGCAAAGACCAGCGCGGTCACTCCAACATAAGTCAGCGGATCGGCCGGCTGGACCTGGTAAATCATCGTGGTCATCAGTCGCGCGAGGACCAGCGCCGACCCCACTCCTACGATGATGCCGATGAGCACCACACGTAGGCTCTGGCTGAAGACCAGCCGTACGATGCCGCTCCGGTTCGCGCCCAGCGCCATGCGAATTCCGATCTCCTGGGTGCGCTGCGCCACCTCGTACGCCATTACGCCGTAGATGCCGAACACTACCAGAAACATCGCGATCGCCGAAAAGACGCCGATCAGCGTTAAATTGAACCGAGACTGCCAGAGCGCATTTCCGATGGCGTGCTGCATGGTCTCCAGATGGGAAACCGGCATATCGCGATCGATGCTCCAGATGGTCTGTTGAACCGCGGGCGCAAGCGAATCGGCATCCGTATCCGTGCGGATCACGATGCTGACATTTGCCTGCCAGGGATGCTGGCTGTTCAGGAATTCCGCATCCTGGAGGAATGGAATATAAACCTCGTTGTCTAGAGGTCCGGTCCAGTTGGACTGCTTGACATCCTTAATCACGCCGACAATCGTCTTCCAGCGGGGATTCCTGGTTTCCAGCGTGATTCGCTTCCCGATCGGGTTTTCGTCGGGGAAAGCGGCGTTCGCGAGAGTTTCATTGATAATCGCGACCTGTGGGTTGTTCAAGTTGTCGTGGTCGGTAAACTCATGCCCGTTTCGTAACGGAATTCGCATAGTCGCGAAATAGTTCGGGCCGGCTTCGCGATAGATCGTATTCATTTCGTGGCCAGGCGCCGGAATCGGTCGTCCTTCGATAGCCATGTTTGTTCCCCAGGTATCGCCGACCAGCGGGAGATGATTGGTCATGGCCACTGAGCGCACGCCGGGCAGGCCTTGCAACGCCGTCGCCAGCCTGCGGTAGAGATTTTCGCGCTGCGGTCCCACATATTGCTGCTGGCCGGCAACCGAAACATTCATGGTGAGCAGGTTCTTCGGATCGAAACCGGGATTGACGTCGCGCAAATTGAGGAAGCTGCGCATCAACAAGCCGGACCCGACCAGCAACACGATCGCGATGGCAACTTCGGCGGCAACCAGCGTTTTGCGCAATCCTGACCCGCGCCCTCCGGCCAGGGAGCGTCCACCTTCTTTCAGGCGATCGTTCAAATCCTGGCGCGAGGCGAACAACGCCGGCGCGAGCCCGAAAAGAATACCGGTTGCCAACGAAAGCAAAAGCGTAAAACAAAGTACGGGCGGGTTGATCGCCACCGCATCCCAGTGCGTCAGCCGGACATTGGCGCCCGGGTCCGGCCGCAGCATCGACTGCAGTATGTTCGTCCCCCATACCGCCAGCAGTAACCCCGGTACGGCCCCCAGCATGGACAGCACTATGCTCTCGGTCAGAAACAGCCGCGCGATGCGCATCCGCTGCGCCCCCAGCGACAGCCGGATGGCAGTCTCACGCTGCCGCGCGGTGGCGCGAGCGAGCACCAGGTTGGCGACGTTGGCGCAGGCGATCAAAAGCACCAGTCCGACCGCCCCCAGGATCACCAGCAAAGCGGGACGTACATTGCCGACGACCTTCTCCTGCAATAGCTCGACCAGAACCTGCATATTCGTGTTCGTGTCGGGATATGCGCGTGCCAGATTCCGGCAGATGCCGTCTATTTCCGCTTGCGCGCTCAGCGCACTCGCGCCAGGTCGGAGCCGGGCGAAAACACGCAGCGAATGGAAAGCGCGCTGCGTAACGCGAGCCGACAAATCGAGCGGTGCCCACATTTCCGCTTGCGTAATCCAGAAGGGCGTGAATTGAAACGAGGCGGGCATTACGCCAATCAAGGTATAGGGCTCGCCATCCAGCACAACGGTCTGTCCGATCGCGTCCTCCGCGCCGCCGAAGCGCCGCTGCCACAACCCGTAGCTGATCACCAGGACTCGTCCTCGTCCGGCTTCAAGATCATCCCGCGAAAACGTCCGGCCCCGCAACGCCGGCACTCCCAGCATCCGGAACATGTCTTCGGACAGGTGCAATCCACTAATCTTCTCCGGAATGCTCCGTCCGCTCAGGTTGCCGGTCCATCCTTCAGCTGCGGCGACCCACTCGAACGAATGTGCTTCATGGCGGATATCCAGAAAGTCGGGTGGCGAGAGGGGGCGCGATCTTGGTCCCAGCAACGTGACTAGGCGCGCCGGATCGGCATAGGGCAACGGCTCTAGGAGGACGGCATGAACGACGCTGAAGATCGCTGTGTTCGCTCCAATGCCGAGAGCCAGTGCCAGCGCCGAAACCAGGGTCACGGCGGCGTTCTGCCCCAACGTACGGAGTGCATATCGTAGGTCCTGAAAGAGGGTGATCAAAGCAAGCCTCCCGGCCTTTGGACGTTTCCGAATTGAGCCGGTTAGCTGAGGGGGGTTCCAAAACCACATCCGAATTGTTGACAATAGGAGGAACAATAGTATTCTCCGGCGTGCCATTCCCGGGGACGCGGGGCTCCTGACATGAGGGCCTCTTGAATCTAATGGCATCGTCACGACTACCAAAAGACGCCCCGCGGCCCCCTCAGGCACCCTGGCGCATAATGTTTGAAAATTCCACGCTAGGCATCGCACGAGCGGATTTAGAGGGAAAGTTCGTCGAAGCCAATCGCGCCTACTGCGAACTGGTCGGCTATTCCAATGACGAATTGCGCGCCGTCACTCTTCTGGACCTGGCGGTGGAGGAGGATCGCCACTCCAACTCGCAGTTACTGGGTCAATTAGGTCGTGGAGACCGTCATGATTTTCAGATTGAAACGCGTTATCGCCGTAAAGACGGGCAGATAGTCTGGGTTCACAACACGGTGTCGCTGATTCCTGGCCCGGACGAATCCTCCAGTTTCCTGATGACCATCGCTAAAGATATCAGCGCTCGCAGAAAAGTCGACGACTATCTGAGGAAGCAGAATGAAGCTTTGCAGAAGATACTCGATCACGTTCCGCTAATGATCAGCGTCGCTACCAAGGAGGGTTCGATCAGGTTTGTTAACCGAGAATGGGAGCGCACCTTAGGTTGGTCTCTGGAGGAGATCATCCGGGAGAATCTCGATATCTTCTCCCTTTGCTATCCCGACCCCGAACATCGCCGGGAGGTTCTGAAATTCATTGCCGAGGCAAACTCTGAGTGGGTCGAGTTTAGGCTCCAAACCAGAGATGGCCAGGTTCTGGACACCACTTGGGCTCGCGTCAAACTTTCCGATGGGATGTCCGTCGGAATTGGGAGGGACATTACTGCCAGGAAACGCACCGAAGAAGCCCTGAAGCGCAGCGAGGCTTATTTGGCTGCGGGGCAAAGGCTGAGCCACACAGGCAGTTGGGCCTTGAACGTATTATCGAAGGAACTGTTCTGGTCCGAGGAGACCTTTCGCATCTTCGGTGTCGATCCACCGATGTCCAGCTTCGTTTTGGCCGAAACATTCCTGCAGCGCATTCATCCCGAAGATCGACCGGGAATTGAGCAAGGCATTAAGGAAGCGCCAAAAGCATCGGTCGGCTACGCGAAAGATTATCGAATTGTACTTCCGAACGGCTCGATAAGGTATATCCACGATGTGATCTATCCGGTGGCGAACGAGGTTGGGCAGATCGTTGAACGATATGGCGTTGTTATGGACGTAACCGAACGCACGTTGGCCGAACTCGAACGCCAGCGTTCCTTCGATCAATTGCGAGCCCTCACCGCACGCGTGCAAAACGCTCGGGAAGAAGAGAGAAAGCGCGTGGCGCGTGAAATTCATGATGAGTTGGGCCAAGCCTTGACGGCTATTAAAATCGATCTGAGTTCTTTGGTTCATGACTTTCCGCCCGAAGCCCAAGAGACCAAGAGAATCGAATCCATCTCAAAAGTGGTGGATCAGACTATTAAGTCCGTTCGCCGAATCTCGACTGAACTAAGGCCTGGGATTCTGGACGATATGGGTCTTATTGCTGCCGTCGAATGGGCGGCGGAGGAATTTGAAGCCCGCACCGGAACGAGATGCCGGCTGGAACTTCTCGAGAACGATAACTCTATCGATCCGGATCGCGCCACGGCGATTTTCCGGATTCTTCAGGAGACTTTAACCAACGTGGCGCGCCATGCCAACGCGGCTTGTGTGTACGTGCGGCTCTTCAAAGAAGGCGGGAATATCGTTCTGGAAGTGCACGATGACGGCCGAGGCGCTACCGAAGAGCAACTCTCCGCGTCAGGATCGCTGGGAATCCATGGAATGCGGGAGCGAGCATTGCTGCTCGGAGGCGAGCTCGCCATCCGGGGAATTTCAAGCCAGGGCACCACTGTCCTGGTACGTATTCCTCTAGCCGAATCCACAGTTCTGGGAGCGTGACGACGACATGATTCGAGTTCTCATTGCCGATGATCATGCCATCCTGCGCCGAGGACTGAAGGAAATCCTGGTGCAAGAACTCGACCAGGTGACATGCGGCGAAGCGGAAGATGCGCAGCAGGCATTGACGGAAGTTCAGCGCCGTAGCTGGGACCTCGTAATTCTGGACATCAGCATGCCGGGGCGAAGCGGGCTTGATCTCCTCGGCGACCTCCGGCAAACGCAACCCAAGCTCCCTATTTTGGTCTTGAGCATGCACGGCGAGGATCAGTTCGGCAAGAGAGTCCTTAAGGCTGGAGCCGCCGGCTACATGAACAAGGAAAGCGCTCCGGAAGAATTGGTCAAGGCCATCCAGAAGGTACTTGCCGGAGGTCGCTATGTGAGCACGGCGCTGGCGGAAAAGCTGGCTGTGGCTTTGCACCAGGACGATGACGGGCGGCCCATCCACGAGACTCTATCCAGCCGCGAATTTGAAATCTTGAGAATGATAGCATCAGGCAAAACGGTCAGCCAGATCGCCGGCGAGCTGCACCTGGGTCCGACCACCGTCAGCACCTATCGCACCCGGATTCTAGGAAAAATGCATATGTCAACCACTGCGGATCTGATCCGCTACGCGTTGCAGACTCACCTGGTGGATTAGTAGCGTGCGCCGCGAACCTGGTGATTCATTCCTGACGAAGCGCGACCATTGGGTCCAGCCGAGCCGCTCGTCGCGCTGGAATATAGCAGGCCAAAACGGCCGCGGCCAGCAGTCCGAGCCCGACGGCTATGAACGTCAACGGATCCCCAGCCCGAATGCCGTAAAGCAGGTGCGTGAAGCTCGACAGCAATTGGGCGAGGATGAATCCGATCACTAACCCGATCGCCACCCCCGCAACCGCCAGCCGAAGCCCCTGGCCAACCACCATCCGCAAAACATCCCGCTTTTCTGCGCCGAGCGCCATTCGAATCCCGATCTCGCGCACACGCTCGGTCACTGAGTAGGAAATGACTCCGTAGATTCCGATGGAAGCCAGCAACAACGCCAGGACTGCAAACGCCACTAGAAGCAGCATCGGAAAGCGTTGGCGTCCCATCGATCCCGAAACGAGCTCTTGCATGGTGTGGATGTTGTAGACGGGTTGGTCGCTGCCTGCTTCGTAAATTGCGTTCCTGATGGCGGGCATCACAGTCGCGGCATCCAGCGGTGTGCGTACCGCCAAGGTAACTTCTCCTCGGAACGCCGGCACCGCGTTATCCGGGAGCTGGTAAAAGGCGTAGTAGATCTGCGGTTTTTCGGTGAACGAACCATCGAGTCCATAGTGTTCAACGTGGCCCACAACTCCGACCACCCTAGCAGCTACGTTCCGCGCTGCGCCCCAATGAGGGATTGTTATGGTTTGACCCACAGCGTTCCGGCCAGGGAAATAAGTACGCGCGAGCAAATTATCAATCACAACGACCAATTGGCCGTTGATGTTATCCGCCCGGGTAAGAAAGCGGCCGTTCAAAAGTGGTATTTTCAACGTGCGGAGATAATCCGGGCCTGAGGGATAATAAATCGCCCGCGGAATCTCAGCCATCGACGCGGGCTGATGAGAGCCGACCCAGAAGGGGCCTTCGTTCCTGCCTTCGCTCAATGGTACGAGTGCCGTAATGTCCGCCGCTTCCACGCCGGGAACTTGGCGGATGCGCTCGACCAACTGCTGGTACGCACTTCGCACCCTCGGTGGCGTAGTAACCGAAGGTGAAAGCCCGACCTGGAAAGTAATGATATGCTGCGTATCGAAACCGGGATTCACCGCCCACAAATTGCGGATGGTGCGAAGTAGTAAGCTGCCGCCCGTCAGCAGGATCAGAGCTAGCGCGATCTGCACAACGACGAGCACACGTTGAGTGTGCTGACGGCCACCCGCCGAGCCGCGGCCTCCTTCCTTCAGCCCGGCTTGCAGGTCGGTGTCAGACCTCTTCAGCGCGGGCAAGAGGCCAAAGACGATCCCAACCACGATCGAAATACCGAACGCGAATAAGAGAACCGGGGTATTCACGCCTATGTTCTCGGTGCGCGGCATGCTTCCGGGCGCCGCCGCCAGCACCGCGTTGAGGCCCCATGCTGCAATCGCCAGGCCGAGCACTCCGCCTACCAGTGAGAGCAGCACGCTCTCGGTGACCATTTGCTGCGCGACCTGCGCGCGGCTCGCTCCTAGCGCCAGTCGTACCGCAAACTCCCGCGTGCGCACGGCTGAGCGCGCGAGTAATAGATTGGCGACATTCGCACAGGCGATCAGTAGTACGAACGCGACCGCTCCCATCAGCAACAGAAGCGTCCCACCCACATCTCCGATGAAGAACTGCTTCAAAGGGACGATATACGTTCCCAACCCTCGTTCTGTACTGGGATTGAGTTCAACGATATGGTCCTGCACGCTGTTCATCTCCGCCTGCGCCTGACCCACGCTTACCCCCCGTTGGAGGCGCGCGACGCAGAGGATGTCGTGAACCGTACGATCACTGCGGAACAGTGGATCGGTTCGGCCGAGAGTTGTGTAAACGTCCGCCTGCTGATCCCCAAACCGAAACCCTGGCCGGAGAATGCCAACGATCGTAAAGTCGACGCCGTCCAAAGTGATAGCCTTGCCGAGCGTCGCCGGGCTCCCCTCAAAATGGTCTTGCCATAAGCGATGGCTGATAACGACCGCCGGCATACCGCCCGCACGATCTTCCTCCGGCGAAAGATCACGCCCGAGCCACAGCTTTACTCCCAGCGTGCTGAAGAAATTCGACGAGACCTCCTTCCCGTCGACATGCTCAGGAGCACCGGGACTTGACAGATCGAAGCCCCGGCCTTTAAACGCCGCGATTTGCTCGAGGGAGCCGGAACTCTGCTGCCAATTGAGGAAGTCAGGATACGAAAGATTCGTGGCGTACCCCAGAGTTCGATTGTACAGCGCCACCAGAACGAGGCGATCCGGCTCGTGGTAAGGTAGCGGCGCCAGCACCACGCCTTCCAACACGCTGAAAATCGCTGTATTAGCTCCGATACCCAGTGCAAGGGTCAGGATCGCCGCAGCCGCAAATGCCGGGCTCTTCCGCAACGAGCGAGAGGCGTAACGACAATTTCGTACGAATTGCTCGAGCTGCCCCACTTCGCTTTACCAACGCTCCCGCTATGCCACAGCATACCATCTAGCGCCGGTTCCTGGCGGTCACTTTCGTCCTCGCCGATCGTGGAAGAGCATGTCTTTGGAACGAATCCGCCGTTCCCTGCAATACGCCAGATATAGATAGCCATAGCTGCGCGTAATGTAGTCGCGGTGAGAGAATCCGAGCAGTCGCGCCGTCTGATCGATCCATCGCGGTGGCCCTTCCAGCTCCAGGTAATTCCCGATCGGCGTCTCATCCAGCAGCACTATCCCGAGGCCGCGAGGCTTGGAATATTCGGCGCGGTATTTCTCGTATCGGAAGACCGGATGATATCCCATGTGGCTGAAGATTGGTTCCAGGCGCGCGTTGTCCGGCAGATCGAATTCGATCTCGAGCCGCTTTTTGTATTTACCTGGTTGAGAAGGTCCTTTGAAAGTGAGCTTTCGGTGTCCGCTCGTGAGGCGCACGCGGATGAGCTTGCCGTGCTTGCGTAGGTTCCGCTTGGCATTATCGAAAAGGATATTGGATTCCAAAGCCCGTGGTTTCGTGACCTGGAACCCGAGTTTGGCGAGAGTCCGTCGCATTTTTGCAAGCTTTCCGGTAAGCCGCAGCTTGATTTCGATTTCGAGCTTCAATCGGTCACGCTAATCTATTGGACGGGGAAAAGTCAACATGCAATGCCAAAATCGCTAAACTATCTGAATGACAAACCGACTAGGGCGCTTCGCCTTCACGTCATTCGCGGTTCAGGCAATACTCAGCGCGCAAGTGATCGCCATCCGCGCCGGCCACTTGATCGATCCTGAAACAGGGACCGCTGCGGCGAACCAGGTAATCCTCGTCGACGCCGGAAAGTTCACCTCCATCGGCGCGAACGTCACCATTCCGCAGGGCGCCGAAGTAATCGATCTGTCGCAATACTACATTTCGCCCGGTTTGGTGGATGCCCATAACCATCTCGCGCTCACCTACAAGCGCGATCCGGAGAACAACAATTACTACCTGACCACGGTTCTGGATTCCACCGCGCTCCGCGCCATTCAAGCCGTCTCGAACGGCATCACGATGATGTCGGCAGGCTTCACGGTAGTCCGCGATCTCGGCAACAACGGCAACTATGCCGACACCGCACATCGCGTCGCCATCGATCAAGGCTGGATTCCGGGACCGACCATGATCAACTCCGGAATCATCATCGGTCCCATGGGCGGCCAGTTTTTTCCGGCGCCGGAGCGCGCGAACCTGGTGTATCCCGAATACCTCGATGCCGACACGCCCGATGAAATCGTGAAGGCGGTGCGCAAGAACATTCTCTTTGGAGCGAAAGTCATCAAGATCTGCGTCGATTGCAAGTCCTACGGCTACACTGCCGATGAGATGAAATTGTTCGTCTCTGAAGCCGCCAGGAGCGGCCTGAAGGTGGCCGGGCACGTTCAAACGCACGCCGGCGCGATGCGCGCGATCGAAGCCGGCATCTGGTCCATCGAGCATTCCAACGCCTTGGATGATCAAGCGCACAAACTGATGGCGCAGAAAGGCATCTGGCGCGTCGGCACTGAGACGCCGATTTCCGACTATTACAGTCCCAGTCAGGCTCGCTACGACCGCATGCTTGAGGGCATGAAAAATGCCTATGCTAATCACGTGAAGATGGCCTTCTCCACCGACGCGGATTACTACATTCCCGGCATGACGCGCGGTCAGGTGGTGATCGATTTCCTGCGAAGCTGGAAGGCCGCGAATTTCCCCGCTCTCGAGATTCTGAAAATCATGACCGTCAATGGCTACCGGGTTTGCGATATTTACGATCAGCGCGGCCCGATCAAGGTTGGCCTGCCGGCGGACCTGATCGCTATGCGCGCCAATCCGCTGGAAGACATCGACGCGCTACGCAACGTTCCGTTTGTGATGAAGGACGGCATGGTCTTCAAGCGCGATGGCGTTATGACGCCCGAGAAGTTTTTCCATAGTGGTCCAGTGAACGGGTGGCGGCTCCGTTAACATGCGGCTGGCCGCGGTCGTCGAAACCTCCCGCCGTGTCGCCGAGACCACCAAGCGTTTGGAAAAAGTCGATCTTCTGGCGCGGCAGTTGAAGCAGCTTCATCCCGAGGAAGTCGAGATCGTCGTCGCATTTCTCACCGGCCGCACTCGCCAGGGAAGAATCGGCATCGGCTACGGAACCATCCGTAATGCGAAGGGCTCGCCGGCCACCGAGCCGAGTCTCGAAGTGGCTGAAATCGATCGCTCATTCGAATCGATCACGAAGATTCAGGGCAGCGGATCGCAAAGGCTGAGACTGGAACTCCTGAGCGCGATGTTCGCGCGTGCCACCGAACCGGAGCAGCAGTTTCTGATAGGCCTCTTGATGGGTGAGCTTCGCCAAGGAGCGCTGGAAGGCATCATGCTGGACGCGATCGCCAAGGCGTCGGGCGTCCGGGCTGATCGAGTCCGGCGCGCAGCCATGATGACAGGCGACATCTCGGTGGTCGCGCGGGCTCTTGTTGAAAAAGGGGAAGCCGGACTGCATTCCTACGACGTGCAGCTCTTTCGACCGATCCAGCCGATGCTGGCTCAGACCGCCGAAGACGTCACCGAAGCGCTGGCCGACCTCGGTGAAGCCGCTCTCGAATTCAAGATGGACGGCGCGCGGGTGCAGGTGCACAAGTCCGGCGACGAAGTAATGGTCTACTCACGCGCCTTGAATGACGTGAGCGCGGCCGTGCCGGAAGTCGTCGAGGCGGTCCGCGCCCTGCCCGCGCAAAATCTGATTCTAGACGGCGAAGTTTTGAGTCTGCTGCCCGACGGGCGGCCGCAGCCCTTCCAGATCACGATGCGGCGTTTCGGGCGCAAGCTGGATGTCCAGCGAATGCGCGGCGACCTGCCCATGACGCCCTTCTGGTTCGACTTGCTGTACCTGAACGGCGGCTCTTTGCTCGACGAACCGCAGGCGCGCAGGTTCCAGGCTTTGGTGGAACTGGCTCCGCAATCGCTAATTTCCCATATCATCGCCACGAATGCAGCGGCCGGCGATGAATTCTTCGAGCGGTCGCTCGCGCAGGGTCACGAGGGCATCATGGCCAAGGCGGTCGGCGCAACCTACGCGGCCGGAGCCCGTGGTCAGAGCTGGCTGAAGATCAAGCGGCCTCGCACTCTTGACCTGGTGATCCTGGCAGCCGAATGGGGCCACGGACGCCGGCAGGGCTGGCTCAGCAATCTGCACCTGGGCGCGCGTGACACCGAAAAAGGCGGTTTCGCCATGCTCGGCAAGACCTTCAAGGGACTAACGGACGAGATGTTGGTGTGGCAAACTCAGGAGCTTCTCAAGCTCGAAATTGGCCGGGACAGCTATACCGTCCATGTCGAGCCCAAGCTGGTGGTGGAGATCGCTTTCAACGAGATTCAGGTTAGCCCACGTTATCCCAGCGGCCTCGCGCTGCGATTTGCGAGAGTCAAGAGCTATCGTCCCGACAAGACCGCGGCGGATGCCGACACGTTCCAGACTGTCCAGAAAATGGCGGGCAATGCCTAGACCGGTAGCGCTATCGATCGCGGGTTCTGATCCCAGCGGAGGGGCCGGCATCCAGGCCGATCTCAAAACATTTCATCAGTTCGGCGTGTATGGCGAGGCTGTGGTCACCTTGGTCACGGTGCAAAACACCGTCGAAGTCAAACGGGTGGAGTGCCTGGCGGCCGATTTGGTCGGCCAGCAGATCCGCGCCGTTGTCAGCGATATCCCGCCTCAGGCTGCGAAGACGGGAGCGCTGGGGAACTGGGAAATTATCGAAGTCGTGGCGGCAGCGGCGGCCGGTTTCAATTTCCCGCTGGTCGTCGACCCTGTGATCCTAACCAAGCATCGCGCTGCGTTGCTAACGCCAGATGCGATCGAGGCTCTGAAGACACTGCTCTTCCCGCATACTTTCCTGTTGACTCCCAACCTGCCGGAAGCGGCCATGTTAACTCGCACCGAAGTGTCTGACGTCGCGAGCATGCGGCGGGCTGCCGAATTGCTGGCGGCGATGGGTCCGAAAGCCGTCCTGATAAAAGGAGGACACTTGTCGGGAGACGCCATCGACGTTCTCTTCTATCAGGGTAAATGGCTGGAGTTTTCCGCTCCGCGAATCGACACGCGCCACACCCACGGAACCGGCTGCACTTATTCGGCGGCAATCACGGCGTCGCTGGGCCTGGGCGCTGATCTTCCCATTGCTGTGAGCAGGGCCAAGCTCTACATTACGGAAGCAATTCGCGGCAATCCAGGTTTCGGCGCAGGCTCCGGCCCCGTAAACCATCATGCCAGCGTGCCACATGCGTAGGTTACTTGAGGTTACTTTGGAGGGAACTGTTTGATATCGTGCTGCTTTGGCTGTTCGGGCAAGATAAAAGACGTCTCTCCCGGACGCAGCAGCTTCAATTGTTTCCGGATCTCGAGTTCCTGCTCGGAAGGGCTTTCCCGCAGCTTCTTAATGCGCTCGCGCCTGTAGTCGTTCTCGCGTTGCAGATTGGCGTTGTCTTCTTCCAGCCTTCGGATCTCGCGCCATTTGTCCATGAGCGCTGGAACGCCTTGGGGACCCCGCAAAGACAGGTATCCGCAGACGCCGACCAGAACAAAACCGATCAATACGGCAAGACGGCGGATGAGATGATGCACTCGCAACGGTTATGAGTCCTTACATTCGTTTATAATCCTGTTTTGCCAAAAGATCCAGTGGAAGAGCGAAAAAAATACAGAAGAGCGAAAAAAATATAGATGACCGACAAAATCGTGGTGCTGTGCACCTGTGGATCCGCCGAAGAAGCCGCACAGATCGCCAGGGCATTGGTAGACAAGAAGCTCGCGGCCTGCGTGAACGTGATGCCAGCGGTCCGGAGCTTTTACCGATGGAAGGGCGCCATTGAAGACCAGCAGGAGTCGCTGTTGGTGATAAAGTCAAGCCGTGGCTTGTTCGACCGGCTGCGAGTGGAGATCGAGAAACTCCATTCCTACGAAGTCCCGGAGGTGATCGCAGTGCCCATTGTCGACGGCTCAGAGGGGTATCTGGAATGGTTGGAGCGGGAGTTGGCAGCAAAGCTAGAACCATAGCCGAGCGGCCGTCGCGCGTTCGGTACGGCGTGATTGTCTTTGCCATCACGCTGGCGGTGCTGTCGTACGTCGACCGGGTCTGCATTTCCCAGGCAGCCCCGGATATCGCCCGCGACCTGCACTTCTCCGACGTCGACATGGGAAAGATCTTCGGTGCGTTCGGTCTTGCCTATGCGCTATTCGAAATACCCACGGGCTGGCTGGGTGACTGGATGGGCCCGCGCAAGGTGCTCATGCGAATCGTGCTGTGGTGGTCGGTGTTCACCGCCCTGACCGGTGCGATGCGAAGCTTCGTCACGATGTGGATTACGCGCTTTCTTTTCGGCGTCGGGGAAGCCGGCTGCTTTCCGAATCTCACCAAGGCATTCACAACCTGGCTGCCCCCGGTGGAACACGCTAAAGCCCAGGGCATTATGTGGACCTTTGCGCGCTGGGGCGGCGCGTTCACGCCCGTGCTGGTGGTCGCGGTCCTGCGTTACGTGAGCTGGCGCTATGCCTTCGCGATTTTTGCTGTGCTGGGCATCGTTTGGGCATTCTTTTTCTATGCCTGGTACCGCGATGATCCACGCCAGCACAAAGGCGTGAATGCCGCTGAACTAGCGCTGCTGGCCGGTTCGGAACGCCTCGCATCCGGTCATGGGAATGTGCCCTGGGCTAGACTATTGCGCTCCCGGTCGCTTTGGTTACTGTGGCTGCAATATTTCTGTCTGTGCTTTCCCTGGTATTTCTACGTCACCTGGCTGCCGACGTATCTTCAGCAATACTGGAAGCTCCCGGCGTCTCAAGCGGCGCGCCTGGCGATCTTTCCACTGTTCTTTGGGGGTGTTGGTTCGCTGCTGTGCGGTTCGATTTCTACGCGCCTGGGGACACGCATCGGGCTGACGCGCAGCCGCCGGCTGCTGGCAACCTCGGGCTTCCTGGGCGCCGGCCTTTTTCTCGTGCTGGCGGTTCAATTTCACAATCCCAACTGGGTGATGCTGGCCATGGGAATGGCCGGTTTCTGCAATGACGTCGTCATGCCGCCGAGTTGGGCAGCCTGCATGGATATCGGCGGCAAGTACGCGGGAACAGTTTCCGGCTCTATGAACATGATGGGCAACCTGGCGGCCTACGTTTCGCCCGTGGTCGGCGGCTACATCCTGGCCGCGACGGGCCGGAATTGGGATATTTTTCTGTACTTGATGGCCGCCGTCTACATGCTGGGATCGGTGATCTGGCCGTTTATTGATCCAGAGACCCCGATCGAGTAACTACGCTCCGGCCTTTGGTAGCTGCAGCAGGTACTTGCACAGCGCATCCATGTCGGCGGCGTTGAGCTTATAGGCCGGCATGATCGTTCCCTTCGACGTGCTCTGGGGATCGACGAAATGTTTTTCAAGCCACGCCCGGTCGTGCCGCAGCCCGACGCCATCGAGCGCCGGACCGAGCTTCTGGCCGACCCCGTTGATCTGGTGGCATGCGTTGCACTTGTTCGCCTGATAGACCATGGCCCCTTGGACCACGAAATCGGGCGCGGCCATGAGGGCCGCCTCGTCCTGAGGCGTCAGCTTCAAAACGAAAGCCGAGAGTGAATTCAACGCCGCATCGGGCAAGGTAACCGGCGGCATGGAACTGCCAGGCACCACCGACGACGGATTCTTGAAATGCGGAATCAACCACGTCGCATTGCGATGCTCGGCCGGCATCTGCGTGAGGTCCGGTCCGATCCCCTTCTTGCCGCCTCCCGGATGGCAAGCGACGCAATTCTGCTTGCGGAAATAGCCCAGACCTTCCAGCTCCGGGGATGACAACTTCTGCCAGGCCGGAACTGCACTCGTGCCTTCAGTCACGGCCGCATCGTTTTCTTCGGGATTCGGTGGCGTAGTGGCAACGGCGGCTGTAGTCAGACCGGTCCAGGCCAGGATGCCTAGAAGCGCGAAGCTAAACGCGAAGGTGCGCTTTCCCAACCGTATCATCGGGCCGCGATCGATGAAAGGAACGAGCAGAAGCGTGAGTACCGCCACACCCGGCAGAACCACGGCCCCGACGACTTCGAGCGGACCTTTGAAGAATTTCAGCGTCTGGAACAGGAATAGGAAATACCACTCGGGCCGTGGAATGTAGGCAGTGTCAGTGGGATCGGCCAGCCGCCCCAACGGGACGTCGGCGACCACCGCCAATGTGAACAGAATAATGAATGCGACGGCGACACCGACCGTGTCCTTGAAGACCTGCTCCGGGAAGAATTTGCGTCGTGGCGCAGTGTCATCCACGGCGGGTGCGACACCATGTTTCCGCACCAGGTAAATGTGGATTCCGATCAGAATCATCACCAGCGGAGGCAAAAGGATCGTGTGCAGCGCATAGAACCGGGAGAACGTGGTCACGCTCACCCCCGATTCGGCGCCCATCAGCCGCAGCATGTAAGGCCCCAGGACAGGCGCCATCCCGCTGATCTGAGTGGTCACTACAGTGCCCCAATACGCGCGGTTATCCCAAGGCAGCAGATATCCGGTCAAGCCAAACGCCAGTACGATCAATAGCAGAACAACCCCAACCATCCAGGTTGCTTCTCGAGGCTTCTTGTACGCGCCGTAGAGAAATACCTGCAGCATATGAAGCACGACGATGATGAGCATCATGCTGGCGCCCCAATGATGTAAGCCCCGGATCAGCTTGCCGCCGGTGAGCGCGGTCATGATGTACTTCACGCTGTTGTAGGAGTCGCCCGGCGTCGGCGCATAGTTGAACGCCAGCAATCCACCAGTAAACACTTGGATCACAAAGAAGAAGACCGCGGTGCTCCCGATGATCTGGTGCCAGCCGCTTGAAGCCGGAATGTCCTCATAGAGAAAATTCTTGATGGCCGTTTCGAGGCCCGTGCGATGTTCGACCCAGTCGATAACCTTACGCATGGGCCTCCGGGGGTCCGATCTCCAGCTTGCCGGAGTCTATCTTGACCATGTAGCGGTCAAGCGGGCGCGGCGCAGGACCGGCCAGAACTTTGCCGTCGATTGAGAACGACGAGGTATGGCAGGGGCAGACGAAAGTATGAGACGGGTCGTCCCAATGATACGCACAGCCCAGATGCGTGCAGTTGGGTGTAAAAGCAACCACCTGGCCATCAGACTGCTTCACCACCCAGGCGGTCGCCTTCTCGCTGATCACTTTCCAGCCATCCACGCGGTTGCGCTGAAATGAAATTTCGGTCGGTGCGCCGACCGGCAGCGAGGAAAGGTCGGCGGTCTGAACCCACTCGGCTTCCTTGCGGGCCTTGGGCGGGAACAGGAGATAGATGGCGGCCGGGACCGCCAAGGCGGCGCCGATCAAGCTCATCGTGCCATGAATTAACCAGGTGTAGACCTTGCGGCGCGTCGGCGGCAGCTCCACCGCAGGTTCGTGTGAATGATGTTCGGCCATTTTTTCCAGTCCTCCACTCTATCCTGAGCGTAATCCAGGGTCAAGTGGCAGTGGTGAACAAAAAGACAATTTTATGTGATTTTGGCGGGCGCCGTTGGCCGCTGCGGCCCATGCGACTATAATTTTTGGCAATATTTGGCGCCAGCTCTCATGACCAACGAGCAGCTCTACCTGGCGATCGGCATTCCTATGCTGTTCAACGCCGGGTTGTTTGGCATCCTCTTCGCTTTTTTGAAGGCTAAATTCAATAGCCTCGAAAAGCGTTTCAACGAGAAAAACCAACTCGAACAGCGCTAGAGGGCGCCTTCCTCCGATCGGCGTTCCGGATTCAGATTGCTTCGGCTTATCCCGCCGGCGCTGTCTCGGGGGACTTCCACTTCATTCCGACGCTGAATTCGAGCCCCACCAGATACCGGGGGCCCTTGCGCTGGCAGGTGCGAACAGACGCACGGCCGTTCAGCTTCAGCTTGTCGCAGCGGATCGTCACATAAGAGCGTTCCTGGAGCGGCTCGGGAACTTCGATGCGCATGCCGACCTCGGAAATGTTGAGCGTGCGGGCGTTGGTGAACTTGTCACCGCCATCCCGGTCTTTCCACATGACCTGGACGATCTCGGCGTGCTCGGTTCGCTCGTGCCGGCGCGTACCTTTCGAAGTCATAGATCCTACATGTACTTATCGGCTGCCAGTGGCTAGTCCGTTAACCCTGGTGATTTTCGGGGCTATACTGCTTGAAAACGTGCAACTTCCGGCGAACATCGGAAAGTACGAGCTGATTGAGCCGCTGGGCGGAGGGATGGCGGAGGTGTATCGCGCCCGGGATGCCAATTTGGGGCGCACCGTTGCGATCAAGATTCTAACCGAGGCTGGAATGGCCGATCAAGAGGTCCACGCCCGGTTTTTGGCCGAGGCCCGGCTCACCGGCAGCCTGATGCATGAAAACATCATCGGGTTTTATGACTACGGCGAGCAGGACGGACGGTCGTTCCTGGTCATGGAGTACTTCGACGGGGAAAGCCTGGGAGCGGCTATTCGAGGATGGCGCACGGGCGATCTCCGCAACAAACTGCTCATCGCGCGCCAGATCGCCAATGGCCTGGCTTATGTGCATTCCAAGGGCATTATCCACCGCGATGTTAAACCGGACAACGTCTGGATCGACTCGGCCGGCATCGTGAAGATCATCGACTTTGGAGTCGCGAAAACCGACGAGTTTTCCATTACCGGAGCCGGTTTCACTCTGGGCACGCCGTATTACATGGCTCCCGAGCAGGTACGCGGCGACAAGCCCACACTCCTGGTCGACATTTACTCGTTTGGGGTGCTGCTGTTCGAGTTGGTCACCGGAATCCGGCCGTTCGAAGGTCAGACTGTGAACGAGATCTTCGACCGGATTTTGCATCAGGCGCTCGATCTCGAGCCGCTGAAAAAAGGCGGAATACCGGATGCGGTCAGCGATCTGATCCATGGGTGTACGGCCAAGGATTCGAGCGCCCGGACTCAGGATTTTTCGATTGTCACCGCCAAGATCGATGAAATTCTGAGGCGGATGCCGGAGCGCCGGCCGCGCCGCCGTTGGGTTTGGATTGCCGCCAGCCTAGGTCTCGTGGCGCTTCTAGCCCTAGGCATTTATATCGTGTTACGACATTAGTAGCGGTGTTACGGCTTATAATTCCCAGATGATCCATCGCCCATGGGCCGGCGCGCTTCTAGCATGCTTTGCCGCGTCGGCTGTCGGCCTGGATCTCTCGAATGCGCGTCTGGTGCTTCCCTCGGGACTGTCCAAACGGGAGTCGAAAGCGGTTGAGATGTTGCGCGATGAAGTACAAAAGCGCACCGAGATTCAGCTTCCGGTTGCGCCATCCGACGGCGGCCCGACTATCGCCATTTCACGCGGCCGAGGTCCCGCCGAGGGCTACTTACTCCAGGTTGCCGGTAGTCGCGTATCGATAATCGCCAACGATGAGCGCGGGATGCTGTTCGGCGTCGGGCGGCTGCTGCGGGAGATGCGCATGCGGCCCGGGCGAATGACGATCGCGGGCGATCTCAACATCACCACGTTCCCCAAGTACCCGCTCCGTGGCCACCAGTTAGGCTATCGCCCCAAAACCAATTCCTACGACGGCTGGTCCGTTCCGGTCTGGGAACAGTACATATGCGATTTGGCGGTCTTTGGAACCAACGCAGCCGAATTGATTCCGCCGCGGTCGGATGACGCCCCTGACAGCCCGCTGTTTCCCTTGCCGCCCATGCAGATGATGACCGAGATGTCGCGTCTGCTCGATGAATACGGCCTGGATGTGTGGATCTGGTACCCAGCCATGGATCCGGACTACTCGAACCCGCAAACAGTCGAGCTTGCGCTCAGCGAATGGGGCGAAGTGTTCAAGAAACTGCCTCGCGTCGACGCCGTGTTTGTGCCGGGCGGCGATCCAGGGCACACGGAGCCAAAGGTCTTGATGTCGCTTCTTGAAAAAGAGGCGCGTGTGCTGCGCCGGTATCATCCCAAAGCGCAGATGTGGGTCTCGCCACAAAGCTTTGATCAGCAGTGGCTCGATGAGTTCCTGGACATTCTGAAGCGCGAGCAACCGGCTTGGTTGAATGGCCTGGTCTTCGGTCCACAGATTCGCGTCAGCTTGCCGGAATTGCGGGCGAAAGTGCCCAAACGCTACCCGATTCGGCATTATCCCGACATCACGCACAGTCTGCAGTCCCAGTATCCGGTGCCGGAATGGGATGTTGCCTATGCAGTCACGGAAGGCCGCGAGGTGATTAATCCGCGGCCGATCGACGAAGCGGCTATCTTCAGTCGGCTCCAACCGTACACGATCGGCTTCATCACTTATTCGGAAGGCTGCAATGACGACGTAAATAAATTTGTCTGGAGTTCGCTGGGCTGGGACCCCGGGGCCAACGTCACCGATATTCTTCGCCAATACAGCCGCTATTTCATCGGCGACGAATACGAAGAGTCATTCGCCCAGGGCCTGCTGGCGCTGGAGCGAAACTGGCGCGGTCCGCTGGCGATAAACACCGGCGTCTACACCACGCTCGAACAGTTCCAGAGCATGGAATCTACTGCTTCGCCTGGAACGCGGCTCAACTGGCGCTTCCAACAAGCTCTCTACCGCGCCTATTACGACGCTTACGTCCGCCGCCGGCTCCTCAATGAAACTGCTCTCGAAGAGGCGGCCACGGACCAACTGCGTCAGTCTGCAATCAACGGTGCGATCGAATCGATGAACCATGCCCAGCAGATTCTGGATCGTTCGATTGCTGAGCATCCGGCAGTCGACTGGCGCGCGCGAGTATTCGAGTTGGCCCAGGCGTTGTTCGACAGCATTCGCATGCAGTTGAGCGTCGAAAAATATCATGGGATCTCCGTGGACCGCGGCGCGACGCTCGACACCATCGATCGGCCGCTTAACAGCCGCGTCTGGCTCGACCAGCGTTTTGCGGACATCCGCAAAATGGAAAACGAAGCCGATCGGCGGGCCGCCATCGATAAGATTCTGAATTGGACCAACCCCGGCCCTGGTGGCTTCTATGACGATCTGGGGGATCCTGCTTTCCAGCCACACCTGGTTCACGGCGCCGATTACGCTTCCGACCCGGCATTCTTGAGCTCGCCTCACGTCGCATTCGGCGGCGTCGGTCCATATCGCAAATCATTTTGGACCCACGCGGCATCGCTGAACGACGAGCCCCTGCGCATGCGCTACACCGATCTCGATCCGGCCGCGCAGTACAAGATTCGCGTCGTGTACGGCGGCGACAGCCCGCGGCAGAAGATCCGGCTGGTGGCAAATGGTGCGATCGAGATTCATTCCTTCATCGCCAGGCCGGTTCCGTACCGGCCGATCGAGTTTGACATCCCGAGGGAGGCGACGCGAAGCGGAGTGTTGAATCTTGCGTGGACGCGCGAGCCGGGGCAGGGCGGTAATGGGCGAGGATGCCAGGTTTCCGAGGTATGGCTGATCCGGAAGTGACCTGAGAAGGTGTTATGGTCTAAGTGTTCATGTCACTACAAACGCAAGGTAGCGGAGCGCCGCCGGCTGTCCAGGTACTGCAATTAGCCTGTGGATATTGGCTTTCGCGGGCGGTGTACGTCGCGGCGCAGTTGGGAATCGCCGATCTGGTGAAAGACGGAGCGAGATCCGCGAACGACCTTGCGGCCGCAACGCAAACCGATCCCGGCGCACTTTATCGGCTGCTGCGCGCGCTAGCCAGCGTCGGAGTTTTTGCCGAGTCGGGTGAGCGCCAGTTTGTCCAGACTCCCCTCTCAGAGACTCTGCGCCGCGATACGAGCGGGTCCATTCGCGGCATGGTCCTTTTCCTGGGCGATCACCTGCATTGGTCGATTTACGAGCATTTACTGTACAGCGTCCGGACAGGCAAGCGCGGGTTTGACCATGTGCTGGGGCAAGCACCCTTTGAATATTTGAGCCAGCACCCGGAAGACGCGCGTGTTTTCGATGAAGGGATGACATCTTTGTCATCGACCAGCAGCGCCGCGGTAGCCGAAGCCTACGACTTCTCCAGCTTTCGCACGGTCATGGATCTGGGTGGAGGTAACGGAGCATTGCTGGCAGCGATTCTCAGGAAATATCCCAATCTCCGGGGAATCTTATTCGATTCCGAGCACGTGATCGAGCGAGCCCGGCAGGCCGCCATTCTCAAGCCAGGCCAATGCGAGATGGTGCACGGCGATTTCTTCGGAAGTATTCCGAGCGGCGCGGATGGGTATCTCTTCAAACACATCATTCACGATTGGGACGATGAACACGCCCTCAAAATTCTTGAGAACTGTCGCAGCGCCATCACCGATTCGGGCAAGCTTCTGATAGTCGAAATGATCGTTCCGCCGGGCAATGACCCGGCGTACGTCAAGCTTCTCGATCTGGAGATGCTCATGATTCCGGGCGGCTTGGAGCGGACAGAGGAAGAGTTTGGCCGGCTGTTTGCGGCCGCAGGTTTCCGGCTCACCAGGATTGTTCCGACCCGTGCCGAAGTGAACGTGATCGAAGCTGTTCCGATCTGATTACGCGCTGCGCCGGTTCTTTTCGAACTGCCACGCGGTGGAGACAATATCGGTTAACTCAGGAAACCGCGGCTTCCATCCTAGCGCGCGCTTCAGCTTATCCGAATTCGCCACCAGCGCCGGAGCGTCACCCGCGCGGCGCGGCCCCATCTCATATGGCACAGTCCGGCCGGTGACCTCCTCGACCGCGCGCAAAACTTCCATCACCGAATGCCCGGCGCCGGTCCCGACGTTGAAGGCATCGGAGGCTCCGCCCGCCAACAGTTTTTCGAGGGCTAAGACGTGCGCTTCCGCCAGGTCCGTCACATGGACGTAATCCCGGATGCAGGTTCCATCGGGCGTTTCGTAATCGTCGCCGTAGATGTTGATCGGATTGCCGGTAGCGACCGCCCGCAGCAACAGGGGGATCAGATGCGTTTCCGGATCATGTTCCTCGCCCAGCCCGGATTCGGGATCAGAGCCACAGGCGTTGAAATATCGTAGCTTGATACTACGCAAGCCGCGATATGGGTCCAGCCAGCCAAGAATCTTTTCGACCATCACTTTGGATTCGCCGTATGGACTGACTGGATCGAACGGCGAATCTTCGGGAATAGGCACCACCTGCGGCGTCCCGTAAACCGCCGCGGTCGAGGAAAAAACCAGCCGCTTCACACTGGTCTGCACCATGGCCGTCAGCAAGGACAGCGTCCCGCCGACATTGTTGGAAAAGTACAGCTCCGGCTTCTGAGTGGATTCTCCCACGGCGATGTAAGCCGCAAAATGAACGACGGCGTCGACCGCCTCGCGGGCCAGCACATCGCTCAGAGCCGCCGTGTCGGCAATATTCAGCTTGTGAAACGCAAGATCAGTGATGTTGTGCTCGTGCCCGCGCAAGAGGTCATCCACTACGACGACGCTGTAGCCGCGCCGGGCCAGCAAATGAGCGGTTATCGACCCGATGTAACCCGCGCCTCCCGTCACCAGAACTTTGGGCATAAGCTTCTAGTGTAAGATCCCGATCGCTTGCGCGCGCGTGACATGACGCCCTGCTATACTGGAGTTTAGATTTTTACGATTCGGGTCGCTTGCCCGGGCCGAGGAAATCAGATGCCAAAACGTACATTTCAACCAAACAATCGCAAACGGGCAAAAACACACGGGTTTCGGGTACGCATGAGTACCAAGGATGGACGGGCGGTGCTGGCGCGGCGCCGGGCCAAGGGCCGTCATAAACTCACGGTTAGCGACGAGAGAGCTGTCCGGTCTGCCGATTAGCTTCGGTTTCCCGAAGAGCGCCCGAATTCTGCGAACTTCTGATTTCCGCAAGGCGTACAGTCAAGGGAGCCGGATTGCGGGCCCTTACTTTGCGGCGTTTTGCCTGCGAATTCCGCGCGGCGAGAAGGAGGGGCCGAGGCTGGGCTTCACGGTGCCACGCGCCTTCGGAAAGGCTGTCATGCGAAACCGGGCCAAGCGGCGGTTGCGAGAAGCGATTCGGGTGCGCATGCACGAGATCCCGGCGCAATGGGACATCGTGATCAACCCTCGGCGCGCCGCTTTGAAGGCGCCCGTGGAAGAGTTGCGACGCGAAGTGGATCGGTTGGTGACGCAATGCGGAAAGTGGTAATCGCCACATTGGGGTTCTACAAGCGTTTCCTTTCGCCCTTGCTTCCGTCCGCTTGCCGCTATCGTCCCACCTGCTCGGAATACATGCTCGAAGCGGTCGACAAGTATGGCGTACGGCGCGGTGTTTGGATGGGCACGCTGCGTCTGCTGCGTTGTCATCCGTTTCACGAGGGCGGTTTTGATCCGGTTCGCTAGAAAACTTTCACACCATGGCCGATTCGCCTAATAATCCTATCCAACCGGGCCAGCAGGGCAAGAAAGAGCTGTCCATGGAGACCCGGCTCTTGTTGGCGTTCCTGCTCATGGGTTTGGTTCTGTTCCTCACGCCTTACATTTATAAGGCCCCGCCTGCGCCGCCCAAACAGGCCGTCCCCACTGCCGGAAAACAGGCCGCCCATGCGGAAAAAAGCGCGGAAACAGTTCCCGCGCGTCCGGTGGCCCCCACCCAGGCCATCCCCGGCCAGATCCAGGACACCGCCGAGAGAGAATTTACGGTAGATACCGATATCTATCGCATCAAGTTCTCCAATCGCGGCGCCACTGTGCATAGCTGGGTGCTCAAGAAGTATCTCGACCGTTCCGGTAAGCCGCTCGAACTGGTGAACCAGTCGAGTTTCGCGAAGGTGCCGGCGCCGTTCTCCTTGTCACTCAAGGACAGCCCAGCCGCCGACGTGCTCAATTACGGACTCTATGCCGCCAAACCTTCACCGGGCGGTCTGGGTATCGAGTACGAGTTCTCCGATGGCAAAATCCACGCCAAGAAAACGTTTCAGTTCACTAAAGACGGCTACCTGTCGCAAGTTGCCACCGAAGTTTCGCAGAACGGCGTTCCGGTCGACCACCTGATCCAGTGGCGCGGTGGATTTGGCGACCCCACCTCGCTCAATAGAATCTCCGAGCAGCATGTCGTCTACTATGACCTCAACCAGGGCAAGCTGATCACCAGGGATGCCAAGTCCGTCAAGGACGGTCCATCCTCAATGAGTGGAAACTTCTCTTTCGCCGGCGTGGATGACCGGTTCTTCTCTTTCGTTTTCCTGCCGAAAGACAATACATCGACCACCGCGGTGGCGGTCAAGGATGACGTACCCGCGGCCCCGGCTGGCAAGGAGGAAATGCATGTAGGCGTGGAAGTGGGCGGAGACACCGTCAACCGCATGGTGGCCTTCGTCGGGCCCAAGGACATCGACCTGCTGCGCAAAGTGGATCCGAAGCTGCAGCAGCTCATCGACTGGGGATGGTTCGGTGTTATCGCCAAGCCGATCTTCCTGGCGCTGCACTGGCTCAATGACAACCTGGTGCACAATTACGGCTGGTCCATCGTAATCATCACCATCGCTATCAATCTCGTTCTGCTGCCAATGCGCTTCGCCGGCATGAAATCGCAGCGCAAAATGCAGGCGCTGCAGCCCAAGATTGCAGAAATCAACGCCAAGTATAAAGGCTTGAGCCTGCGCGATCCACGCAAAGCGCAACAGAACCAGGAGATCATGGATCTCTACAAGACTGCCGGCGCTAATCCCATGAGCGGCTGCCTCCCGATGGTGATCCAGATGCCCATCCTGTATGCCATCTACAAAGTTCTCAACGTCACCATCGAGCTCCGCGGCGCGCATTGGTTGTGGGTGACCGACCTGTCGCAGCCTGAGCAGCTCGCGATTCATATTCTGCCGTTGATCATGGTGGTCTCCCAGTTCTTGGTCACTCAGATGACGCCCACGCCGGGTGTTGATCCCGCGCAGGCTAAGATGATGAAGTTCATGCCTCTGATGTTCGGCTTCTTCTTCTACAATGTGTCGAGCGGTCTGGTGTTATACTGGTTGACCAGCAATTTAGTGGGAATTTTGCAGCAATGGATAGTCAATCGGACCATGCCACCACCGCCGGCCCCGGCGCCCAAGACCGTACCCAAGAAAAAACCGAGGGCATAAGACCAGTGGGCGAACACAAATACACGGTCGCCTCGACAGGCCCGCGCATCGAGGAATTCTTGGACATCGCACTCGACGACATGGACATGGATGTCGAGTACGAGGTCCTGGAGGGCGTGCACACCCATCCTGATCTCGAAGATCCCGATGTGGTGGTGAAGTTCTCCGGTCCGGAGGTTGAGCTTCTGCTCGCCAACAAGGCCGAAGTACTGCTGGCGCTCGAATTTCTGACCATGGAAGCCCTGCGCATGCCGCCGGAGGATCATTCGCGGCTATGTTTCGACGCCAATGATTATCGGCTCATGCGTATAGAGGAATTGCGTCTCAGCGCCGCCACCGCCGCCGAGAGGGTGAAGCAGACGCAGCGGCCCTTCCACTTCAATCCCATGAGCAGCCGGGAGCGCCGCATCATTCATCTCTGCCTGCGTAATGAGACTGCCATCCGCAGCGAAAGCACCGGCACTGGACCGTTCCGCCAGGTCGTGGTGTTGCCAATCGGCATGCCTCTGCCGGAGCCTATCCGCCCACCCCACCCACCTCCGCCGCGACGAGATGGCCCCGGTGGTCCGCCCGGAAGACGTTCAGGTCCGCCCCGGCGTGGTGGCGGCAGAGACCGTGGCAGGTAGAGCAAGGCAGCACGCTGCAGCTTCGAGATACCATCGTTGCTATTTCCACTCCGCCGGGACGGTCCGGCCTTGGGACTGTCCGGCTTTCCGGTGACCGCGCGCGACCAATAGCCGAGACCATCCTCAGACTTCGCCCGGACCACGCCTGGAGACCCTGGACGGCAGCCCTGGCCGAGCTGATCGACCCCGGCGGCAACGTGATCGACGAAGTAGTGGCGACGTTTTTCGCCGCGCCTCGCTCATATACCGCCCAGGACCTGGTGGAAATTTCCTGCCACGGCTCACCGGTGGTGCTGCGCTTCGCCCTCGAACGTGCCTGCGCGGCCGGTGCAAGATTGGCTGAGCCCGGCGAATTCTCCCTGCGAGCGTTCCTGAACGGCAGGATCGACCTTCCCCAAGCGGAGGCCGTCCGCGATTTGATCGAATCCACCACGCTCTATCAGGCTCGCGTCGCCGCGCAACAGGTGGAAGGATCGGTTTCCCGCCGCATCCGGCCCGTAAAGGAACAATTGCTTGAGTTGATCGCTTTGCTCGAAGCCGGCATCGACTTCGCCGAAGACGACGTGAGCGTCGCTCCCACTGCGGAAATCCTGCGGCGGCTCGATCCGGTGGCGCAAGCTCTCGCGCAGCTCATTTCCACTTTCGACTACGGCGAGCTGGTTCACTCCGGAATCACGCTGGCCATCGTCGGACGGCCGAACGTAGGCAAAAGTAGCCTGTTTAACCGGCTGCTGGAACAGGACCGCGCCATCGTCACCGAAATCCCAGGCACGACCCGCGATGTGGTGTCGGAAGTCGCCGCCATCGAAGGCATCCCCATCCGGTTTGTCGACACGGCGGGGATTCGGTTGGGCCAGGATCTGGTGGAAAGACTCGGCATCGAGCGCAGCTACCAGGCCATGGCTGACGCCGACCTTACGCTGGTGGTAATCGATCTCTCCCAACCCGTCGAGCCGGAGGACCTGGCTCTCATAGACCGCGCCAGGCTACAGGGCCGCTACATCCTGGTAGGAAACAAGTCGGATCTGCCCCAAGCGGCGGACCTTCCCGAAGAATTTGTCGCCGTTTCCGCGATTACCGGCCACGGAATCGAACGGCTGCGGGAGAAGATCGTACCGGCTGCGGCGCGCGAGCAGGAGTCGGGATTCATCACCAGCCTGCGCCATGTGCAATTGCTGCGCGAGAGCGTCGAAGCCCTCCAGCAGGCCCGCAAAGCCGCCGAATTTGGCATTCCGCACGAGATGCTGCTATTAGATCTCTACGCCGCTCTGCGCCCCATCGACGCCATCACCGGCGCCACTACCGCCGACGACATCCTCAACCGCATCTTCTCGACCTTCTGCATCGGAAAATAAACCCGTGGATTGGGGCGTCGGGGTGGTGGGAAAAATGGCCCGGACCTGTTTACAATGGGGGTGGCAGGCAAGTTTCTTGATCCGATCGACCCTCTTTCTAGGCATTGCAAGGCTTTTTATTGGCATCGGCCCTGTGCTCGCGCAGGCTCAACCGCAGCCTCAACATGGGGAACTCGACTCCAGCCCGGCGCTGTTCACGGTGCTGGCGGCAATCAACGCCGCCGGCTACGACGCCGATCTCGATTCCAACGCTAACTCAGCGGTTCGCAGGCAGGTTCGGGACGCCATCGCGGCCAGGCATTTGGCGTCGGTGGACGCGCTTAAAAAGTATTTCGGCGCGCACAAGCAAGAAAATCAGGTCGCCGAGTTGAATCAGTACATCTCGTTTGCCCTGACGCTCGAGGGGCCGCCTGATTTCCAATCCCGCATGAAAACCGAGGAGATCCCGCTGGATGTCCGCCCCATGGCCGGGTTCGATCGCCTGATCGCCCAGTTTTATCGGGAGGCCGATATCGAGGATCTGTGGAAGCAGGCCCAACCCGCTTACGATCAGTTGATTGCGGCCTATCATTCGCCTGTATCCAAGGCCTTGCTCGAAGCCAACGCCTACGTGCGTAATCCAACGAGCGGATTCCGCGGCCGGCGATTTCAAATTTATATCGATCTGCTCGGCGCCCCTAACCAGATTCAGACCCGCAGCTACAAGGACGACTATTTCGTCGTAGTGACGCCTTCGCCCGAGTTGCAGGTCGATCAGATTCGTCACGCCTATCTGCATTATTTGCTGGACCCGCTGGCGATCCGCTATTTCGAACAGTTGAACCGCTTGAAGGGCCTGGCCGATTTCGCGAATCCAGCGCCCGCGCTCGATAACGCGTACAAGGACGATTTCGTCCTGCTCGCTACCGAGTGTTTGATCAAAGCCGTGGAAAGCAGGCTGGCGCATGGGGCGGCGAATCGTCAGGCGGTGGTGGACCAGGCACTGCGGGAAGGGTTCGTTCTGACGCCGGCTATGGCGGATGGCTTGGCGGTTTACGAAAAGCAGGATGAATCGCTGCGCCTTTATTATCTCGATTTGGTAGGGCAAATCGATCTGGAGCGAGAGGACAAGCGCCTGGAGAAGGTTCAGTTCGCAAGGAACGCGGCCATCAAGAAGGCCCCGCCCGCTCCGCCGCCGCCCGCTCCAGTGATCACAGGTACGGCAAAAACGCTGGCCGAGGCCGAAGAGCTCTATTCCAAGCGGGATCTCGATCGCGCCCGCGAAACCTATCTGAAGGTCCTCGAGGTCCCCGGCGAGACTGCGCTGCACGCCAGGGCGTATTATGGTTTAGCGCGCATAGCTGCGCTGCAAAAAGATCCTGAGTTGGCTGAGAAGCTGTTTCAGAAAACGCTGGAGTTGTCGCCGGACAAGGACACCGAGTCGTGGGCCCATCTTTATCTGGGCCGGTTAGCCGATGCCGCGGGAGATCGCGGCCAGGCGGAAAAGAATTACCGGGCCGTGCTCGCCATCGACGGCGCGCCGGATTCTGTAAAGAACGCTGCCACCAAGGAGCTCGCGCAGCCGTTTCATCGAGACCAGTAGTTTGCCGTGAAGAATGCGGCTAATGATCATAACTAATTTAGGAGCAGACATGGAAAGATTCAGAAGAGTTTGCGCGTTGGCGATCGGAGTCCTGGTATTGGGCCTGCCTACGCTGTGGGCCCAGAAGCCAAAATCTAAAGGTGAGATTGAAGCTATCCAGGCCGTTCAGGCCGCCAAAACCCCCGACGAACAGATCAAAGCCATCGAGAACGTGTTGACTAAATACGCCGACACCGAATTCAAGAACGTGCTTATTGAGATGGCCATGCAGATCGAGGAGCAAAAGGGCGACTTCGCCCAGACCGTGTTTTACGCCGAGAGGCTGCTCGACGCCGATCCCAAGAGTGCCGCCGCGTTAGTTACCCTGGCCAGTGAAACCGCGCGGCATACGCGCGAGTTTGATCTCGACAAAGAGGAGAAGCTGACCAAGGTGGACAAGTGGGCCAAAGCCGCCATCGACGTCGCTCCCAGCGCTCCCAAGCCCAATGCCAACATCCCGGACGCCCAGTGGGACAGTGCTAAGAAGGACATGCAGGCGCAGGCTTATGTTGCCATGGGCATGGCTGCATCCCTGCGCAAGAAATACGACGATTCCATTGCGGACTATAAACAGGCGCTCGCTGTCGGCTCCGTCCAGGATCCGGCTAACTGGGTCCGTCTCGGGCAATCTTGTCTCGATGCCAACAAGCTGGACGAGGCGAGTGACGCATTCGACAAGGCCTTGAGCGCTTCCAACGCCAGTCCGCAGGTCAAGTCGATCGCTCAAGCCAAGAAGGACGAAACGGCAAAACGAAAGGCCGGAGCCAAACCTCCGGGAGGTTCGAATTTTTAGAGCAAAACCAGTTCTTAGGGCAAGGCTAGGCGGCCAGCGGTTCCATCAGCCTGTCACGGCCGAGATCGAAGCGCTCGAAGAGATTCTGGGGCATCATTTCGAAAATCGGGAGCTACTGGAGCGGGCGCTTACACATAAGTCGCGCGTGTACGAGAAGAACGCGGACACGCCCTCTGACAACGAGCAGCTCGAATTTCTTGGAGACGCCATTCTCGGCTTTCTCGCGAGCGAGGCCTTGGTGGCGCGGCATCCCAATTATCCGGAAGGCCGCCTCTCGAAGATGAAGGCTCATCTGGTAAGCGCCTCCCATCTTCACCAGGTTGCGGCGCGTTTCAAATTGGGAGATCACCTGCTGCTGGGCCGGGGCGAGGAGATGAGCGGCGGAAGAGAAAAAAAGGCGCTGCTCGCCAATGCGCTCGAAGCCTTGATTGCCGCGCTATATCTGGATGCGGGCATTGAGGTTGCCCGTAGCTTTGTAGTTGGGCATATCATCGGGGAGGACGATCCACTGGACGAGGGATTAGAGGGTACCGATTTCAAGAGCGCCCTGCAGGAGATGGCGCAATCGCGCAAGCTTCCTCAGCCGCGCTACCTCACCATTGAGGAGCACGGACCCGAGCACGCCAAAACGTTTCTGGTGGAAGTGCGCGTTGGCCGGGAATGGATCGGCCGGGCCGAGGGCTTGTCCAAGAAAAGCGCCGGACAAAGGGCCGCCCAACAGATACTGCAGCAGTTGGCGGGCACCGGTGAGGTTTCTCCTCCTAGCGCTTAATCTCCGGTGCTTCCTGCTTAATCGCCTCCGCCTTCTGCGCCGGCGCCGACATCCGTTCCGGCTCGCCCTTCACACCCGTTTCATTGAGGACCACCATATCGACTCGCCGGTTGCGCTGCCGCCCTTCTTCAGTGTCGTTGTCATCGACG
>DATHOT010000245.1:0-5073 GCA_035484655.1 Bryobacteraceae bacterium | reverse complement strand
GGACCAACCACATCCAGCGCGGAATGGCGTTCACTGTCTGCTTTCGGCGCATAACCTTCAACTTCGACCCCTGAAATCGAGTTCCCTCCACTGAACAAACCCAGTGAGGAAAAACTCACCGCTCGAACGCCGGGAATCTGCTGGAAGTCTTGACGTAGCTCACGATACAAGCGGTGGCGACGCGCTTCATCATAGCCCGCCTCGCGCGCATCCACGCGCACCAGTAGCAGCCGCCCCCGTTCAGCGGAAAATCCGAGATCTACGTGTTGCAGGTTGTAGATTGTCCGCACCAACAAACCGGCGCCCACCAGCAAGGGTAAGGATAGCGCCAGTTGCACGCTTACCAGGAGCCGGCCCGAACGCATCCGGCCCAGCGATCCCGTGGCGCTGCGGCTCTGCTCTTTAAGACCAACTCCGGCATCGCTCCTGGTGACCTGCCAGGCCGGAAGAACGCCGAAGAGAAGCGCGGCGGCGAGTGTGGCGGCGACCGCGAACACCAATACGATCGGGTCGAGCGCGAAACTCATGTGGAAATCGGAGTCTGACTCCGCGATCATCCGCACCAGCGCGCTGTGCAGAAACCAGGCCGCAACGAGCCCGGCCATACCTCCCAAAGCGGCTAGCGCCAGACTTTCTGTGACCAGTTGTCGAATCAGCCGGCCGCGGCTGGCGCCCAGCGACAAACGCAAAGCGATTTCAAATTTGCGCGTAGCGCCGCGAGCCAGCAGAAGATTGGCCAGATTCGCGCACGCTATCAGCAGCAGCACGCCCACTGCCGCCAGCAGTGCGGTCAGCGAATTGGAGAAATCATGACGCGTGTAAGAAGCTCCCCGCGCGCCCGGCCGGATTCGAAGCCGCTGATCCATATACTCACGCCGGCTCTCTCCCGGCGGCATCGAGCCGTAGAAAGTTTCGAGGCCGGCCTTAAAAACTGCGTTGGATTCAACTCCCGCCTGCGCGGCGGTCACTCCGGGTTTCAGCCGGCCGAATACATGCAGCCACATCGCTTTTGCGGGCGGCGTATCGTGCAGCCGATCTTCTCCGGGAATCACCAGGGGCTGCATTCCGAGCGGAAGCCACAAATCCGGCTGCTGGCCAATTGTTTCTCCGACAAACCCGGGCGGTGCGACACCAATGATGGTCAGCACGGCTTTGCGCAAGGTGAAAGTCTTGCCCACAACGTCCGGATTGCCATTGAAGCGTCGCTGCCAGTAGTTGTAGCTGATAACTGCATAAGGCGCCTCAGCGTGATCATCCGCCGGAGTGAATCCACGGCCCAGCGCCGGGTGCACACCCAGAAACTCAAAATATCCGCCCGACACCAGACGCCCGTGCGCCTCTTCCCAGTCGCCGTTTTTAAACCGAACCTGCCAGCCGTCGAGCGAACTTTGCGATGCCATTACTCCCGAGAAGCCGTCGACGTGATCGCGCAGTTGCTCGAATTCCGAATATGTGAGCCAGTCCCGGTCTCCGTCGGAGTTACCATGCCACATCCCGGCCGTATCGGGATTGGAGAGCATCACTAGTCGCTCTGGTTTGTAGACGCCCGGCAGCGAGGCATGCAACATCCCGTTCCACAGGCTGAAGATCGCGGTGTTGGCTCCGATGCCGAGGGCTAGCGACAGGATGGCGACGGCGGTGAAACTGGGGCTCGCAGCCATGACGCGCAGAGCGTAGCGCAGGTCTTGAACAATCACGTGCCAGTGCTCCTTGGGGGCGATGGTCAAGGCGTCCAACGTAGCGCGCAGCCACAGCTTGACCTGTTCGAGCCGGCCGCCGGTTCGCCGGATTTCGCCCAATTGTTCGGTGAACATACTGAGCATTTGAGTGCCATATTCGTGCCGAAAAGCCGCCGGATAGCAGTAAAGCAGTGCTTTATAGAGCGTTTTTTCACCTGTCATTCTCGGCAACCTCAGGCACCTGGAACCAGCCCTGTCGCTCGCGCCTGTTGCACCAGCGCGCTCAACCGCTCCACTTCCGCTGCTGCAACACGCTTTCCGAAGCCCGTCAGCCGATAGTAGCGCCGGCGCTCATCGGTACTGGACGGGTCCGGACTTTCCGCCAGTTCTTCAATCAAGCCTTGCTCCAGCATCCGGCGAATGGAGCTGTACAGCGTCCCGGGACTCAACTGCACCTTACCTGCGGTTCGGGCTGCGACATCCTGCATGATGGAGTAGCCGTGACGATCGCGATCGGCCAGGGCGATCAGGATGTGAAACACGGCTGTCGGCAGCGGCAGCATCGAGTCTGGTTTTGCATCGTGCATCACAAGCTATATCGCCTGTAACTATACTCGATGCAAGTATACTTGTCAAGGGTAGAGACTGATTCAATGCCCAAAGTCACATTGGTACGGGGCGCCAGGCAATTGCTGACATTGCACGGGCCTAGCGGTCCGCGCCGCGGGCCCGATCTTCGGAACCTGGGGCTTATCCAAGACGGCGCCGTTCTGATCGTCGACGGATTGATCCGGGAGGTGGGCTCGAGCCGCCGGGTTGAAAACCTCGCACTGGCTCGACAAGCCGACCAAATCGATGCCACGGGTCGAGTAGTGATGCCGGGTTTTGTCGATAGCCACATGCATATTGTGGGAGAACCGAGCGGCGTCTCCCCGCGCGCGTTAGAGAAGCAGGCGCTGCGCACGGTGGAGGAAGCGATCCGGCACGGCACGACGACTCTGGAATCGAAGTCCGGCTTCGGCCTCACCGAAGCGGGTGAGATCAAGATCCTGCGCGTACATCGGGCGCTCCAGAAGCAGCCCATTTCATTTGTTTCTACGTTCTTGTGCAGCCGGGCGACGCCAGAATATCAAGAGCGGCCGGATCAGTACGTCGAATGGGTCTGCGCACACATCCTTCCGTTGATCAAGCGGAGGGCGCTGGCCGAGTTTGCCGATATCCGCTGCGAAGAAGGCGCTTTCCGGCATGAACAGGCGCTACGATACCTGACAGCGGCCCGCGATCTGGGCTTCGGGCTGAAGATGCATACCGGCCAGCGTTCAAATACCGGAGCGATCCGGCTGGCCGTGGAGCTGGGCGCCGCCAGCGTGGATCATGCTACAGACGTGAGCGGGGAAGATGCCGTGCTTCTGGCGCAATCCCGCACCATCGCAACGCTCTTGCCTGGAGAAAACTTTTATCTCGGAGTGGAGCCGTATGCGCCGGCGCGGATGCTCATCAACAGCGGCGCAGCGGTTGCGCTGGCAACCAACTATAATGCGGAAACCACTCCTTCCCAGAATATGCAGATGATGATCACGCTGGCCTGTCGAAGAATGAATATGACCGCGGCGGAGGCCATCACGGCAGCGACACTGAATGCGGCGCATGCGTTGCGGCGGGCTTCGGGCATTGGCTCGCTTGAATCCGGCAAGAGCGCGGACTTGCTTATCCTGGGCGTACCCGACTACCGGGAGATACCCTATCATTTTGGGATTAACCTGGTGGATCTGGTGATGAAAAATGGATCGGTGCTGGTGGAACGAGCCGAGGTCAAGTGGCCGGTCAGTTGATCGAGTGCGTTCCGAATTTTTCCGAAGGGCACGACGCGGAAACGGTGCGCGCAATCGAGCTGGCGATCGCATCTTCTCCGGGCGTGCTGCTGCTGCGAGCGGAGATGGATGCGGATCATAACCGCTCGGTGATCACATTTGCCGGAGATCCATACGCCGTGGCAGAGGGCGCTTTGCGCGGCATCGCAAAAGCAGGCGAACGGATCGACCTGCGGAAGCACAACGGAGTGCATCCGAGAATCGGCGCGGCGGATGTTGTGCCGTTTGTCCCGCTGGAGGGCGCGACGCTGGTCGACTGTGTGGAGATCGCGCATCGAACCGGGCAGGCAGTATGGGAACGGCTAGGTGTGCCGGTTTATTTCTACGAGGCTGCCGCTAAGAGCCCCGATCGCGCGGCGCTCGAGAACTGCCGGCGCGGCGGGTTCGAGAGCCCGAAGCTGACGCCGGATCTGGGCGGTCCTGAGCTGCATCCGACCGCAGGCGCCTGCGTGATCGGAGCACGGAAGCTGCTGATCGCGTTTAACGTCAACTTGCAAACGGCGGATGTCGGGATTGCGCGAGCTATCGCCCGCAAGATTCGCGCCTCGTCTGGTGGACTCGCGTTCGTCAAAGCCATGGGCGTGAGCCTCGCCAGCCGTAGCCTTGCGCAGGTTTCGATGAACCTCACGAATTTCGAGCAGACGGGACTCGATCAGGCGTACCAGGCGGTGCGAGCCGAGGCGCAGAGCGTTGGCGTGTCGATCGCCGGAATCGAAATCGTAGGCTTGGTTCCAAAGAAGGCGATCGAGATGGCGGCGGAGCGCGATCCGTGGTGGAAGAGCTTCGACCCGGGGCTGATTCTTGAAAATCGGATAATCCAAGCGCGCGGACGATAGAATAAAGGTAGTGCTGGTCTCTATAAGCCCGAAACTCGAAAGGCCCGTATGGCTGCGCGCTCCGGCGCCGGTGGGCGAGAACTATCACGAGCTGAAGCGGCTGGTTGGCGAGCTGAAATTGCACACGGTATGCGAGAGCGCGGCCTGCCCGAACGTGGGCGAGTGCTGGAATCGCCGGACGGCGACTTTCATGATCCTGGGCAACGTTTGCACCCGGCGCTGCGGATTTTGCGCAGTGCAAAAAGGCGCGCCCCTGACAGTGGATTACGATGAACCGCGCCGCGTCGCGGAAGCCTGCGAAATCCTGGGATTGAAATATGCCGTGGTCACGAGCGTGAATCGCGATGATCGCAAAGATGGCGGCGCGGAACTGTTCGCGCTCACCATTCACGCCATTCGCGACCGGATTCCGGGCTGTAAAGTGGAGGTATTGGTCCCGGACTTTCAGGGCTCGCACACGGCCATGGAAATCGTGATGAATGCCCATCCGGATGTGCTGAATCACAACATCGAAACGGTGCCCCGGCTTTATCGGCAAGTTCGCTTGGGCGCTCGTTATGAACGTTCGCTCGACATGCTGGCCTATGCCAAGCGCGTGCGGCCGTTCGCGCCCACCAAGTCGGGATTGATGCTGGGCCTCGGCGAGAACAACGCTGAAGCGTTGCAAGTGATGCGAGATCTTCGAGC
>DATHOT010000244.1:0-15039 GCA_035484655.1 Bryobacteraceae bacterium | reverse complement strand
CGATTCGCAACCTGCGCCCCATGACCGCGGGGATCCAACCCATCACCGGTGACGAACGCCGCGCGCGCATCGAGAAAGCGCGTAAGCTGATGCGCGAAAACAAAATCGGGGCCGTGCTCATGGAGGGCGGATCGAGCGCGTTCTACTTCACCGGCTCACGATCGGATGGAGTGTTCGTGCTTCCTTCGCAGGGTGAAATTCTCTCTGTAACACGTGAGTATAGGGCGATTGCGAACGCCTTGAAGGACAGCGGAGCCGCCACGGGAAGAGTTGGGATCGAAGAGCGAGTTCACTTCGACGTTGTCGACGGCTTGAGCAAGCTCGCGCCGGCGCTCGAGTTCGTCAGCGCCGATCCGGTAACCGCCGGCTGCCGCGTGATCAAATCGCCCGCGGAAATCGCCTTGATGCAGCGCGCCAACGACATCACCATCGCAGCCTATCGGGCAGCATTGAGCTCCTTAAAAGAAGGCATGACGCAGCGCGAGTTGAGCGCTAACATCGGCGCAGCCTATCAAGCGCTCGGCGTCCAAGGCGAGGCCATGGCCAGTTTCGGCAAGTACACTGCATTCCCGCACGGGAGCATTGAGCCGCAAAAACTTCAGGAAGGAGACTTCGTGCTGATCGACGACGGCTGCCGCGTGGAAGGCTATCAATCCGACGTCACCCGGACCGTGATCTTTGGCAAGCCCACCGCCAGGCAGCGCGAGATCTGGGCGCTGGAACGCAAAGCGCAGGATGCCGCGCTCGCGGCCGCCAAGCCCGGCGCTACTTGCGAATCGGTGGACGCCGCTGCCCGCAAGGTGATTACTGATGCAGGCTTCGGACCCGGCTACAAGGTCCCGGGCCTGCCGCATCGTACCGGCCACGGCATTGGGCTGGATGGCCACGAGTGGACCTACCTGGTTCGGGGCAACCGGACGCGTCTGCAGCCTGGTATGTGCTTCAGCGACGAGCCGATGATCGCGATTTATGGCGAGTTCGGTGTGCGGCTGGAAGATTGTATGTACATCACCGAAGACGGCGCCCGGACGTTCACCAAACAGAGCCCGGCCATCGATCAGCCCTTCGGGTAAGGAGAGCACATGCCGCAGACCAACGAAGTTTCTGAATCAACCTACCGGGCTCGGATCGCCAAGGCCCAGGCAGCCATGAAAGAGTTCGGCCTCGGGGCCATCGTATTGGAGCCCGGCCCGGCCATGCTGTATTTGACCGGCGTCCGCTGGGGGCGCAGTGAGCGAACTTTCTCCGTAGTACTGCCGGAAAAAGGCGAGCCTGTTTATGTTTTGCCGGGCTTCGAAGAGATGCGGGCGCGCGAGTTGATCCATGTCGGCGACGACATCCGGATCTGGCAGGAGGATGAGAGCCCGTACCAGCAGATCGCGCATGCGCTGAAAGATCGCGGCGTTACTTCAGGCCGCGTCGGTATCGATGCCACGGCTCGATTCTTCGTGTTCGACGGCATTCGCAAGCTGGCGCCGAAGCTGGACTATGTCAGCGCGCAAGCGGTGTTGAAGTCGGCCGGAGTTGAAACCGTGGCAGGGCCTCAAGGCGGCCGGAAATAGTGCGTACTATTTTCGCGGCGCTGTTGTGTTTCACGATGGCGGCGTGCCACAAGCCGGCGCCGAAAGTGGTGGTGCCCGAAGTCTTTCGCGTGAAGTTCGAGACTTCCCAGGGGGATTTCGTGGTGGAAGCCACGCGGGCTTGGGCGCCGCACGGCGTGGACCGGTTCCACGAGCTGGTGCGCATGCGCTATTTCGATGAAGGCCGCTTTTATCGCGTGCTGCGGGGCTTCATTGCGCAGTTCGGCGTCCATCGCGATTTCAACGTGCACGCCACCTGGCGAAATTTTTTCATCGTCGACGATCCACCGCGCCAGAAGAACCTGCGCGGAACGCTGGCCTTCGCCAAATCCGGTCCCAGTACGCGCGCCACTGAAATCTTTATCAACCTGGCCGATAACGCGGTGCTGGACGATCAGGGCTTCGTGCCTTTCGGCAAGATCGTCGAAGGCGTCGAGGTGATAGACAAGTTATATTCGGGCTACGGCGAGATGCGGCCGGAAGGAAAAGAGATCGATGCCGGACGGGTAGAAGGAGAGACCAACGAGTATCTGGTTCCCCGCTTCCCGAAGATGGATTACATTAAGCGAGCCCGGCTGCTACCTTAGCTCCTTATTCTTCTGTTTTTGAAAAAATCTCGCGATAGCAGGCGATACAAGGCCGGTCGCGCCGGCAAAGCGGATCGTTATGCGCGCAGTGATGGCGTCCACGCCGAAGAAGGGCATAAACACCCAGGCTGCCCGCGGGGGCAAGTAAAAGGAAAAGAATAATACGCAGCGGAGTCACCGGGCACTCCTTAGCTTTCAGGATACGCTGGAAGCAGCGCGAAAAGAAATTGCCAGGAGCGGGCCGTCAGGCGGGAGGCACGCTGGAGGCTGTCGCCTTTTTGCGAATGGCGGTCGTGATCACATCGCGGGCTCGGCAGAGCGCAGGCCGCACCACGTCGAATGAGGCAGGCGAGCGAGGAACGTCGGCGTACAGGCAACCGGCCACCTTGCCGTCGATTACGAACGGCAAAAGGGCGAATGCTCCGGAATCAAAGGCGGTGACCAGGGCCGAGCCGTCGTAGCGGGCATCGCGAGCTCGGTCGACGAAAACGTCTTCCTTACGCTGCAAGGCCGCGCGCATTGGACCCTCGGCGCCGTCCACGGGAAACTGAAAGCGCTCGAGCGAGTCATCCACCGCTTCTCCCGCGGCTAGACGGCCGCGTATGAGGGTCAAATTTTCGTTCATGAGGCCGAAGATCACATGTTCGAAACCAAGGGCCCGAACGTCCTCCAGCAGGGCGGTGATGAAAGGGACCAGTTCAAAATCATTTTGGGTGGAGTGGCTAGCGCGCTGAATGGCCTTTTGCAAGGCGCTCAGTCCAGCCTCGTCAAACACCGGCACCGATTTCAAAATCTGGCGGGCACGTTCTGCCTGCTTTTCCAGAACCAGTGTATCGGTGGGCACGCAGAGCGCCGCGAAGGTCTGCTGCGTCTCCTCTAGAGCTGTATCGACGATACGGGCCAGGTCGCGCACTGAAACCAGGGCCGGCTGTCCTTCGGAATCGATGATCGCCTGCAGATGGATGGAATCCAGACCCGTGGCCTTGCGATACAGCGCTCGCGTTAGCTCGTGTCCGTAGTTGGAAACCGAGGCCAGGCAACGGTCCCAGGGTGTTCCGGTGAGCGCTGCAGACGGGTCCATGCTCATTCGCACTTGGGAGGGCATGTTCCAAACGGCGGCGATGCGCGTTCCAACCTCGTCCCAGGCGAAATCGAAAACGCGCCAGCAAGCGGTGCGTTCGGGAATCTTCTCCTCGTGCATGGTAACGATGATGCGCGAGTACTCCTGCGGGTAATGGCAGGCAATGAGAACCTCGCCGAGGTTTCGAAACAGGCCGCAAATATAGGCCTCTTCGGGCCGAGGGTAACCAATGGCGGCAGCCACGTCGCGGCCATGCACCGCAGTCAGCACCGAGAGCAGCAGCAGTTCGCGCAAACAGGGAGACCGATTCGCGAATTGTTCGATGAAGCGGACCGTGCTGACCATGTTGCGGACCTTGTCCCAGCCGAGCAAGATGATGGCGTGAGGCACGCTCAGGATGGGGCGGCCGGAATGATTATACATGGCGGAATTGGCGAGTCGCAGAATTTTGGAGGTCAGCCCCAGGTCCTTGAGAATGACCCTCACCAGCTCGACGGAGTTGCCATCCAGATCGAGTGTTCGAAGCATCACTTCATTGGCGTTATCGCAGAAGGGCGGAACGCCCTCGCCATGGAAAATGCGGTCTATGCAGACTGCCAGCTTTTCTTCGCGCGTGAGGCGCTCGGTGGCCACGAATTTCAGGACTTCGCCGGTGATATACCACCTCCCGTATACCTCTTCGGCTATTCAGACAAGGTTATGAATTCTTGCAGAAATCGCCCTTAGAGTGATAATCACATCGTTATCGCTCCGGCTTGGCCGAGCGCCACCACGCTAACCCAATAGTCACAGCAGGATTCGATGCAGCGGAGAAATTGCGTCGATTCGGCTGGTTTCCGGATGAATCCGTTGCCCTGCAGCGAGTAGATGGCCTGGATAAATCCGGGGTCCTCCGCATCGGCTGCCACTACTACCGGAATGTGCATTAAGGCCGGAGTCGAGCGGATGACTTTCAAGGCCAGCAGCCCTGAGATTCTTGGTTGGGACATGTCCAGGAAAATCAGATCCGGAATTCGAGCCTCGGTATAGAGGCCTTCCCGGCGGAGATAGTTGAGGGCATCGTCACCATCGCGAACACAATGCATGCCGTTGGTAAGTCCAGCGGCGCGGAATGCAGTCATGGTCCTGAGGGCGTCGACGGGGTTGCTTTCTACGACCAGGACTTCGATCGGAATGAGCGGTTTCACCAGAAACGGACCGGTGGAGGGGGAGGAGTGGGACATGTTGCGATCCTACTTTCTGCTTGCAGAAAGAGGGACAGCCCCCGCTTTCATTGGGGAAGAGACCTTCCGGAACGGTTAAAACAAGTATACAAGAAATGTCGGATGGCTGGGAGCTGGGCTTTTATTGAAAAAAGGCCTTATTGAAAAAGGCTCTATTGAAAAAAGATAGTATCGTTCCGGATTTCATTGCCCGTGAACAGGCACGGCCCCGGCCGGAACTGGTAATTGGGCGCGACGCTGAGAACGGCGGCTCGGATCTCAGCCGGATCTTCGGGTGCTTCTTCGACAGAAATCACCATGCGGGGATGATAAGCCCGCAGCGTTTCGCTGGCGCCTTTGATCATGCGAGTACCAGCGCCCTTGATATCCGCCTTGATAATATCCACACGCGGCAAATGGAGCTCGGCTACGATCTTATCGATGGTGGTCACCGGCACGTCCCCGATATGCCTGGCGCCCGCACCGGCGGTAAGAAAGCTGTCACCGGCTTCGCCGTTGCCATTGGAATAAAAGACCAGAGTTTTCTCTTCGTCCCAGATACCCTTCGGATACACCACCACTTTTCCGGACTCGATTTGTTTGGGGAAGTTGCGCCGCAAACATTCGAGGGCATCCCGAGACGGTTCTATGGCGACAATCTTTTCGGCGCCGGCGTCCAAAGCTGTCTTGACGTAGGTGCCGATGTGGGCGCCGCCGTCCAACACGATATCGCCGCTCTTCACGCCGCCGGTGGTGGCATCGCCATAGATCTTGCGTTTTTGCTCGGCGAGCAAAATGGCCAGGATTTCATCGCTGGTATCGGGAACCCAGAATTCGCCTTCTGGAGTGGACCATAATTTATACGGGCCGTCTTTGCGCACCGGGTGGGACCCCGCCAGGATTTTTCTTTCAAGGCCGGCCTGCGTGAGCTTCACCTGCGTGTCGGCGACCCCCTGCCAGACCGTGCAGAAAGGACTTTTTTGAGCCTGGGCGGCAAACGGGAGGATGGCCAGGCCGGGATAAAAGTTCAGAGCTGCCAGGCCAGCGGTGAAGGCCATGCACAACGCGATGAAGCCACTCGCCGCGTACTTGATCGGCCGGCTGAGAGGTTTCGAGAGCTTCCTAGCCATATCTCTCTATATCGGCAGTCGCCTAAGGTCCCGTTAGGGCTTAAGACATGGTCGTGCATAGTACCCAGGGCCGGAACATACTTTCACATTGGCAGGTCGGAGACCTGCCCCACAACTGTTACATTGGCAGGTCGGAGACCTGCCCCACAAGCCGACTCTGCAACGAAGGCCGCTAGGAGTCCCAGCAAGCACAACGGCGTGATCACCGCGCCGTACTCGCCGAACAAACGTAGCAGGAAAAGCGGAGGCAGGGTATAGACCGCGGCAGCGATCTTCGTCCAACGGAAGGGCGACAGGAACATGACCAGCCACGTCGGCAGCAACAGGAGCGCGCCGTTATAGGCATAGACGTGCGGCGCGACGAGCAGCGAAACGACCAGGACAACTGACAGCCAGCGCCACAGCGGAGCTTGGCGAAGTGCCAGCCAGCCCAGTGCGAGAACGACAATGGTGGCGGGAGCGAGGAACGCGACGCTCTGTGTTCCCAAGTGCGCAGCCAGGCTCTGGAGATTGATCATCAGGCCGGGCGTGGGATTGAGCTTTGCCAACGCGCTGGACGAGAGCATTTGGAAATAGAGACGCAAGCCTTCCGGTCCGAGGACCAGCACTGAAAAGACGCCCAGGCAGCATCCGGTGAGCGAGAATCCCTGCAGCATACGCCAGCGTCGCGTGGCGAGCATAGCCAACGGAAGGGCCAGCACCAGGTTGAACTTGATCAGCATGAGTCCCCAGACTGCGCCCGCCAAACGGTCCTGCCCGCGCTCAGCCAAAACATAGCCCGCTAGCGCGAGGGCGAGCAGCAGGGAGGTGTCCTGGCCGCAAGCGATGCCGAAGAACGCCGGCCCGGAGAGCGCTCCCCAGACCAGGGCATCGTCTCCGAATTCCCGCCATGCCCAGAACATGCAGATCCCGAGCAGCGCGATTTGAATTGCCAGCCAAACCAGGAACGCCGTGCGATATGGAAGCGCGGCGAGCGGGGCAACGAAGGCGGCGAAGAAAGGAGGCCGCGGAAAGACCGACAGGATGGGTTCTTCCGGAAGTACGCTTTGCTGGGCGGACCATTGGACGGCAGGATCATACATATGATGGAAGTCGCCGCTCCAGGCCAGCTTGCCTCCGATATACCAGCACAGGAAATCGTCGTGCCAGGCCGCACGGATGAGGGGAGGAGCGAGAACGCACCAGAAAGCGCTCAACAGAACGACAGCGCCCCAGGCGGACAATCGGCGAGCGTTGATTCGGGCGGGCATCCGAGTAACTACGTAAAATATCGGAGGATTGTTAGGGAAGGGTTAGGCCGTGAGCACGATACGTCTCTATTGGGAGGATGATCATCGCTTCGAGACGGAAGCGCGAGTGGTGGGTGTCCAAGACGACGCTCTTGCGTTTGACCGGACCTGTTTTTATCCGGGCGGTGGCGGCCAGCCGTCCGATACGGGGACGGTCGCGCTTCACAGCGGGCAGGTGCTGGAGGTCGCAGCGGCTCGAGTGGGCGGGGACGAAGTGGTGTGGCACGTCGTTCATGCGTTCGTCTCGCCAGGCCTCGCCGGGCAATCGGCCAGGCTCAGCGTGAATCGGGAAAGGCGCGTGGCGCTGGCGCGGCACCACACCGTTCTGCACGTGCTGAATACGATCGCGCTGCGGGACTATGCCGCGTGGATCACGGGAGTGCAGATCGGCGTGGAGTATTCGAGAATCGATTTCAAGTGGGAGGGTTTTTCACCCGCGGTTTCGGGCGAACTGGAGAAGAAGGTAAACGCGGTCCTGGAAGGCAAGCATGAGTTGAGATCGTATTACCTTCCGGAAGATGAATTTCAGATGCGGCCAGATCTGCTGCGGACGCTGGAGGTAAAACCGCCGGTGATCGGCGGGCAGGTTCGGGTGGTCGAGATTGTAGGATTCGATGCGCAAGCCTGTGGCGGGACACACGCCCGCTCCACTGGTGAAATGGGTCGATTTTCGATCTTCCGGACCGAGAATAAAGGGAAGATCAATAAGAGGTTGTATATCAGGCTGGACGCAGTTTGAAAAGGCTTTCGCAGGTCAGAGACCTGCGCCACTCTCTTCCAAGCGCTGGCCGCGCGTTTCGATCATGCGAGACGCGGCAAACGCTCCGGCGATACTGACTGCGGCGAACATCAGAAACACCGAACCGATGCCCTTGGCGCCGACCATGAAACCCACCAGCGCCGGCCCTATCGCCGATGCCAGACGCAGCCAGGAAGTCGCCAGGCCGGTGCCAATGGCGCGTATGCGCGTGGGATAGATTTCGGGCGTGTAGAGATACAGAACCGCATTGGTCGAGCCGATGATGCCATAGATCAAGGTGGCGAGGATCATCACGCTCGACACGCTGCCTGATGCCAGGAAGCTGAGAATCCCGAGCAGTGCGGCGCCGGCGATGAAGGACGTAACCGTCCAGGCTCTGCGGCCGATCCGGTCAATCGAAAGCGCGCAGATGAGCAGCACCAGAACCTGGGCGACATTGGTCATGGAAGCAGCGCGCAGCGCGGGCCGCAGACCGAGGTGATAGACGCCGTTGTACAGGCTGGGCAGCCAGTTGTTCAGACTGTTGGCAATGAAATAAGCAGTGAACCAAAGCGTCCACACGGTCAAAGTTCGAGAGCGATAGGCGGGAGAGAGAAGCTCAGCCCAACGGGTGGGCCGCACCGGGTCGTGGTTTGGCGTCACGGCGGAGACAGAGGGCGGCGTGCGGCGTGGCATCCCGGCAGCGCCGGCTTCCATTTGTTTCACAATGGCGCTCGCTTCGATCAATCTTCCTTTCGATATCAGCCAGCGGGGCGATTCTGGCAGTCGCGCTACCAGAAACGTGATGATCAGGCACGGAATGCTCCCGATCAGGAAAATGGCCTGCCATCCGAAGGCCGGAACCAGCCAGGCGCCCAATTGTCCAGCGGCCATGAGCCCGACCGGGAAGATCATTTCATAGAGCAGGAAAAATCTGCCACGGCCACGCGCGCGCGACAGCTCGCTGATGTACGCGGCGGCGACCGGCATTTCACCGCCGATTCCGATGCCCTGCACCAGGCGGCAGGCGAAGAGCGCCGGGAAGTTTCGAGCGACTGCGCAGCCCAGCGTCATGACGGCCATGATGGCGATTCCGGCGGTGGCGCCGGGGATGCGTCCGAATTTTTCCGCCAGCCAACCGAAGAGCAACGCGCCGGCCAGTTGTCCTACATAACTGGATGCGATGAGGAGCCCGCTTTGCCGCGGCGAAATGTGCCAGAGCGCGATAAGAGCCGGCAGGGCGAAAGCCAGCGACAGCGAATTAAAGGCGTCGAAGAAGGTCGCGCTACCCATGATGACGCGCGCTCGAGCGTGCCAGCGCGAGAAGGGCACACTCTCTATCCGCGCGAGCAGGCTGGCGGCATCAGCAGCGGCGGGAATCAAATACGCCCCAACAAGGCTATCAGTTGGATCGCGACCTCCTCGGGAGATTCGATGGGAGTGAGATGCCGCGCTCGCGGAATTACGGTCAACGTGGAGTTGGGAATAGAATCGTACAAGTACTTAGCGTCGGTCACTGGGGTCGCATAGTCGTCTTCGCCCACGATGATCGCGGCGGGCACGCTCATCTTCTTCAGGTAGTCGCGCAAATCCGTCTCACCTAGCATGTTGCAACTGGCTGCATAGCAATCCAGGTCATTCCTCAGGAAAACTTCGGTGGTGGCCTTCACCAATTCCGGATGCGCTTTGCGAAACTCATCGGCGAACCAGCGCGGCAACTGAAATTCCAGCAGACCGACCAGGCCTTTCGAGCGCACGGCTTGTGCGCGCTCTTTCCATGCCAAGAGACCATCCTCGCCGTACCAAGCTGTGGTGTCGATCAGCCCCAGGGCGTTCACACGGGATTCATGTATGCCGGCCAGCGCTTGAGCCACGCATCCTCCCATGGAACAACCCGCGGCCACGGCGCTCTCCCAGCTCACATGATCGAGCAACTCCATCAGATCGCGAGCGAACCGGGCTATCGTGAAGCGCTCGGCGGGCTTGCCGGAGCGTCCATGTCCACGGCAGTCATAGGTGAGGATGTCGGCGTGAACGGCGAGCCGCGCTACCACACCGTCCCATATGCTCGCGTCCAGCGCCAGGGAGTGGATCAAGACCACGCGCGGCAGTCCGGGATTGCGAGCCGCGTGCAGCGTATACGCGATGGGGCAGTCGTCCGAAGTTTGGAAAACGCCTTGATACATGCGAGGCCCCCGTTAGACTGTCTGGATATCTGGCTCCATGGTAGCCAATGGAACATTCCAGGCATCGTAGCCATACAGCCAACTAGTGTCGCCGTCGTCGCCTTTCATCCAGGTATTAGCGCTGGAGATGGCCTGAATGCGCGTGGTCCGCGGCTTGCGATGCGCTTCGTAGCGCTGGAAGGCCACCTGGATGTCTTCGCCATCGACCTCTTCCAGGCAGCGGGCCAGGATGGCGGCGTCTTCGATCGCGGTAGCGGCGCCTTGGGCCATGTAGGGCGTCATGGGATGGCAGGCATCGCCTAGCAGCACAATTCGGCCCTCGCTCCAGCGCGGCAGCGGCTCGCGTTCGAGAATCGCCCACTTGTGGCAATCCGGACAGGCGTCGAGGACAGCGCGAACGTCGGGATGAAAGCCTTGGTAGGCCCGGCGTAATTCCTGCATGTCGCCCTTGGCCGACCAGGATTCCGGAGTAAGCCACTCGGCCGGCTCAGGGACGCTGGTGACGAAGTAGATTTCGCTGCGCGTGGCGGTGGTGTAGTAAATGACGATGTGACGATCGAGGCCCCACCACTTGGTTCGCGATGGTCCGATATCGCAGCTGTGGAGCAAGGCTGCGGGATATACGGCCCGATAGGCGATGCGTCCTTTGTGGATGGGCGCGTCGGGGCCGATGATGATGTCGCGCACCAGCGAATGGACTCCGTCGGCGCCGATCACCGCGTCGGCCTGGGCCCGTGTGCCGTCGGAGAAAGTGAGGGTCACTTGGCCGGCCCGTTGATCGAGCCCGGCCAGTTTCTTATTGAGATGAATTACCTCTTGCGGAATCACCGAAGCGAGCGCGTCGTGAAGAACGGCACGGTGCATGCAGAGGTAGGGCGCGCCGAACAGGCTCTCGGGCATGGGCAGTTCTCGCATGACGCGGCCGGTGTCCCATTCGCGGTTCAGATGCGAGTAAGGCTCGAAGGCGACGGCACGCAATTGGTCTTCGACACGTATCCGGTCTTCGAAGCCAAGCCGGCGCAGCACCTTCATCGAATTGGGCATCATCTGGATGCCTGCTCCGACCCGCTCAAAACGGGAGGCCTGCTCGTAGACCTGAACGTTAAAGCCGGCGCGCCGCAGAGTAGCAGCCACTGTCACGCCACCCATGCCGGCCCCGATAATCGCAAAGGAGAGCTTCTTCGCGCCCATTTGAGCTGGTAAAGAGCTATTGCGCGTGTTTCAATTCCACGCGGATCAACTCAAAGGACTGGTCGCTCAGGTTCTCGTCGGCATGCGCCTGGTCTTTCGGTCCATAGCGTACCTGACCGGATTTGTAGTGGTTCTCGCGGTGGCCGCCATCGGCCAGAGTTTGCCGCATATTCTGATCGGTCAGGTACACGATCACGGCGAAGGTCTCCGGATGCTTGTGCACGCCGAGCTTCTCGCGCGGCCCGGTCTTCACGCGGATGACACGCACCAAGTCGTTCTCGAATTCGACATGGTAGCGTTCCGGGTCGACGATGACGGCGTCGGTCTTTTCTTTCGGAAACGGCTTCAGATCGACGCCCGGGGGCGTGCGCGGCTCAATCTGAATGCATTCGAAGCGCGTGTTAGCCAGGTTCTCGCTTTCGTGGGCGCTGGCCGGCCACCACGCGACATCGCCGCGCTTATGCTGCACGTTCCGGACGGTGCCGTCTGACAATACCTGCCGGACATTTTGATCGGTCATGTAGACGACGACGGCGCCGGGGGCCGGATGCTTGTGCCAGACCAGCTTTCCGTGCGGCTCCATGTGCTCGCGAAAGGTGCGGGTCCATTCATTTTCGATCTCGAGGTGGTAATGCTGCGGATCGACTACCAGTGGATCTTGCAGTTGCATGGCATCCGGAGGCTTTTGGGGCCATCCGGAGGCTGCCGAGACGGCGAATACCACAGTCACCCAAACGCTACGCATGCGATCTCCTCCCCGGGGATGATGGCTCTCTGAATATCGTCGCACACATCTTTGGGGACCTCTCCCGGATTGGCAGGTCTGGACCTCGCCCACAATTGCAGTATCATAGCGACGTTGGCTACGCCCACTAAAGTCGCGCCAGTTACCGGTCGCGGACTCAAGCTGCGCTGGTACATCTGTGGGCTGCTGTTCTTCGCTACCACTATCAATTACATCGACCGGCAGGTGCTGGGCTTATTAAAGCCGGTGATCTCGCGCGAGCTGCACTGGACCGAGGCGGATTTCGGGTGGATCATATCGGCGTTCCAGATGGCCTACGCGATCATGATGCCGCTGGCCGGACGCCTGGTGGATTGGATCGGCCCCAAGCGCGGCTACGCTATCGCCGTCATCTTCTGGAGCCTGGCGGCGATGAGCCACTCGCTGGCGCGGACCGTTTTTCAATTCGCGACGGCGCGGTTTGCGCTGGGCCTGGGCGAGTCCGCCAATTTCCCGGCGGCTCTTCGAACCGTGGCCGATTGGTTTCCGCAAAACGAGCGCGCCCTGGCCACCGGTATATTCAATAGCGGAACGAATATCGGGGCGCTGGTTGCCCCACTCGCGATTCCCTGGATCACGGTCCGCTTCGGCTGGCGTCCAGCCTTTCTGTTCACCAGCGTCCTGGTGCTGATCTGGCTGATCCTATGGTTCACGACCTATCGGCATCCGCCGGCTGCCGTGGTTCGGGCCGATAGCGCGCCGGCTGCCCGCCTGCCATACATGAGCCTGCTGACCGAGCGCAGAACCTGGGCTTACCTGCTGGGTAAGGTGCTGACGGATCCGGTGTGGTGGTTCTACCTGTACTGGCTGCCCGGCTTTCTAGACAAAAACTACGGGCTCAACCTGTCAGCCATGGGTGCGCCGCTGGTGGCGGTGTATCTGTTAGCCGACATTGGCTCGGTGGCGGGAGGCTGGCTGTCGTCGTCACTTCTAAAGCGCGGCCTGACGCCGAATCGAGCGCGCAAGATCGCGATGTTTGTGTGCGCCATCGCGGTGACCGGCGTCATGTTCGTCCCGTTCACAAAGGGCAATCTGTGGTTCGCGGTGGCGCTGATCGGTTTGGCGGCGGGCGCGCATCAGGGCTGGTCGGCGAATCTGTTTACGCTACCGTCCGATCTGTTCCCGCAGGAAGCGGTTGGATCGGTGGTCGGATTGGGCGGGCTGGGCGGGGCAATAAGCGGCGCGCTAGCTGCTCCTTTGGTCGGTTATTGGCTCGATTTTTCGCATGACGCCTATGGGCCGATATTCATGGTCGCGGGCTCGATGTACCTGATCGCGCTGGGCGTGATTCACCTGATGGTTCCCAAGCTGGAAAGGCTTTAGTGAATCTGCCGCATCACATCGAAGCCGAGCGATAAGCCCGCCGGCGTGTCGGAGTTCGGCATTCCCGTATAAGTGGCGCGTGTTCCAGCGCGCTGGGAAACGGTTGTGCCGGGACTGTTGGTCAGCGCCAGCGTGAAGGCATGCCGCCATATCTTTTTCTGGATGCCGAATGAGTAGGCCGGGCGGTGAATCCCGAGCTCCCCGCTGTTGAGAAGCGTGGGGATGATTTCAGCGACCAACGCCACGGTGGGCCGGATATCGACCGCCGCGCCGAAGCCGATGGAGAAAGTGTCCACGCCCGGAAAATCCGGGATCTGGCTCGAGACCAGGCCGCCGGGCTCCAGGCGCCGGGCATTAAAAGAGAAGGTGGGAACAGCGTAGAACTGAGCGTGGGACGTGATGCTCCGCGAAAAAATCGTCTCGATATTTTCGGTAAAGCTTTTCTGGAAGTTATTCTGACCTTCCACCGAAACACGCACCGTCAAGTTCAGCGGAGCTTCGTGGTTTTCATCCAGCAGATTGTATGCCGCCATAAGTTGAATCGGCCGCTCGATAAACGACGGCGATCGGTAAACGGAGACCGAGAGCTTATCCGTCACCCCATACCGCAGGCCGAAGGATGAGATCGACACGCTGTCCAGCCCGAGCAACTCCGCTCCCTTGCCCTGGCCTGTAAAGGCGGTGTCCATGAAGCGGTGTGTGAAATTTACGTAGACACCGTGCCGATCCGTAGCTTTGCCGGTGGGCAGGCTGACCAGCAGATCGTCGCCGGGCTGATAGACGCCGGGGGCCGCGGCTTCCTGCTGCGCAGTGGAACTGGAGCCGGGCGCGGTCGTCGTGAAGGAGCGGATGTAGGTTGCCAGCTCGGTAATCTGCGCGTCGGATAGTTTGCCGGCCCAGGCGGGCATTCGGCCGGGCTTGCCATTGCGAATCGTGTTCAGGATTTGCTGGTCGCTGAGGCCGCTCTGGATGGAGCGATTCGTAAAATCAGGCGTTCCGGCCTGGCGCGTGCCCTTTCCATCGGTCCCATGGCAGCTCGCGCAGTTCTGTTGAAAAAGGCCCGCGGCGGGCGATGGCGTTGGCGCTGATGCTTGCGCACCGGCTGTCGCGGCCTCCCGGATACTCCCGGCAGCTACATTGACCACATATTGTTTGCCTGCCACATCGAGCAGCAACGTCGAGTGGGAGGCGTCGAGATAGGAGACCCGGGGCGCGTCGCTCTGCGGTTCGTCCGCATTTGCAAACGGAACAAGAACCAGACAGGCAGACAGAAGTATTCTGGCAAAACGCTCTTGCAGCATCATGCCGGTTAGATGCGTTTGAGACCATGCATGAAATTGCGGATTTGTAACAAGTGCGTAAAATCGCGAGGCCGTTAACGCACTCGCGACACTTCGAGTCCTTTGCCGATCTGGAGCGTGATCGATTCCGCGCCGGGATGTCTGCGGACGTGGGCGACGTAATCGGAAAGGGAATGTGAAATGATGTTGTCGGCGACGATAATTCCGTCGGGCCGCATGCGCAGGGCGTCGAAGAAGCGGATGTAGTCTTCTTTTTCACAATCGATGAGCGCGAAGTCGAGGGCGGCTTGGCGCGGGAGGACAGTGGCGGCATCCGCCAGGATAAAATCCACATGCCTGGCGAGGCCCAGCCGGGATAGCGTTTCTTTAGCATCGGCTTGGCGCACGGGCTCCTGCTCGATGGAGATAACGAGGCCGCCAGTGGCGCGAGCCGCGGCTGCCAGAGCGATGGTCGAGATACCGCTCGATCCGCCGATCTCCAGAATGCGCTTGGCTTCGATACCGGCTGCCAAGGCATGAATGAATTCGGCGCTGGCCGGCTCCAGATTGCGATGGCGATCAGCCTGCGGGAGGGCTTGCGCGTCCTGTTCGAGCTTGCGGGTCCACAGGCGGTCAATTTCGCCGCGGTCTTCGGTTGTGAGCATCG
>DATHOT010000243.1:0-18061 GCA_035484655.1 Bryobacteraceae bacterium | reverse complement strand
GTAGCCCCTTCGAGCGAAATGCCGGCGAAAAGTCCGCGCGCCCGCGAATAGGTCAGGATCTCGGCATGCATCTGAGCGTCCGTCTCGGCTGAAGATGTGCGGCCTACAGGACCGGCCGCCGCCGAGGCATCGCCGCCCAAGGTGAATTTGCTCTGCAGCAATTTCTTCGCGCCGCCCTGATTCATGACCAGCAGAACCACGTCCGTTTCCGATCCGCCGATCTGGAAACCAAAGCTGCCGCCTTCCACTCGAATCGAGCCCGGCGCCGACCATCCCACGCCGCTCTTCTTCCGGCATGACATGAATCCCTTGCCGTATTTGGCGCCCACGATGAACGCCCCTTTTTTTAGCCCGGGTACGATCACGATACACTCGGACTTCGCCAGCAAGTCCTGCGGGATGCCCTTGTCCGGAGCGGACATGATCTCGGTCAGGACATCGGCCGCGTCGCCCAGACGCTTGGGGGCATCCGCCGCAGCGCCATAGAGCATACTGCCAGTCATTGCAAGCATTGCCAGCTGAGTCAGTTTCATCGATTTCCTCCTCAGGCCTGATTCTACCAGGGGTCGGGCCCGATATGATGGGATTTGACCGTTAAGCTTCTTATAGTCGCTTTCGCAATAGCGTTGACAGTTCCGGCCGCGGTCGATCCTGCTGCCGCGAATGTTAGCCGGAAGCTGGAGATCATCCAATCTGGAAAGGCGAGGCCGGGCTCCGTATTTGTCTTCACGTCGGCCGACCTGAATGCCTGGGTGCGGGTCAAAGCCCCCATGGTTGTGCCGGAAGGGCTGCGCGAGCCTCGGCTGGAACTGGGCGAGGGAAGCGCGACCGGCTATGCATTAGTAGACTTTCTGAAGCTGCAACACGGCGCGGGAATCGAGACCAACTGGCTCATTTCGAAACTGATCCAGGGCGAGAAGCGCGTGCTGGCGACCGCGAGGATTCAAGCGGTGAACGGGCGCGCCACGGTTCACCTGGTCCGCGTTGAAATCGGCGGATTGGCAGTGAGCGGCGCGACGCTCGACTTCCTGATCGATACTTTTTTCCGGCCGCTCTATCCGGATGCGAAAATTGACGAGCCGTTTGAGTTGTCCGATCGCGTCGACCGCATCGTTGTGACGCCGGCCGAGGCGCGGGTTTATATAAAAAAGTAATACGCGCGTGCTTTACTTCTTTTTCTTGGCGGGCTTCTTCGCCGCCTTCTTCGCGCGGGCGCCCATGGCGGGAACCCGATCGCCGGAAATGATGCGGCCTTTCGTCAAGTCGACAGAAACGGAATCTCGCACCTTGACGGGACCGCCGTCCGCCGTCTTGAACGTAAGGGTAATTGTCCGAGCATCGGTTTCCACTGAGATATACCCAAAATCGACAATTGGATTGATCTCCAGCGTGTGATCTCCGACGGTAATGGGCGCCGGAGGCAACTGCTTGGGAGTGGTCGCGGCAAATCCGCCGCTGCCGGCGACGATATAGGGAGTCTGTTGCCCGCTGGGGAGAGTTCGGGTGAAACGCTGGTAAAGGTGAGCGTGCCCGGAGAGCAAAACGTCGGGATAAAGGCCGGCCGCTTTGCAGCATGCGTCCAGATCCTTCATAATGCCTGTCGACCCGCCGTGTTTCGCGTCGGCCGACAATGGCGGGTGATGTACGGCTACAATAATCGCGCGCTTCTGCGCTACGCGATCGGGCTTCAGACGGGCCAGTTCGCTCTTCAGAAAATCCAGTTGGTCATCGACGATCGGGAAATGGCCGCTTTGCGATGAAATGACTCCGGGCCCGTCCAACACGTTGCTATAAATCCCAATGATGGAAACAAACGGGGCGTCGAGCGTGAAGTACACGCCCGGCTGCGTCATAACGCTCCGCACCAGGCCGCCCGAGTCGGGTGATGGACCGGGCTCAGCCGAGCAGAAATTCGTCAAGAACGCATCCAGCGTGGGAACTTGAGGCGCGCTCGAACCCTGGCCGAAGACCATTCCATCGTGATTGCCGGGAATGGCGAAGATAGGCCGGTCATAAGCTCGAAAAGGCTCGTAAAACTGATCGTAATAATATTGAGCTTCACCGAAGTTATAGATGACATCGCCGAGATGAAAAAAGAAGGCCGGGCCATTGGCGCCCTGATTCTGAATCTCCGACACCATGGCGTCGGCCACCGCTGCCTCATGGCCAATCGCGGTCGCCGCAGTCTGCGAGCGGTTTACTTTCGCGGCTCCCGTATCGCCTACCGCGTGAAAGGAGATTTTCCCGGCTGTTTGGATGGCATTCACGATTTCTTGTGGAATGCAGTCGGTCAAGTTCAAGGGCAGATTGTTCCGGCGGCGCGGTATCTGCTGCACCTGATTCTTGTTAGCCAGGAAATAAGGCGAGTTGTAATAGGCCGAACTGGTATTGTCTTCGCGAAATTTTATTTCGTCCGGTCCGGGTTGTGGATCAGCGTAGAACTGGCCTTGCGGGCCCAGCATGTTTTTGGTCATGGCAAGCGCCTCCTCGGGTGATGGATTGATTTTACGTTAGGGAAGAGATGCGGGCAGCGGCGTCCTTGCCCATCTTTACGCAGTCTGGAATGCCGATGCCGCGATAGGCGTTGCCGGCCAGGTGCAATCCAGGAATAGTTTGCAGGATGCCTTCGATGCGCTCGACACGTTGTTGATGCCCGACTGTGTATTGCGCCATGGCGTTGGGCCAGCGCGCGATGCTGTGGAACACCGGCTGCGCTTGAAGTCCCATAATGCCGCGAAGCTCACTCTGCGCTACTGCTACCAGCTCCTCGTCCGTTAAAGCCAGGCCGTTGCCGCCGACAAAGCAGCGCAGCAGTACCATGTCATCGGGAACGCGGTGATTGAACTTGTTGCCCACCCAGGTGCAACCCATCAGATATTGACGCTCCAGTTTCGGCACCAGGAAACCGTGGCCGTTCAGAGGATGATCGAAGGTGTCCTTGCGATAGCCCAGCGCTATGGTGATGGACGAAGTGTAGGGGATCTCGGAGAGCAATTCCGCCAACCCGGGATGCGACGCTCCGAGCAGTTTCGCGCAATCCCCGGCCGGCACTGCCAGCACCACGTTCTCCGCTTCTATCCAATCTCCGTTTACGCGCGCGCGGAAACCGGAGGGATTTCGCTCTAGCTCTTCCACGGTGCCATGCACGACGTCGGCGCTGGGCCGGAGCTTTTCGATCAACTCTCCGAGGCCATTCTTCAGGGTCAACAGGAAGGACTTCGGACCGGAGGTCTTGGGAGGTTTAGGCGCTGCCAGCACGCCGCGGGTCAAGCTGCCATATTTGGACTCGATTTCGGCGAAGCGGCTGAGCACGCTGTTGACGCTCATCTGCTTGGGGTCGCCCCCGTAGACTCCAGCGAGCAGCGGCTCGGCCAGATAGTCGATGGATTCCTGACCATAGTGATCCATCAGGAAATCATAAACGGACCGGTCCGGATGCTTTCCGTTCGGCCGGCGAAAGAATTCGAGACCCATTCGTATTTTGGTTCCCCAACCGAAAAGGCTGGTTCCTACCAGCGGTATGATCTTGGTCGGCACCACCATCATGAGCCCGTCTGGCAGTGGCACCAGCTTGCCGTGTTTGACGATATAGGTGATACGGGAATGATCGTTGGAGCCGATGATCTGATCCGCTAGACCCAGCTCCCGGATGAGATCCATGGCCCAGGGCTTGGCCGCCATGAAACCGTCGGGACCCGCTTCGAGAACGCAGCCTTGCTGGACCGATGTTCGAATGACGCCGCCGACCTGCGGCGACTTCTCTACGAGAACGGGACGAACGCCCGCTTTCGAGAGGTAATAGGCGGCCGAAAGCCCGGAAATCCCTCCCCCAACAATCAACGCTTTGTGGGGCACTACCTACAGTTTAAACTCGTGGACGATGTCCACGACGGCCCGGACGCTTTCCACCGGAGTTTCCGGCAGAATACCGTGCCCTAGGTTGAATATATGGCCGGGTCGGCTGCCGGTGCGCTTGAGCAATTCCAGCACGCGCATCTTCAGTTCCGGCAGCGGCGCAAACAGGACAGCCGGATCCAGGTTGCCTTGGACGGCAGATCGATAGCTGATGTCCATCCAGGCTTGGTCGATATTGACTCGCCAGTCGACGCCCATCACGTCGCCACCGGCCGCGTGCAGCTCACGAAAGAATCCAGCGGCGCCGGTACCGAAATGAATCACCGGGACGCTGGCCGTTCGGATGCGCTCAATGAGCGCGCGAGAATAAGGCGCGACATAGCGGACATAGTCGTCGGGCCCCAGAGCGCCCACCCAACTGTCGAACACTTGGATAGCGCGCGCGCCCGCCGTCACCTGTGCGATCGCGAACGGACCGAGCACATCCACCAGCTTGCCCATCAGCCGCCGCCACAGCGTTTCATCGCGATACATCATCGCCTTGGTGCGGATAAAGCTCTTGGACGGTCCGCCTTCGATCATGTAGCTGGCCAGTGTGAACGGCGCGCCGACAAAACCGATCACCGGTACACGCCCGCCCAGTTGCCGGACCACGAGCTGAATCGCTTCGCCGACATAGCCCAGTTCATCGGTGTTGGAGATCGAGAGCGAGTCGACATCATCTGAGGTCCGAACGGGATTGCCGATATTCGGCCCTTCGCCGGCGACGAACTTCAGCTTAAGACCCATGGGCTCGACTGGAAGCAACAGATCCGCGAAAATGATGGCGGCATCGACATCCAGGACTTCGACCGGCTGTAGCGTCACCTGCGCGGCCAGATCGGGCCGTTTGCAGATTTCCAGGATACTCGCCTTGGCGCGAATCTCCCGGTATTGTTTCATGTAGCGGCCAGCTTGCCGCATAAACCATACCGGACGGACGTCGGTCGGCCGGCGGCGGCACGCATCTAAGAATCGACTGTTCATTGAAGCCATTCGCATCGGGTACCCGGTTTGTCTTCGCAAAAGAACACGCGAAACTCTTTCTGTTTGTGTTGAGCCGTCCAATGAGGCCCTAAGATATAGTAGGGCTTGGCCCAAGCCTCACTGTCAATAGTTTTGGGTGTAATAACTGAAGTCGAGAGCATTCCCTGCGACGGAAAACCCGTTCTGGGGTCCATAATGTGGCTAAAAAGGTGCCCTTCTGCACGGAAAAACTTCTCATAACTGCCCGAAGTTGACATAGATTCGTCCTTCAGAAGGACTGATTCGATGGCCTTGGAGGGGTCTCTGGGATTCTTGATGTCCACTTTCCAGCCTGGTTCATTGGGCGGGGCGCCGATGGCATAGATGCTCGACCCGCCACCCGAAACGAGCGCGCGCTGAACGCCTTGATCCTTTAAAATCTGTGCGATACGGTCGACCGCGTAGCCTTTGCCGATGCCGCCGGGGTCCAGTTCTACGCCCTTTTTAGCAAAACGAACCCAGTGATTCGAGGCATCCAGCAGGATATTCCGGTAGCCGACCAGGCTGAGCGCGCCCCGAACCTCGGCGCGGTGCGGCAAATGGCCGGTTCCCTTGTAAAATCCCCACAGTTTCATCAGCGGACCGACGGAAATGTCGAAGGCTCCCTCGCTTGCGCGGCTGTATTCGACGCAGGCCGATAGTAATTCAAATAACTCAGTGGAAGCTGGAAATGGCCGATCGGCGGCTTGACGATTCATCTGGCTCCACTCGCTGTCGGGTTTGTAGTTGGACAGCATTTCGTCCAGGCGGCGGGCCTCCTCGAGGCCTTGGGCGACGGCGGACTGGAGGCGGCCGCGATCCTCACCGTAGGCGACGATGGAAAAGCCGGTGCCCATGGCGTCGACCGAGCCTTCGACGCGAATGGCAAGAACGAGCGTTGGCACGAGTGCCAACGCGGCACGCAGGACTGCGTGCGCTACACTCATCGGGGCCGGCCCTTCCTGATGCGCTTGAGCAGCTGCGGGGCGCGAGGGCCGATGGCTGTCGATGCGTCGGCTTCGAAATGGAGCTCCGGAACGCGGAACAGCTCGAGCCGGCTGGCGATTTCGCGGCGCAGGAAGTTGGTGGCGCGATTCAGCACGGCCAGCGTGTCTTTGGCATCCGAACCATCGCCCATGGCAATGCGTACGAAGGCGTGGCGCTTATCGGGCGAGATCTGAACCTCGGTAACCGTAGCCGACCCCATGCGCGGATCGGACAGCTCGAAGCCGATCAATTCGGTAAGTTCTTCGCGCAGTGCCTCTGAGATTCGTTCGACGCGATGGTCCATCACTCCATCCATTCGACCGCCGTTCCGACCAACATGCCGCCCAAAAGGGACGAAGCCTCGCGCTCGACCAACTGAAGGACTTGTTCGGCGCGAGTATGGTCGCTCGAAACGGTCACGGCAGCAATCAGGGCGCGCTGCCACAGATCCTGATAATCGATTTCGGCTACCGCCACATTGAACTTGCTACGGAGACGGTCCTTCAGGCTCTTGACGGTATGGCGTTTGTCCTTGAGCGATTGCGCGCCTTCGATGTGCAATTCAAGGGTCAATACTCCGACGCTCGGCATTGCCGCAGCCTCAAGCCATGACCTCCGCGGCTACCCGCTCGGTGGCGAAGGCTTCAATAATGTCATTGGGCTTGATGTCGGCGAAGTTGCGAACCGTCAGACCACACTCAAACCCGGTCTTCACCTCGCTGGCATCGTTCTTGAATCGCCGCAGAGATTCGATTTTTCCCGTGAACACCACCACGTTATCGCGCAGAACGCGAACCTCGCTGTCGCGCTTGATGAGGCCATCGATCACCATGCAGCCGGCTACATTGCCGACCTTGCTGATGCGGAAGACCTCACGCACCTGGGCGCGGCCCTGATATACCTCTTTGAAAACCGGCTCGAGCATGCCGGTCATGGCGCGCTTCAGCTCATCGGTCAACTCGTAAATGATGGTGTGCAGCCGGATGTCGACTTTTTCCTGCTCGGCTAGCGCGGTCGCGCCGCGCTCCGGCCGGACGTTGAAGCCCACGATGATGGCGTTCGAAGTGGAGGCTAGCAGCACGTCGCTTTCGTTGATGGCGCCGACGCCGGCGCGCAGAACCCGCATCTGAACTTTATCCGTAGACAGCTTCTGCATCATGTCAGAGAGCACTTCGGCCGTGCCGCTTACATCCGTCTTCAGAATAATGTTGAGCTCCTTGACTTCGCCTTCCTTCAATTGCGCGTGCAGTTGCTCGAGGGTAATACGGCCGCTCTTGGACATGGCGACATCGCGGGCCTTCGATTCGCGATAGATCACGATCTGCTTGGCCTTGGCGGTGTCTGTCACCACCTGGAATGTGTCACCGACTTCGGGGAGTGAATCGAGACCGATTACTTCGACCGGCATGGACGGCTCGGCCTCACGGACCGGCTGGCCGCGATCGTCGAACATAGCGCGGACTTTACTGAAGACCGACCCGCAGATGAAGGAATCGCCTACATGCAGCGTGCCGTCGCGAACCAGCACTGTAGCGACAGGTCCACGGCCGCGATCGAGCTGCGCTTCGAGCACGGTGCCGACGGCGGGACGGTCCGGATTGGCCTTGAGATCCTGGAGGTCGGCCACCAGCAGGATCATTTCGAGTAAGAGATCGAGATTCGTCTTGGCTCGGGCTGAGACCGGAACCATGACGACATCGCCGCCCCAATCCTCGGCGAGAAGACCGCGATCGGCGAGTTGCTGCTTGATACGCTCGGGCTGGGCGTCGCCCTTGTCGATTTTGTTGATGGCGACTATTATGGGAACCTTGGCCGCTTTGGCGTGATCGATGGCCTCCAGCGTTTGCGGCATGACACCGTCGTCGGCCGCCACCACCAGGACCACGATGTCGGTGACTTTGGCTCCGCGGGCACGCATGCGCGTGAAGGCTTCATGGCCGGGCGTATCGATAAACACGATCTTGCGGCCGTTCTTCTCCACGCGATAGGCGCCGATATGCTGGGTGATTCCGCCGGCCTCACCGCCGGCCACGTCGGTGGCGCGGATGGCGTCGAGCAGCGAAGTCTTGCCGTGATCGACGTGACCCATGACGGTAACGACGGGCGCGCGCTTCACACGAGCGGTGGTCTCCTCGGTCAGCTCGATTTCCTGCGTCCGCTCCTCTTCGAAGCTGACTTTGTTGATGGATGCGCCAAAATCGCGAGCAATCTCCTCGGCCATTTTCATGTCGAGGTTCTGATTGATGGTGGCGAAAATTTTCTTCTCCACCAGTTTCTTGATCACCAGATTGGCTTTGATGCCGAGCTTCTCTGAAAGCTCCTTGACCGTGATTCCTTCAGCGACGGTAATTTCGCGATCGATGGGCGGTGGCGCGGCGGGCTGCTCGCGCCGGCTCACCGGCATTCGAAGTCTACCCTCTTCCTGCTCGACGTCGCGATGACGGTCGCGCCCGGCAGGCTTGGCCTGATGGCGGCGCTGTTGCTCGGTGGGGAGCGGCGTTGCCGGCTCGATTCGCAGCGGCGAAGTGGGATGCAGCGTTCTTTGGCGGCGAAGGCCACCGGGAGCCGGGCCGCCTGGTCCGCCTACACCGGGGCCACGCATGACGGGCTGGCCGGGACGGATCGGGCCGCGATAAATCGGCTGGCCGGGCACGGGCGTGGAACTGCGGGTCGGCATTCCCGGACGCGGCGGTGGCGGCTGGGCTTGGCCTGGCGCGGGACGGGTCTGTTGCTGCAACCGGGCTACCAGATCGGGACGCGGGGGCACTATCGGACGAGCGGCCGGCTGGCCGGCCAAATTCGGACGCGCGGGCGCAGATCGAATGGGCATCGACGGCGGCGGTGCTCCAGGAGTTGGTCCGGGCGTTGCCGCTGGAGTCGGTTCGGCCGGCGGCGCAGCGGCGCGCGCGATCGGTTGCGGAGCCACCGGCCCCGGTGACGGATGCGGCGGAGGCGGCGTCGACGAAGGCATGGGCTGGCGCGGTCCGGAGAGAATCTGGCCAGGACGCGGCGCAGCCGGTACGGGCCTCGCGGGGATTGCGCCGGTTCGCAAGGGAGGGTGGATGGGCGCACTTGTGCCGCTGGACAAAGGCGGACGCAACGGCGCCGGCTTGCTGCGGGGTTCTTCGGTCGTGGTGACGGAGGCGTCGGTCGGCGTCGCAGCGGGCGCTTCCGCGGCGGGTGACGGAGCGCTCTTGGCAGCGATGGACGGTGGCTCGGGTGCGTGCACGGGAGCGTGGTGTTGTTCTTCAACCGGCTCCGGCTCGGGCACGGCGACGGCCGGGGTTCCATAATCGATCGGCGTGGAGGATGCTCCGGAGCCTTGAACACGTTTTCGCACCAGTTCGGCGATCGGTTCATCGATGGAACTGGAGTGAGTCTTCTTCTCGGTGACGCCAAGCTCCGGCAACATCTCGAGGATGCTATGCGAGGGAACCTCGAGTTGCCTGGCCAGTTCGTTGATACGGATTTTGCTCATATTGACAGCAACGCCCTGTTAACGCGGCGCTTAACTGACTTCCTCCGAGTTCTTTATGGTATCAAATTCGCCCTTGTGATCTGGAGAATCGGTATGCCCCACAGGGCTTAGCTCTTCTGACGGCCCGATCTCCGGCGCGGCTTCGAGCACCGGCGCGGCCTGGTCCGAGGCAGCACTGACTTCGGCGGCTTCGAGCTCCGATACCGTTTCCTCCACTACCGGAGCGGGTGGATCGAACTGCGCGTAGTAAGAGTTGACGGCGATCAGGATCTTCTCGACCACCGCGGGACCAATCTCGGGAATCGCTTCCAGATCCTCAGGCGTCATGGAGCCGAGCTTCTCGACGGTGTTGATACCGGCTCCCAACAGCTTTTCGACAATCTCTTCGGACAGAGAATGATCGATGAGAATGGACACAGGCGCGCCCGCGGGAACCAGAGCGGCCATGGCCGATTCTACTTCCTGCCGCTTCTCTTCTTCGCTCTTAATATCGATCTTCCAGCCCAAAAGCTTGGCAGCCAGGCGGACGTTCTGGCCCTTCTTGCCGATGGCGAGGGAAAGCTGGGTATCGTCGACGATGACTTCCATGTGCTTCTCGTTGGGATCGATAACGGAAACACGTGTAATCTTGGCGGGGCTCAGCGCATGGGTGGCGAAAGAAACAGGGTCGTCGGAAAACTCGATGATGTCGATCTTTTCGCCGCGCAGCTCGCGGATGATGGACTGAACTCGCATACCCTTCATGCCGACACACGCGCCCACGCTGTCGACATCCCGGTCACGGCTGACGACTGCGATCTTGGTGCGCTCCCCAGCTTCGCGCGCACAACCCTTGATGACCACGGTGTTGTCGTAGATCTCGGGTACTTCCTGTTCGAACAAGCGGGCCACCAGCTCGGGCGCGGCGCGCGACACGATCACTCCGGCGTTCTTGCCGGCCTTCTCGACACTACGGATGACGCAGCGGACGCGGTCACCGGTGCTGAAGTTCTCCAGCTTGCTTTGCTCTTTCTTGGGCAGCCGCGCCTCGGTCTTGCCGAGGTCCACCACCAGATCCTGGGCTTCGATGCGTTTGATGGTGCAGTTGACCAGCTCGCCGACGCGGCCGGAATATTCGGAAAATATCGTCTCGCGCTCGGCCTCCCGAACCTTTTGCAGAATGACCTGCTTGGCGGTTTGGGCGGATATGCGTCCCAGCGCGTCGGTGGGTTTCGGGAAATGAACCTCGGTTTCGAGTTGCGCGGCGGGATCCATTTTCTGAGCGTCGTGGAGAGAGATTTCCTTGTCGGGATCGAGAACGGTTTCCACCACTTTCTTGACCCCATAAATCTCCAGCGCCCCGGTCTGATCGTTGAAGGCGGCCACCAGGTCTTCGGTGGTGCGGAAATGTTTACGCGCGGCCACGAGCATGGCATCTTTTACCGCGTCAATGACGATCTGCGGATCGATGCCCTTCTCTTTGCTCAAGATCTCAATGGACTGATAGATGCTACCCACTGTGTCCTCTCAATTAAACTGTCTGGGGGTAAATTACCACTCAAACTTCAGGTTGGCTTTTTCGACCTGCGAAAGCGCGAAGCGAACGATCTTTCCTGCGCTTGGTTCCAGAGTGACGATTCCATCTGAGAAACCAGCCAGCTTGCCTACCCAACTGCGTTGATTTTCAACGGGCTCCCGCAGCACGACTTTAGCTTTTTGGCCCAAAAATCTCTCGAAGTCTTTTGCTTTGTGCAATTTACGTTCCAAGCCCGGCGAACTGACTTCTAACGTATAAGTGTCGCCAGGTATGACGTCTTCCACATCCAGAATAGTTCCGACGTGTTGAGAAATGAATTCGCAATCGGCATGGGAGACGCCCTCGGGCCGGTCGATGAAAATGCGCAAAACTCGACCGCGGCCGGCGCCGAGCAGTTGGACCTCGACGATTTCGAGGCCTTCGGAACCGGCTACACGCTCGGCGATCTCGGCGATTTTGGCGATAGTCTCTTCCTTACCAATGACTGGCATTCGTTTCTTGCAATAAAAAAGTGGGCTTTCGCCCACTGCTTCGTTCGACAGTTTCATTATACATGATGGGGGCGGATGGAGTCACCCTGCGGCTGGCCACCTGCCTCCGTCTTCTGAGTGGGCCTGGGTTAGCGGCCGTGATTGCTCCGCTTTCGTTCAGAGGTTGGCCTTCCTTCAGACACGCCCTGGCGAGGTAGGGCGCTCGTTCGAAGTGTCGCGTTGATTTTCAACCCGGCGCAGAGACGTCCGGTCCGTGAGCGCTACCAAGCCGTTACTCGGCCACGTAACGCATGTTGCTTCTGTTTGCCCGGTCCTAGCTGGTTCAAAAATCACAGTTAGGCAGCCGACTTCGCTGTGACTGGTAATTTCACCGATGCCTCCCCCGAAACGCCTGTACAGTAGACAACAGGAGTGTGCATGCAGAACTTTTTCGACCTGACCGGCAAAGTAGCATTGACCACCGGAGCGTCGTCCGGCATCGGAGCGGCAACCGCCGTCTTGCTGGCGGGCTTGGGGGCGCGGGTGGCGATCGGATATCACAGCAATGCGGAAGGGTCGGAGCAGGTGCGCGCGAAAATCGTGGCCGGCGGCGGGACGGCAATTGCAATTCGCGCCGATGTGACGCGCGCCGCTGAGATCGCCTCGCTCACCACCACGGTGACAGCGGAGCTCGGCCCAATCGATATTCTGATCAATAACGCCGGCTCCCTGATGCAGCGCATGCGAATCCTGGAAGTGAAGGAGGAGACCTGGGACGAGATCCAGGATCTCAATCTCAAGAGCGCGGTGCTTTGCTCACAGGCGGTAGCGCCCGCGATGATCGAGCGCAAGCGCGGAGCGATTGTCAATGTCTCCTCCATCGCCGGACGCAACGGCGGTGGGCCGGGAGCCAGCGCGTATGCCAGCGCTAAAGGCGGCTTGATCAGCTTCACCAAAGCACTGGCCAAGGAACTGGCGCCGCATGGGGTGCGAGTGAACGCGGTTTCGCCGGGGGTGATCGACACGCCCTTTCATGAGCGCTTCTCCACTCCCGAGATGATGCGCAATTTTGCAGCGGCTATTCCACTGGGCCGCGTGGGGACATCGATGGAATGCGCCAATGTGATCGCGTTTCTCGCGTCGGACGCAGCCAGCTACGTAGTGGGAGAAACGATCGAAGTAAATGGCGGGCAGTTAATGCTGTGACGAATTGTCGCCATTGGAACGCAATGGTGACATCGTGTCGTACAGTCAAGGCCTGACAGACATACGGTAAGAGCCCTAATTCATTACGTTTGCTCGGTCTATGTTCCCGGCACTCGGATTGCCCTAGCAACAGCGGGCATCTGGAAGGGAGACCCACCATGGAAAAGGAACTGCAACAGTTAATCGATGAGCTGGGGGATGCAATCAACTCATCTTTAGCCGAGTCGGACCGCTTTGCCGCCGTCATGGCGGAGATGGAACAGGCCGGCTACAACGCTTACGTGATTTTGGAAGCCTCGATTGGATTCCGAAAGAACGGCGAATCGCAATTCCAATCCGGAGAGGCGGAGATCCAACTCTCGCCCGTACCCAAGCACGATTTTGGAGGGGAACCCGAGATGCTGACTGACGGCGATCTGGATTTCTTGCGAGAGCTCAAGATTTCGGTGGCCTGATAAGCAGGCTCATAGAGCCTACTTAAGCGATGGCGCCTACCGTTCGCATGTCATCGCGCGAGCGGTAGCAGTAAGTGGCCAGCAGAATAGACGGAATGATCACCGCGGCCAGCACCTGCGCCACCGGATCGGTGGCATCGGTGAGCAGAACTCCCACAACATAATAAGCCAAGCTGCCGGCACATAGATTTCGCCATGCGGCCGAGAAGGAGCCGTGTTCGGTAAGTGCGACGACCAACGACACCACGCTGGTGTTCACGAGGTAGTAAGACACGGCGCCGAGCATTACGCACAACAGCGCCGGTTGCTCCGTTAAACCGGGAATCAAGCGCTGGACGAATACATAAGCCGCCGCAGCTGCAAGACCCATGTTCGCGCCATTAAAGGCAACCTTGATCAAAGAAGCCTTGTATTTCGGCTTGTAGACAGTCCCGACCATTCCGGCTAATGCCGAAGCGATCCACACCTCCGGCAGCGACAGGGTAGTGGAACCAAGCAGCGCAAAGAAGAACACTGGCGAATAGGTTCCAGAAACTCCGGGCACGCAGCATTTCAACGTGGCCGCAGCGAGGAACAGAACCAGGAACATTGCAAAGCGCGCAAGATCGTCCGAGCGCCAGTGAGCAAGAGCGAACGACGTCGCCGCTACCCCAGTCCCGATCACGATCGCGATATATGCCTTTGCAGTCTTAGTCATACGACATCCCAAATTGGCTCCTGAAGAATTTGTCGATCGGCATTCCGAGGGCATTTGTAATGCCAAGGCACTACGCGGAAAAGTCTAAGGGGCTGGATGTTTTACGAGGTGGGACTCGCGGCGCCCAAGTTTAGAAGCGACAAAATGGCAGTTTTTGAAGCCAAAGTGTCGCGGTACTGCCCGCGATTTGGTTCCAATGATTACGACTGCGACGGGCGGCCCTAAGTGGCCGCCGCGCCCTCAGCGCCAGTGTTTTCGGGCTGGGCCCATTTCTCGATAATCCGCCACACAGCCTCTTTGTAGGCGTCCAGGTTTATCGGTTTCTGAACGTATTCGCGGGCTCCTAAGGCCATAGCGCGCTGCATGTCGGCTGGATCATCGGAGACGCTAAAGACCACGACTGGAATTTCCTTTCGCACGTTGCGCTCCAGGACGGCATGCCCGGAAATCATGGGAATATTCAGATCCAGGATGATCAGGGCTGGTTTAAAGGCGGGGTCGTTGAGCATGCTGAGCGCCTGGACACCGTCTCGGGCAATGACGAGCTTGATGGGAACGGGAGACTCGGCCAGAATTTGACCTGTTAACAGCGCATCGCCGGCGCTGTCTTCAATCAACATAATGTGGACAGGCTTGGTCCCGACACTCATGGCTTGGCCGTGGGACTCCATTCGATGCCGCTCGGTTACAACTTTTTTTTGACGCCGCCTTTCTTACACTCCGCCTCCACCAACGATGCCCCGTCAGGGCTGAGCGGTGGTAAGATCTAAGATCGCCCGAATATGCTGGACATCTCCTCGACCGATGTTCTCTTAATCGGCGGTGGCGGAGCAGGGTTGAGAGCCGCTATCGCCGTCGCCGAAACGAATCCCAACCTCAGAGTAGCGGTTGTTTCCAAGGTCTACCCCATGCGGAGCCACACGGTGTCCGCGGAAGGTGGGGCCGCCGGCGCGATAAAACCCGACGACAGTTTTGACGAGCACGCTTACGACACTATCTCCGGTGGCGACTGGCTTCCGGATCAAGACGCAGTCGAAATGTTCGTCAAAGAAGCGCCGCTGGAGCTGATGCGGCTGGAGCATTGGGGCTGCCCGTGGAATCGCGAGCCGGACGGGCGCATCGCCGTGCGTCCTTTTGGAGGCATGAAGAAAGAGCGCACCTGGTTTGCCGCCGACAAGACCGGCTTCCACATGCTGCACACGCTGTTTCAGACCTCGCTCAAATACAATGCGGTGCAGCGATATGACGAATATTACGCGACGAAACTGCTGATCGAAGACGGCCAGGTGCAGGGCTGTGTCGCCATCGAGATTTCGAGCGGCAAGATCCAGGCCATTGCAGCGCGAGCCGTGATCCTGTGCACCGGCGGCGCCGGACGAGTCTTCCCGTTCACCACCAACGCGGCCATCAAGACCGGCGACGGCATGGCGCTGGCGTATCGCGCGGGCGCCCCCTTGAAGGACATGGAGTTCGTCCAGTACCATCCTACCGGCCTCCCGTTTACTGGAATCCTGATTACTGAAGCGGCCCGGGCCGAGGGCGGCTACATGTTGAACAAGGACGGCTATCGGTATCTGCAGGACTACAACCTGGGCCAGCCCAAACCCGAACCGGTATTGCGCACGATGGAACTGGGACCTCGCGATCGCTTGTCGCAGGCCTTCGTGAAGGAATACGAAAAAGGCCGGACCATCGAGGGGCCGTACGGGGCCGTGGTGCACCTGGACCTCCGGCATCTGGGGGAGAAGAAGATCAACGCCAAGATTCCTTTCGTCCGCGAGCTGTGCCTCAAGTACGAAAATCTGGATCCGGTGAAGGAGTTGATCCCGGTGCGGCCGGTGATCCATTACGTAATGGGCGGCATTCACACCGATATGAACGGCGCGACGGCGCTCAAGGGTCTGTATGCCGCCGGTGAAGCAGCGTGCGTCAGCATCAATGGCGCAAATCGTCTGGGTTCGAACTCGCTGACGGAGTGTCTGGTGTTTGGAGCCAGGGCCGGAAGAGACGCGGCCGAATTCGCGTCGGTGCAAAGAATGCCGGGGCGTCATCTGCTGGCGCAGGCGGCCGATGAGGAGTCGCGCCTGGACGATCAGTTCCTGAACAAGACCGGGGGGCGCGAGCGCATCGCCACCATCCGGGAAGAGATGCAAAAGACCATGGAGCAGAGCGCCGGTATCTACCGCTCCGGCGAATCGCTGGAGAAAGGCGCTCACAAGCTGCGGGAGCTGCAGGAGCGATTTTTGGACGTCGGTCTGGACGATCATAGCCGCACCTTCAACACCGAGCTGGTGGCCGCGCTGGAGTTGGGATCGATGCTGGATGTGGCTGAGGCGATGATTCAGTGCGCGCTGCATCGGACCGAATCGCGCGGCGCGCATCAGCGCACGGATTTCCCGGCCCGCGACGACCAGAAATTTCTGGCGCATTCTCTGGTTGCTCGCCAGGAGGACGGAGTGCCGGTGGTGAATTATCTGCCGGTGACCATCACGCGCTGGCCGCCGGCGGAACGAGTTTACGGAAAATGATCGCTTATGGCTGAACAGATCGCTCTCGAAGTTACACGCTTCTCGCCTGAACGGGACAAGACGCCGTCGGTGCAGAGCTTCGACGTTCCGCTCCGCAAAGAGTGGGTGGTTCTGGACGCGCTGAACTACGTGAAGGACAAAGTGGACGGGTCGTTATCGTTTCGCTGGTCGTGCCGCATGGGAGTCTGCGGCAGTTGCGGAATGATGGTGAACGGCGAGCCCAAGCTGACTTGCGCCACCTTCCTGACCGACTACGCGCCCGGTCCGGTGCGGGTGGAGCCGCTCAAGAATTTCCCGGTGATGCGCGATCTAATCGTCGAGATCACCGACTTCCTGGAGAAGCTTTCCAAGGTAAAGCCCTGGCTGATCCGCGAGAAAGAGAAGGCGCCTTCGGAGGGCGAGTATCTGCAGTCTCCCGAGCAACTGGAGACGTTCCGGCAGTTCAGCATGTGCATCAACTGCCTGCTGTGCTACGCGGCTTGTCCGGTGTACGGGCTGGACCCGCTATTCGCCGGTCCGGCGGCCCTGGCGCTGGCGCAACGCTACAACATGGATTCGCGCGATGAGGGCAAAAGCGAGCGGCTCGATATTCTATCGCAGCACGATGGAATCTGGGGCTGTACGTTCGTCGGAGACTGCACGCAGGTTTGTCCCAAGCATGTCGATCCCGCCGGCGCAATTCAGCAATACAAACTGACTGCGACGCAGGAGTGGGTCAAATCCCTGCTGATGCCTTGGGGAGGTAAGTGATGGCGACTTACACCAGTTATCCGCCCAAGGGCTATCGCGTGCGCATGTCCACTTACTGGTGGCTGGGCCGCTGGCCGTATCTGAAGTTCATCCTGCGCGAGATCAGCAGCGTATTCGTGGCTTGGTTTGTAATCGAGACGCTATTGCAGATCAATGCGTTGATCGATGGGCCGGAGGCGTGGCTCGAAATGCAAGATTTCTTCACCAATCCGATTGTGATTGCGTTGAATGTGATCAGCTTGTTTTTCGTGGTCTTTCACGCCATTACCTGGTTTAACCTGGCGCCCAAGGCGATGGCGGTGCGTCTGGGTGGGAGGCGACTCCCGGGGATCTTCATCGCCGGACCGCAATATGTGGCATGGGTGATTGTATCGGCAGCGGTGGCGTGGCTGCTGCTGCATGGGTGAAATGCAAAGAGGATAAAATGCACAAGCGATCCAATGAGCCTTTTGTCTGGCTGCTCTTCAGCGCGGGCGGCGTGGTTGCGGCGCTGCTGATCCCGATCCATCTGTTTCTGTTTGGCCTGGCTTTTCCGCTGGGATGGCTGAACGCCCCGAGTTACGATAGCGTGCTGGCGCTGGCCCGCAGCCCGATCGGGCGCGCATATCTGTTCGTGCTGTGCATGCTGCCGCTGTTTCATTGGGCGCACCGGTTCCGCTACACGCTTTATGACGGGCTGCAGATCAAGCATCTGGACGAGCTGGTGAATACGTTCTGCTATGGCGGCGCGATTGTGGGAACCGTTATCGCTGGGTATCTGATTTGGAGAATTCCGTAACGCCCGTCCGTGTTAGTGCTAAGAGGTTTTGCTGAAAAAGTCGTCCCAGAGCTCACATTGGCAGGTCTGGGACCTGCCCCTCACCCCTGGTCAATGAAGTAGCGGTACACGTGGCGTGGGTCTCCGACCTCCGAGAAAACATTTTCACCAACCTCCTAGTGTGCTGAATCAGAAGTTCGTCACAAAACTCGTCCTGGGGCGGACGCCCTCGTCCGCGCCGAGCCTGGTCCGGCGTTTGCCATCACATGTGACACGAGGACCGACGGGGGCGTCGGCCGGCGGACCAGGGGTCCGCCC
>DATHOT010000242.1:0-3414 GCA_035484655.1 Bryobacteraceae bacterium | reverse complement strand
TCGCCCAGGCCCAGGCCAAGCTGGCCACCTTCACTGATTCGCTGCGCCGCGACTATGGCAGCGATTATCCGGCCGGCTCAGGCTGGACACTTTCCGTGACTCCGTTGAAGGTGGTTGTCGTCGGCAATACGCGGACGCTGCTGATTTCGCTCTTGCTGGCGGTGGCGTTCATTCTGTTGATCGCCTGCGTGAATGTAGCGAATCTTCTGTTGGCCAGCGCGTCCGCGCGGCAACGGGAGATCGCCGTTCGCCTGGCGTTGGGCGCGAGCCGCGCGAGAATTGTCCGGCAGCTGCTCACCGAATCGGCGGTTTTGAGCATCATGGCGGCGGCCGCCGGCGTCGGTGCCGCGACGCTCGGTTTGCAGTCGCTGATCGCCATGTTGCCATCGCAACTTCCGCGCCTCAACGACATTCATGTCGATGCGCGGGTGCTGGCGTTTTCTCTCACGCTCTCCTTGCTCACGACCGTGCTCTTTGGCCTGGTGCTGGCGTTCCAAGCCGGAAAGGTGGAACCATCGCTTTCCGGATTGCGCGAGCGCGGCAGTTCCGGATCGCGGCACGACAGCAAAGTCCGCCAGGTGCTCATTGGCGCGGAAGTCGCGTTGTCGTTGATGCTTTTGGTCGGCGCGGGGGTGTTGCTGCGGACGTTCTGGAACCTTCTGCAAGTGAATCCGGGGTTCAACTCGCAGCATTTGCTCGCGGGAAGCGTTTCGTTGCCGGTGCCCAATGATCCCAAGGCCGACATTTACGACAAGCTCGAAACGCGCACCGCATTCGTTCGTGAGACGGTGCGGCGCCTTCGCGCCGTGCCGGGCGTGGAGAACGCGGCGTTGTCCAGCGTGGTTCCCCTGCAGGGCACGCTCAAGCAAAACGGATACCGCGTGGAAGGCGCTCCCGAAAGCGGCGACGCTCCCACAGCGGTTCCCGCCTCCGTGACAGCCGAATTTTTTCGGACCATCGGCGCGCCGCTGGTTCGGGGACGGGTGATTCAGGATACGGATGACAAGCAAGCGCCCTTGGTCGTGCTGGTCGATGAGGCTGCGGCGCGCCATTTCTGGGGCGCACAGGATCCCATTGGAAAGCGGATTCGTTCCGCGCTCACCACCCGCACGGGCATCGTGCAGCCGGCGCCTTGGTTTACGGTGGTGGGCGTCGTCGGCAACGTGAAGTTGGCCAGCTTGGATGAAAAGGATGTTCCGCACGTTTACACCAGCCTGTACCAGACGTCTGGGTACCAGACCCCTGGAAGGCTGATGGGCGTGCTGGTTCGCGGCACGGGAGACCGCGCGATGCTCAGCCGTGCCGTGCCGCGCGAAATTCAGTCGGTGGATCCCAACTTGCCGGTATCGCCGATCGTCGCAATGACCGACGTGATACACGACGGCGTCGGCGACCGCCGTTTCGCGGCCTCGTTGCTGGCGTGCTTCGCCGTGGTGGCGTTATTGCTGATGAGTATCGGAGTGTACGGCGTAGCGTCGTATGCGATTGTGCGCCGCGAAAAGGAAATCGGCATTCGATCCGCGCTGGGAGCGACACGCGGCCAATTGGTGCAAATGGTTTTGCGCGAGGGCATGGTTCCCATTCTGGCGGGGCTGGCGGTGGGCGCGGTCGGCGCCGCGCTTTCCGGCAATCTGCTAGCGGCGCTGCTGTTCGAAGTGCGCTCCACCGACGCGAGCGTCTTCGCGGCGGCGGGAGTCACGCTGGTGGCGATCGGCATTCTGGCCAACTATCTGCCGGCCCGTCGCGCAGGACGCGTGGACCCAATTACGGCCTTGCGAACCGAATAACGATGTGACAAAACATCCCGTAGGATCGTGCTGGGTGTCTGTAGACAAATCGCCATCGGATCCGCCGAAGGCGAACTTCGCAACCATGAAATACCCGCGCGAACTCGCCGCCGGCACACACAAGGCCACCATCATCGAGCGAGTCAGGAGAATCTAAGTCGACTCTTGAATCTCGATCGCGCCTCCCAAGGATCTCTGATGGTAGTCACGAGGTGTTGCCCGATCGGGGGCATTTCCTATTCACGTCCACAGGCAGGCATCGGCTAGCTTTTGCCTGGTTGATCAATATACCAGCGGCACTGTCATGCAGCCTCTTCCCAGCCGTACCGATGATGCAGTCCGCCCAGGCGCGCAATCGAGATTACGGTGGCTTTCGCCGAAAAGTTTGGCTCGATCGGTCTGCTGGCGGGCGTATCTTTGCTGAGGCTATTCACGTAATCGCGGATCAGCCGACGGAGATGTGGTTCGTTCAGCGGGATGACGTGGTCGAGGATTTCCCGCCGGCAAACTTCGCACCCATCTTTCCGCCGTTCCATTCTGCCAGGGCGCTCGTACGCTTGTACGCTTGGCCTTCAGTCCAGTGGCCTCCAGGAAGGTGACCACCTCCTCGTTGAACGTCGAATCTCGATCGAAAATGGCATATCGATACGGGCTCGCATCGGGGAAAGCCTCGCGCAGTTGTTGGACAACCCACTCCGCTGTCGGGTGGTCAGTCAGGTTGAAGTGCAGAACTCTGCGCCGCCGGTGGTCCATCACGACATCCGACCACGGTTTCGGGCTTCACGAGGAGCAAGCCGTCCGTCCAGCGGGACCAACACTGGCGGAGTGAAGTCCAGAAGAGTCGGTCCCAAGAGTTCAATTTCGGCCGGGGCCGTTTCCGTTTCAACACGGCGACCTGTCGTCGAAGGGCGAGCACTTCGAGGGCGTTATCGCTTCGACTGCGAAAGAAGACTCGGATGGCGACAAGGAAAGAGCGGATGATATCGAACACGAATCCATCCTTTTAACACACCGTTACGTAGCATCGCCGGGACAGGCGCCGCGCCGCCGCCGGTCCATTACATGTTTCTGGTTGCGCGTCGTCGACGCAGGTCCGCTGAGCAATCCTTTGGGCAATCCAAGAAAGATAGCGGATTTCCATACCGCTCCGCGTCCGCACGACGATTTACCGTGTCGACGGCCGGGGTTGCCCTGGTCTAGCAGGAATATGTAATATCGCCTCGGCCCATCCTCCGATTAGCATGAATTTGGTTCTGCTCACAGACGGGCAGCTCTGGTTCAGCGCCAGTGGTCGGGTGGATCGACGCCACCAACGTAGAGATAAGCGTTCTCGTCCGCTTGGGCGCACAGAAGGGGCCTTGGAGGCTTGCTGACACTGAAGGAGACGACCTATGAGGAAGAAGCGCCATTGCCGAATTGCTGGAATAACTAAAGCACTATTGCTTGGCGCCATCGCGTTTCAACTGACGAGCTGCGGCCGAAGCTCGGCCGGGGCAGCCGAGCCGACGGCGCCGGAGGTTGAAGTCGTTACCGTCGAGCAAAAGGATATCCCGGTCTACCGCGAGTGGATCGGAACCCTGGACGGCATGGTGAACGCCGCCATCCGCGCCCAAGTCACCGGCTACCT
>DATHOT010000241.1:0-15098 GCA_035484655.1 Bryobacteraceae bacterium | reverse complement strand
GCCCGGAAAACAACGGAAACTTCTTCGGATCGCCGAAGATATGCGTGTGGCAGTCGCACGCCCCTGCCGGAACCCCAAAGCTCACCGGCGTCTGCGGTTGCGCCGCCGTCCCGAATCCTGCCCGGCTCGATATCAGCGCTCCTGCCGAAACCACCAGCGCCTCGCGTCGTGTCAACATATCACTTCATATTAAATCGTAGGGCAGATCCCCAGGTCCGCGGTCGGCCCCTGGCCGGCCCTCAAGTGAAGCTCACTATGTTTCGAGATCCGCCTCGGGAAGCTCTCAAAAGACTGGCCACATAGGGACCGTGATCATTTATCCTACCTGACTCGTTCTACGAGGTTGCGCAATGTGTCCAGGTTTGCGCCAGACAGTCGGTAGCTATAGGCTCCCAAAGTTGCTTGGATCTCGCTGTCGGCTGAAAGCCCACGCACGGCAGCGACCGGCAACTCTACCGAGACGGCATCGTCGAGCACCCAGGCCGCGAGAACGCTATTGGGGTGCATCGATGGCGGGAGCATGATCGGTTTTCCATTGATTGTCATACCGACCTGAACTGTGTTGAACGTCCATGAGCTTGTACAAAAGGAGAACTTGATGACGAGATTTCCATTTGAACATCCTGACACCTCCCCTGGGCACCTATAGGTCACCTCGAACCGGTGCAGATCATCTGGATGGCGAAGTCGGCATTCCGCCAGTCTGTCCTCCGCCGAAGGCTGTAAATGGATGGGCGAGGACGCTGTGAATAGCGTTTGATTTGCGGATCTGTCGTAGGAGGTTTCAACGGGATGGGACGCTTGGCCGTAGACCAGCGTGGAGAGCGACAACAGGAACGCAAGCCGCATAAAAAATAGCCTCCTACATGCTCTCATCGGCAGATCAACAAGGCTTCTGCATAGAAACCTTAAGGACTACTGCCAACCTGTCGATGTAAGGGGTATGAAGTGTGCTCCACTCATTCTCCGCGGCCGATTCTTGCGGGGATTTATAGCGCTGTCGAATACGCCTGCAATGCTTGCGGTGGCGTTCGTGGCACTCGCTGCCGACAACTATCTCCCGCTCCAGCCGGAAATGCAGGAGGTCATCAAAGGAGATCCGCGAAACAATGGCGTTGAGGTTTCGGTCCGATACAACCGCTCTATTCTTGTCTACGATCTGAAGGCGGTTGGACCGACGAACAGCATGGTTGATGTTTTCCGGGTGTTGGTGCAGTTCGCCCAGGCGATAAAGTCGCGAGACGTTAAGTCAGTCGAGCTAGCATTTCGTGGACGAACCAAGTTCGTTCTTAACGGTGAGTACTTCAAGAAGCTCGGTGAAGAGTATAGCTGGCAGAATCCCGTATACACTATGCGAACTTTCACGGAGAATGTTTTCATGCCCGATGGCACGCGCGCCTATCCAACTTGGACAGGCGGGCTGCTCGGTGTTGCAGGGAAACAGGTTGAACAATTCGACGATTTTCATAAGCAGTGGTACTTGAAAAGTCTCATCGCGGCCACGACATTGCCAGAAGCAGCGGCACCGGCGCCGAAGATCTACACGCCTGAGGCGCCGCTCACGCCTACTGTGGCAGCCCCATCCCAGCCCGGCCCGATGGATGTCTCCCACGACATGCATCAAAGCTTACAGATTCCTGATTGGCTGAGCCATTATCCACAATCAACAGATCAAACAAAAGGAACCGACGTTTCGCCCTTTTCGTCTTATCGCGTGCTTGCTACCCCAACAGCCGTGGTCACCTATTATCAAGACCAGCTCCGCAATGCAGGCGTCACCTTCCAGATTAGCTTCAACGGTATTGGGACTACCGTTCAAGCTTCGTCGGACCAGCAAGCTTGCGTGGTTCGCATCAACGAAATCGATGGCGGCGCAAGCGTGAACGTTATTTGTGCGCCCAAACCCCAGGTTCCGGCCGTTTCGGCCGAAACTCGTGTTAACTACATCTCACCCCAGCCGAGCACTCCTGCGCGGACGAAGCTTCCATCGGGTCTCCATCATGTAGAATATACGATCGATGGCTCCGCTCGAATTGTCGGCGCAACCTACAGAAATGCAACAGGTGGTACCGAGCAAAACGACGCTGCTGTGCCGGCCAACATGAGCTTTTACGCAATGGCTGGCTCGTTCGTTTATCTGTCAGCCCAGAACAAAAGCGACAACGGTACAGTTCACGTTGCCATTTCAATCGATGGTAGACTCTTGCAACAGGCAAGTTCATCTACTCAGTACGGTATCGCCACAGCCAGTGGCAGCGTTCCTCGCTGATTTGTAACGTCGATCGCTCTAATCGGAAGGAGAGACTCCATGAAAACGCTGCGGGTCGTCGTCCCGATTCTGGCAGTGCTTGTGCTCACGGCGACCGCGGCCGATAACTATTTCTCGCTTCAATCGGAGATGGACGCCGTTTTGAAGGAAGATTCCAGGAACAATGGGGTTCAGGTTTCGGTTCGATTTAGTCACTATGTGGAGCGGTCCATTTTGGTGTACGACCTGAAGGCACTCGGACCAACGAACAGCATGGCCGACGTGTTCCGCGTGTTACTCCAGTTCTCCCATTCGGTGAACTCACGAGAATTCACCTCAGTCGAGCTCGCCTTCCGCGGGAAGACGAAATTCCTCTTAACCGGTCGGTATTTCAGGAAGCTCGGGGAAGAGTACGGTTCGCAAAATCCCGTGTATACCATGCGGACTTTCTCCGAAAACGTTTTCAAACGAAATGGATCACCCGCCTATCCGACTTGGACCGGCGGTCTGATCGGTGTTCTTGGAAAAGAGATGGAACAGTTCAACGATTTTCACAAGCAATGGTATTTGAGCGACCTCGCTGCACTCCCTCATTAGCCACATGCCCCCGAAGTGCCGTGCTGGCTGAGTTCGGGTAAGGCGGTGTTATCGAGCTTCAGCGCTGAACGACGGCCACTCGGCTTTCGGTAGAATCGAAGACATCAGTTTTCGCGAAACCGAGCGCACTTCCCTTCTGCTTCCTTGGCCGAGGTTCTGCTGCCCGATCGCGTGCGGCTTTCCGTGACTCCACGATGAGTGTAGCAGGCGAGCGTAAAGCACAAAGAACAGCAGGATTACATCGATGAGTTGTGGTTCTGCCGCACGGTTCAGAGAGCGGAGATGGCCTTGTGTTGGGCATGACATCCTATCTGGACGATAGCGTCACGGATGGTGCTTCTGGCGTGGTCACCATTGGAGGCCCAGTCTTCTCGCGCATCCAATCCAAGGCGTTTTCTAATAGATGGAAAACGCTGCTTGGAAAGCATCGCGTCGACGAGCCGTTGCACATGACCGATTTTTCTGGCCCGATGGGTAAACACCGCGGCATGTACCCCGAGATGAAACTAGCGCTCTTTCAGGGACTCGTGAACCTGATAAACGAGCACAAGTCCTACAGCATTTCCGTGATGGTTTCGCAAGCAGATTTCACAAGTCAACTGACGAAGGAGGTTCAAAAAACCCTGATCGGGCCGTACGCGCTGGCATTCTTTTCTGACGATTGTCGTGAACAACGAATGGGCGCGACGCCAGAATCCAGGAAACAGAGTAGCGTACCTGATTGATGAAGGCTCAAGCCACACCGAGCAGTTGCTTTCAGCACACGCTGTCGTTGCGAGTGTAGAAAAGACCCCTGGCGAGTTCTGCTACACAGGGACGATTGCATTCGACACTGACGATCGGTTCCCTGCTCTCCAAGCCGCTGATGTCATCGCTTGGGCTGCTCGTCGCAAACAGATACACGGCAGCCTTTCTGAAGAGTTCGAACCGCTCAATGAGGTTCTGAGCCAAAAAAAACCCAGCCACGTGAATATCCCGATACATCCGCGGGGAATCAAGATGCTCGCTGATCCGATAAATCTTTGGATCGCTCGCCGTGGTTCAATCCCAACGTTGGCAGATGTGATCAGAAAGTGAAAGGCAAGCTGGCGAAAAAGGTCATCAAAATGCGCACTGGCTGGCACGCGATAACGATCCACTCTCGCCGGTAATCCGGCATTCGCGCGATTCAGACCCGCCGAGGTTTCGAACACATCGTCCGCGCCATTCTTACCAACGCGCGAAACCTTGCCATTTCCTGGCGACGCTCTTTCGTATAGTCTCTATGCTTGGTAACCGCGTTTTGAATCGGCGCGATTCCGGCAGCGGTCCGGGCGCCAGTGCTCTTGCCGCCGTAGAGCCTGTATCGTCCGTTCGCCATAGCGGGACACTGGCAGCGCGACAATGCTGCGCAGGGGCTGTCAAGCTAAGGAATTGCCCAGCGTCCCGGCTTAGTCACAACCCTGGCCACCCAACTAAATCAACACCTTCGCAACCCAATCGGCCGTTTTCCTTGACTCGCCCCATTACACTCGAATTGATGGTGCAATCATGCCAACAGCTTTAACCAAAGAACACGCATCTCGGTGCGCCGCCCTCGAAATTTCAAAACGAACCCAACGATTTCGCAAATCCGCAGGCCAACTCTTTGACGCATGTTCATCAGCCATGCGTCCGCGCAAACGGATCCCTTTCTTACCGAGCAGCTTACAAGCGCACTCTCGCACATACACAAATCGCAGGATCCGTCAAAAGTCTCTCTCAACTGACTATGAGATCTGAAGGATCGGAACTCCGATTCTGTTACCAGCTTCCTGCAGGTCCCGATCGAGCGTGGCTAAATGCATCCCCTCTCGCTTCGCCAATTCCAAATAAGCCGCATCGTATGCACTCAGGTGACGCTCTCGGGCAAGGGGCACAACCGTCTGCCAAAGCCAAAGCGCATCGCGACGCTCGATCTGAATCGGAAGTCGCCAAAGTATTTCCAGGAACCCGGCGGATGCCTTCAGGCGTAATGCGTTGGCGACGCTCCGCAAACACAAGAGCATTAGCGACCTCGAATGGCCATAATGCCGGGACGACGGCGAAGGTGGTCTGAAGTGAGACGAGTACGCTTCGGCTGTACGGCGTCGCCTCATCCGCAAAACACCAGCTCAGCGTCAGCGACGCGTCCACCACGAACGGACCGGTCAATGCTTGTGGCCTTCACGGATCAAGTCTCGAATCTCAAGATCATCTCCAAGTGTGAAACCCTGTTTTCCAGCGAACTCCAGCATGTCTTGCACAGCCCCGCGCCTTCCCTGCTCCTCCGAATGCGCAGACTCTTTCTCGACCAGCGTTTCGAGAGCACGCGCGACAACCTCCTCTGCGGAGCGAAAGCGCCCGGCGCGGAGTTGTTGCTCGATCAGACGCTCACTGTCGGGATCGAGTCTAACGGTCATAGGACTCCAGTATACCCGCAAGAATGCTGCTACGGCTTTGGCGCCACCGGCGCGGCGGGCTTCCCAAACTTCGCCGCTTCGATCGGAACATTCCCCTGCACCGCGCTCAGCTCCGTGGTCGATTGCCCGCTCGTCCACGTCACCGTCCAGTGAAACGGCATCTGGACCCCCGCCACCTCCTGATAGTCCGAGTAGTCAATCTGCGTCGGGACAATCCCCACCACCGTATCGGTATACCGCACCAGCCGCACCAGCAGTCCCGATTTTTTGTCGAAAAACAACTTCACTCGCGACCCGCTCGCGGTGATTCCCCGCACTACTTGGACAGCGTGATCGTCGATCGTCGTCTCAGGAAAGCCAACCAGCCATCCGTCGAGAGCCTGCTTGATCCGTCCCGGAAACGACAGATCCGCGTCCAGCTTGATGGCGTCCAGATCCTGGCCCGCCGGAACCGCGAGCACCGGCACCGGTTTGTCGGCCCCCGCAATCCAACCCGCGCGCCCGTCGTACGCCGTCGTGCTGTCTCCCAGTCGAGTATGCGCGATGGTTGTGCGCTGCCCCGGCGCCTTCGCAAAAATCTCCACCGGGACCTTCTGAAAATCCGTGTCCCACCCTCCGTAAGTTCCCTTAGCGGCGAAACTCGTGAGCTTGGCCAGCCGCTCCGCCCCGCCCACCGCCTGAATGTACCTGTCAAGGATCTGATCGGCCGAAGGCCCCGCCGGACCCTGCGCCGCAATTTCGATTTCATTCGGATCCTCGGGCGGTGGAGTCCCGTACTGCTCCGCCAGGCTCGGAATGATTCTGGGATGCCCCGCTCCGCGATGGCACGAATAGCAGCTCACTGCTCCACGCCCGCCGAAATCGCTCTTGTTGATCGCGTTCACCATCGCGATCATCAGGCGCGCCGTCTTTTTCGCCGGAACGTCTTCAGCGTACTTCTCCCAATTCCCCAGGCTGGCCGCGACATGGCAATTGGTGCAGTTGTAGCCCAGCGACGCCGAAAAGAAACTCATCGTCTCCATGAACTGGTTCACCGGAATACCCTTCAGCACTTGAATGTTCTTGAACACGTCGTCCGCCATCAGAGGCGCCGGCTCCGTGGGCGGTTTTTGCGTTTTCTTAGCACGCTGCGCACTCGCCATCGTCCCACCCAAAAGGCACACGATCGCTATTGCCAGCACTCGCTTCGATCCGTGCATCATATTTATATCCTTTCAACTTCCCGGCCAGCGCTTGAATGCCGCATAAACCGGCACTCCGAGCAGCACGATCACCAGGCCCGGAATGGTCGTCGATGCGCGATACAAAAAGAGCAGGACCAGGATCACAACCGCGCCGATGATGTACAGTGCCGGGACCACCGGATACCCAAATGCCCGATACGGCCTCTCGACATTCGGGAGCCGGCGCCGCAGCAGGAAGACGCCGCCGATCGTGAGAATGTAGAAAATCAGCGCCGCCGAAATCACATAGTTGAGCAGGTCGCTGTAGAGATTTCCGTACGCGCCAGTCGCCGGATCGTACGTCCGCAGCAGCACCAAAACCGCGGCCCACGCGCCTTGCATCACCAGCGCCGCGCCGGGGACACGCGCTCGGTTCACCACGGCCGCTGGTCGAAAGAACAGTCCATCGCGTGCCATCGCGTAATAGGCCCGCGCCCCCGCCAGCACCATGCCGTTCATGCATCCGAAGGCCGAGATCATGATCGCCGTCGCCATCAGCCCCGCTCCGATCCGAGGGAACAACGCCTCCAGCATCGCGCCCGCCACACGATCCGAAGGCGCATGCTGGATCTGATCGATCGGCAGCACCACCAGATACGCGACATTCGCCAGCAGAAACAGGCCGATGACGATGATCGTCCCGAACGCCAGCGAGAGCGGCACGTTGCGGCGCGGCTCGCGTACTTCGCCGGCGGTGAACGTGATGTTGTTCCACGCATCGGCCGAGAACAACGATCCCACCTGCGCCACGCACAACGCCACCAGCAATCCAAAAGCCGTACCGGCCGAAAGTCCAGGCGCGATCGGCGAATTACCGCGCGGTGTCCAGGTATCCGCGAAATGCGCTCGCACGGCTTCCGAATTCCAGCCGACTACGATCCCCAGGAAAATCACTCCCAGCAGCGACCCGAGTTTCGCCACCGTAAAGACATTCTGGATTCCCTTGCCCCAACGGATGCCGCGCGTATTGGTCCAAGTCAGGAATGCGATCACCAGCAGCCCCACCAGTTGAGTGATGGAAAGCGAGATGGCGTAGTTGGCACTGATATGGACCGGCGGAATAAGATAGCTGGTCTCAGAAACCGGCGGCCAAAGAATTCCAAGGTATCGCGCAAACCCGATTCCCACAGCGGCGATCGTTCCGGTCTGGATCACCAGAAACAGAGTCCAGCCGTACAGGAATCCCCACAGTGGCGACAGCGCCTCGCGCAAATAAACGTATTGCCCGCCGGCGCGCGGCATCATCGCGGCCAGTTCTCCATACGACAGTGCCGCGGCTATGGTCAACACCCCGGTGATCGCCCACGCAACCAGCAGCCAGCCCGGGCTCCCGAGTTCGCGCGCCATTTCAGCCGACACGATGAAGATCCCGGTCCCGATCATGGACCCCGCCACGATCATCGTGGAATCGAACAGCCCGAGGCTGCGAGTCAGCTCCTCGCTCGGGCTACCGTGCTTTTGCGCCGTAGCAGTCGGCAGCATCGACTACGAGACTCCTTTGTGCGGGCTGAGCATCGGCATCCCGCGCTGCTCCAATACTTCACCGATCGCGCGATGCGCCTCCAGAAATGCCGCGTCAGTATGGGAGCTCGCGGCGGCGTCCGAGTTAGCGATGGTAATCAAACCGAACGGCTGGCGTGCGGCCACGCACGGCCGCGTATTCGTCGACGTAAATGCCCACTCCATCGGATCATACAGGCTGTTGTAAGCGAAGGCGTAACCGTGCGGCCACCGGTTCACCGTGATGGCAATGATATCTTGCGCGGGGTCGAATCCGCCAGGACTTAGAATTCTCGCCAACTGATCGCGAATCTTTCGCTCGAAAATTTCGAACGGCGTGCTGAGTAATTCCGCGCGCCCCATCCGGAACTGATCGTTCTTGGGTTTGCCAGGAGCGCATGGAGCCCGGACCAGATGCAGAACAATCGGATCGTCGGGCGACTCGGCGTGCTTCAAATCGCCTAGGCTGGCTGCTTCCGCGAGTGACACGCTCGAGTGATACATCGTAGGCGCATTGACGTTGTTGATGCCCAACTTCTCAAACGCTTTCCAGTTCCGAATCGCGACGCTGGTATAAACGAGCGGAGCCTTGATTCCGTACGCTAGCGCTTCTTTCTGTTTCGCCGGCAGGTCGGGAACCAAATACGGAATAAACATGTTCCAGCAAGCCATCACGCACGCGCCACCACGCACCTGATAAGTCTTGCCATCTTTCACATAGCTGACCACTACGCCCTTCGGGTTTTGTAGACTGCCGTCGTGATGAACATTAACGACGGTGCTGCTGAGTCGGATCCTCGCCGATTGGCTGGCCCGATCGAGCATCGCGTAGTTGACCCGCGCCGTTCCTGAATCTTCCATCGTCTTTCCCGGCACCGCTTCGGGAATGAGCCAGCGCACCAGCAAGCGCGCGATGGTCGCGTTGCCATCCGGAAAATGTACCGCGCCACCGCCCAGACGCGATTGCTTTTGACGGCCATGCTGACCACCGGGAAGATCGGCCAGTACGCCTTCGGGCGTCGGTTCGAGATTCATGCCGGCGAAGCCCGGATAGTTCATGTTCCAGCAATACAGCGCCGGGACTGCATCCGCGCCCATGCAGAACAATCCGTGCGTCCGGGTGTGAAAGAACCACAACACCTGCTTATCGACCTTCGCGACATTGAGCAGAAAATCGTCATAGCTGATCTTCGCCAGCCGCTCTTTCTTCTGAGCCGAGGAAAGTCCGGGCATGTAATCCGGTTGCTTCGGATCATAGAGGCGCAGAACATCTTCACGAGCCTTGGTGGAGAGCGGCGTCTTTTCCAGGAACTCGGCCGACATCGGTGCGCCGCCCCCGCCACCTCGCCCGCCCGTTAGTACCAGGCGGTCCGATCCCCAGGTTTCCTTATCGAAGAAGTACGCGCCCCCGAGACCAAGCGCCCGGTAAAGTTCGCTGTTCTTTGCGTTCAATTTCTGGTACCGATCGAGATCGATGCCTACTTCGGCCAGAAGTTGCTTAGCTGGTGCGTTGTAGAAGTTCGGCGATTCAATGTTGAGCGTGCCGCCATTGAGCGCCAGCGTGCGGCCCTTATATCGAAATTCGTTGCGCTTGGCGTGCCCGCCGAAATCGTCGTGATTATCCAGAATCAGGACGGTCGCCGTTCGTCCCATGTTCTTCTGGAAATAATGGGCCGCCGCCAAGCCGCTCATACCGCCGCCGACAACAATCAGATCGAAAAGCTCACCCGTATTGACCGCGCCGGAGAGATCCCACTGCTTTTGATCGCGCAGGCCGTGCGCGACTTCGAACGAGCCAGCATGACTTCCGCGCATGCCGGTGCGAAGCGGCGGATACGATTCGGGCCCGGCTTGAGCTGCGGCTTCGGGAGCCACCAGCGCACCGATCCCCACGGCTACACCGCTAATGAAATCGCGACGTGCGATCGGCCGATCCATTCCAACAAGCTTACATGAACGCGTTCGGCGATGTGATAGAGTAAGAACCATCCCAGGAGGCGCATGAAAACGACATTGTTTGCTTTGGCCACCTGTTTCGTCGCAGTCGGTTTGCATGCTGAAACTAATGACGCGGCCACCTGGAACAGCAAAGGTGCTGCCGCATACCTCGATCAGCGATCAAGTTGGTGGATCACCTGGCAGCCCGCTGCTCGCGATCACGACACTTTCTGCATTTCTTGTCACACCGCCTTGCCGTACGCGCTTGGCCGTCCGGCGCTTCGAGCGGCGTTGGGTGAGCAAGTCCCCTCCACGAACGAGCGTCAACTTCTCGATAACGTGAAGAAACGCGTTCGGCTTTGGTCCGAGGTTCTGCCGTTCTATAACGATGAGAAGAACGGCGCACCGAAGACCGCGGAAGCTCGGGGGACAGAAGTAGTTCTCAACGCGCTCATTCTTTCGAGCTACGACGCGCGCGACGGCAAGCTCAGCGATGATGCCCGCCTCGCGTTGGACAACATGTGGGGACTTCAGCTAAAAACAGGTGAAAAGACCGGCGCGTGGACTTGGCTCAACTTCCACAACGAGCCCTGGGAAGCGGATGACTCGCAGTTCTGGGGAGCGACCCTCGGAGCACTCGCTGCCGGAAACACACCGAAAGATTACCGGTCGACACCCGCCGTTCAGGAAAATCTGAAGTTGCTCGGTGAATACTTTCAGCGCGAACAGGCAGCCGAATCGTTGGTGAATCGCACGTTCCTGCTCTGGGCCTCTACCAAGCTTCCGAATCTGCTGACGCCCAAACAGCAGAAGTCGATCATCGATGAACTGCTTAGCAAGCAACAGGAAGACGGCGGCTGGAGCACGACATCAATCGTCATCGCGACCTGGAAACGAAGAGACGGAACACCGCTCGAATCGAAGAGCGACGGCTACGGCACAGGTTTGGCAACATTCGTTCTCGAGCGCGCCGGCGTTTCACGCAGCGACAGCCACATGAAAAAGGCGCTAGGCTGGCTGGCCCAAAATCAGGATAAGTCCGAGGGCCAGTGGCGGGCGACTTCGATGAACAAGCAGCGCGACCCCGCCTCCGACGCCGGACGTTTCATGAGTGATGCCGCCACTGCCTACGCGGTGCTAGCGCTCACCGACAGCAAATAGTTCCTCTCACTTGGTAAGGTGTCACAATAGTCGGATATGCCTGACGTATCCGCATCGCACGCAACAGCCGAAGTCGCGAGCAAATCGGCCAAACGTGATATCGCGACCGCGATTCATCCTTACACCAATCTAAAGCTGCACGAGACTGAAGGCCCGCTGGTCATCACGGAAGGTGACGGCGTTTTCGTCCGCGATGAAAACGGAAAAAGCTATTTGGAAGGACTGGCGGGGCTGTGGTGCGCCAGCCTCGGATTTTCGGAGCGGCGCCTGGCCGACGCTGCCTACCAGCAGATGATCAAGCTGCCCTTCTATCACACCTTCGCGCACAAAGCGCATGACATCGGCATCGAGCTGGCGGAGAAACTGCTCAGCATCGCGCCGGTTCCCATGACCAAAGTCTTTTTCGTGAATTCGGGATCGGAAGCCAACGACACGGTGGTGAAGCTGGTCTGGTATTACAACAACGCGCTCGGGCGCCCTCAAAAGAAGAAGATTATCAGCCGCGCCAAAGCGTATCACGGCGTGACCGTCGCCAGCGCCAGCCTGACCGGGCTGCCGAACAATCATCGCGATTTCGATCTGCCCATCGCCAACATCCTGCATGTCGACTGCCCACACTATTATCGCTTCGCGCAATCGGGCGAAACCGAGGAGGCCTTCGCAAGCCGCATGGCGCAGGCGCTGGAACAGCGCATTCTGAGCGAGGGTCCGGAGACGGTGGCGGCTATGATCGGCGAACCGATCATGGGTGCGGGCGGAGTGCTGCTTCCGCCGGCCACTTATTGGGAAAAAGTCCAGGCGGTCCTAAAGAAATACGACGTGATGTTGATTGCCGACGAAGTGATCTGCGGGTTCGGCCGTACCGGCAATATGTGGGGAAGCACCACCTACGGTCTCAAACCCGACATGGTGGTCTGCGCCAAGGCACTGTCGGCGAGCTACCTGCCGATCGCGGCCGTCATGGTTTCCGCCGATGTCTACGATGCGTTAGTGAGACAGTCGGAAAAGATCGGCGTGTTTGCGCATGGCTTTACTTACAGTGGGCATCCGGTGACTTCGGCAGTGGCGCTTGAGACCTTGAAGATCTACGAAGAGAGGGATCTGGTTTCACACGTCCGCGAAATCGCGGCGCGAATGCAAGGCTGGCTTCGGCGCTTCCAGGATCATGCGCTGGTGGGCGAAGTGCGCGGAATTGGATTAATCGGCGCCATTGAACTGGTGGCCAACAAAGCCGCGAAGACGCCCTTCGATCCCAAGGCAGGTGTCGGTGGGTTTCTTGCCAAGCGCGCCCAGCATCATGGCCTCATCATCCGGCCACTCGTTGACACGATCGCGTTCTGTCCGCCGCTGATTATCAAAGAAGACGAGATCGATCTGATGTTCGAGCGGTTCTCGCGCGCGCTCGATGACACGGCGGCGATGGTTCGCGAACGGGGCTTGGCAAGCCAATAGGCCGGCAGGCTGGGCTTGGTGTCGCGCAGGATCTCCAGAATCGCGCGCCGGTCATTAGCCGAGAGACTGGCAAACTTCGCTTCTTGATCGTGACCGGTCAAGATATCGTACAGCCGCTGATAAATGCGCTCCCGAATTTTATCGGGAAGCCCATCGAACTGTGCGCTATAGATCAAGTAACTCATCGGATAACGGAACAGGCGTTTCTGAAGATCAAAATCTCGCAGCGAGCGTCCGTTTGAATCCCGTGGGCCACGCTCGGGAAACGACTTGGTGAAGGTAGAAATGCCTTCGATAGGTTCCTTCAACGGAACCTCGTCTGCGAAGAGCATGTAAGTCACGAGCGCTTCGATGTCCGCGTCGAGTTGCAGCCGAGCAGGATCATCCACTTTTACATCGTGCTGCATAACTCGCGCCTCCCAGCCCACGCGCGTGAAGTAATTCGTCATCTGGGTTTGATGCTCGAAAGTCATCAGAGCCACGATGTCACTTACTGTGCTTAGATAGCCGGTGGGAGTAAACCGTCCCACCAAGTTAGTCAGGTTTTGCTTGCCGTCGGTATCCAGAACGTCGGGCTCGGCGGGATTCGACGCCACAGCGTTGGCCCGGTCGGGTTGTTCGCCGCGCTTGGCATTGACATACCAGCCGCCCCAGCGATCTTTGAACGTAGTGCGCTGATCGGTAATGATCGCGCCATCGCGCTGGGGCACTCCCAACGGGCTGGGAAACACGGAGCCGACAAATATGCCGGGCACGCCGAGCGTCGCCGGCCCCTGGTGGCACTTTAAACACACGTCGCGTCGGGCAAGAGACGGCGCGCCGGACTTATCGATATTAAACGTGTAGAAGACCACGCCTTGCTTGGAATCGGTGCCCGCGACTTCGAATCCTTCGCCCCCTCGAACGTATCCCACGGCGACGTCGTCGGAAAAGTATATCGCTCGCGGGTTCGAGGGGGAAATGGTCGGCGCTTGAAAACTCGTTTTTGAAAATACCAGCGCCTGCGAATCGGTTTTGATTCCCAAGTGCTCCAGCAAGCTTGCCAGATATCCCGACGCATCGCTGCGCGATTCGAGTTTCACAATGCCGCTTTGTAGCTGCTTAGCGAGGCGGGTTACCGGATCGTCGAGCGTCCCTTGAGAATACTGGATAGCAGGATGTTCAACCGGAATTGCGGGAAGATATTCCTGGGCCCGGCAAACTGCGAACGTGCAAACGAGAAGCAGGACTGGTTTGGCCGGCATGCTCTTCCAGCACTATTTTACGACCTGATTGGTCCTCACCCGCAAAGAACTCCGGTAGACTAGAGTTTCAAACGTTGCTTATGGATCAATCCAAGATTCGAGCCTGGTATGCGCATCGCCAGGGCCTGGACGGAAGCTTGGACGGAAAATCCGCTGCTGAAGTATTAGGGCGAACCGGCTGGGCACGATCGGTGGGCGGCACCGGCCCATACTTGACGCTTTTTTCGCGGGCCGGATTGAGCCGCGAAAAGGTGGACGCTTCCGTCGCGAAGCTCGAGATCCACGAACTTCCCAGCGCGCGCGGTTGCACGTACGTCTTGCCCGCCAGCGACTTCGCTCTCGGCCTGACGGTGGGGCGCGGATTCAGCGGCGAGATGAAGACCGCCGAAAAGCTCGGGGTCACGGAAAAAGAGATCGACCAGCTGTGCGGCGCCGTGATCGCCGCGCTTGCCAAGGGCCCGCTCGATCCAGAAGGGTTGCGGGAGGCGACCGGAAAGGCGGCTCGTAATCTAGGCGCGGAAGGACAGAAGAAAGGTCTCACTACTACTCTTCCCGTGGCGCTGGGAAGGCTTCAAGCGAGCGGCGATATCCGAAGAATTCCGATCAATGGCCGCCTTGATCAGCAGCGCTACAAGTACACTCTGTGGCGGCCGAACCCGTTGCGCGGCGTCAAGCTGCCGGCCGAGGAAGCTTACACCCAACTGGCGCACCGATACTTTTCCTGGATCGGTCCCGCGACCGTCGCCGAGTTCCAATGGTTTTCCGGCCTGGGAGCTAAGGCGGCAAACGCGGCCGTCGAGCCTCTAAAACTGGAGCCGGTCAAGACCGGTGACGATCGCTTGCTGCTGCCCGATGATCGCGCGAAACTCGATGCTTTCAAAACACCAAAAGAGCCGCATTATGTTTTGGTGGCCGGCCTCGATTCCATCGTGCTACTGCGCCGCGATCTGAAGGGAATACTGGATCGGAAAGACATGGACCGCCAGGTTTTCGTGGATAAAGACACCAAGCCGCTGGGTGGGCTGGCCGACTTGCCGAGTCACGCGATTGTCGACCGCGGCCGCGTGGTGGGACTCTGGGAGTACGACACAGCCACCAATTCGATCGTCTGGATGGCCTTCGTGAAAAAGGACAAGGCGCTGCAAGAGGCCGTGACGCGGACTGAGCAGTATGTGCGCGAGCAACTGGGCGACGCGCGGTCTTTTAGCCTGGACAGCCCGAGGAGCCGCGCGCCGCGGGTAGAGGCGCTGCGAAGATTGGCCGCGGCCGCTCAGTAGCGGACTGCAGCGCATGCCGTGCGGCTTGCTCACCGGCG
>DATHOT010000240.1:0-7326 GCA_035484655.1 Bryobacteraceae bacterium | reverse complement strand
CTGATGAGTTTGAATCGACACTCGAAGGGTATCTTGCGCGAGTTCATCCGGACGACAGGAGCACGACCAGGAGGCTCATTGACCAGGCTTCCCGCGACGGACAGCCCTTTGACTTTGAGGAACGCATCGTTCGGCCGGACGGCAGCATCCGAATACTCCACAGCCAGGGACAATTCAGTTTTGACGACAATCAGCAGCCCGTGAAGCTGGTGGGAGTATGTCAGGACATTACAGAGCGAAAGCAAGTGGAACAGCAGCTTCGTGCAGCGAACGCCGGGCCGGGCTCGCCGGCGAATTGAAAGAAAGACCGACCGCCATAGCGGCCCGAATTGAGAGCCGTTGTGCGTAGCCATAACGTCGTCTGGCGAAGGCTTCGTTTCCGCTGGCCGTCTATGCGGTGTGTCCTTATCGAGGGAATCGTGAATCCGGTCCTCGTGGTGGTAGTTCAAGTAATCGCGAATCAGCCACCCAGATGTTTTTCGTTCAGCGGGATTACATGGTGAGAATCTCGCGGCGGCAGCTTCCGACCCAGCGTTCCGCAGGTGAACGGGGAAATCACATACTACGACAATCCGGGCGCTCCCCTCGTAAACAATATCTTTGATCCTCCGGTTCTCGCACCCGAGCCCTACGGCGGCCAGCGACGAATTTTCTGGCCGATTCCGGAGTGCCAGGCATTCAATGTGTGATTATAGCGGCGCTGGCGCCGCTGCGGTTATGTCGTGTTTCGAAATTGGATATGCGGCTCCGCCCTACCCCGTTGCATCGCGGCGCGGTTCGATATATATTTCTAACCTACGAACCTAACCGCGCATCCGATAGGAGCCATACGTGGAAATTAGACTTAGAACGACCTTTATTGTTCTGACGATCGGGCTGCTTGCGATCATGCAGCTCTTTGGTCAGACATTCGGTGAAATTACGGGGCTGGTGACGGATCCCAGCGGCGGAGTAGTCGCCAACGCTTTGGTGACCGTCACGAATCCGCAAACCAATTTCACTCGCACAGCGAATACGAACACTTCGGGCCTTTACACTCTCCCTAACCTTCTGCCCGGCCTCTACAGTGTCAAAGTTGAAATACAAGGGTTTCAGTCGGAGATTCGCAACAATGTTGAATTGCAGGTACAACAAGTAGCGCGCCTCGATTTCCAGCTCCAAGTCGGCTCAGTAAGCCAAGCTGTAGAGGTGACCGGCGGGGCTCCGCTGCTCGATACCGAGAGCGCCTCGGTTGGCACAGTCATTGAAAATCAGCGTATCGTCGATCTGCCGCTCAATGGCCGTAACTTCCTGCAGTTGGTGGCGCTCAGTCCCAATGTGAGCGCGAGTTTCGCCAACGGCGGGCAATCCAGCGCGCGGCTCGGCGGCGACCGCAGTTCGCAGCAACTCTCGGTCTCCGGTAACCGCCGCGAGTGGAATTATTTCACTCTCGACGGCATGGATAATACCGACGTCGATTTTAATACCTACCTCTTCCTGCCATCGATCGATGCTCTGCAAGAATTCAAGGTGCAGACCGGCGTTTATTCGGCTGAGTTTGGCAGGGAAATCGGTCAGATCAATGTGTCTACCAAGAGCGGGACCAACGAGTATCACGGCACCCTGTGGGAGTTCATTCGCAATAACGACATAGACGCGCTTCCTTTCGGCTTCACATCCAAGGTCCCCACCAACTCACCACTCAGATGGAACCAATTCGGTTTCACGCTGGGCGGTCCGGTTCAGATTCCCAAGCTGTTCAATGGCAAGAATCGGCTATTCTTCCTGGCCAATTATGAGGGCTTCCGTGAACGCAATCAGACCCAGACCGTGTACAGCGTCGCTCCCGTCGCAATGCGGACCGGCGACTTCTCCCAGATACTTCCAAAAACAGTGATTACAGACCCGATGAACGGCAACCAGCCCTTCCCGAACAACCAGATTCCCGTCACGCGATTGGATCCGATTTCCGTAGGACTCCTCACGTATTTTCCGCCCCCAAACCAACCCGGTTCGAGTCTGACCAATAACTATCTGGCGCTGGATAACAATATTACAAACAAGGATCAGTTCACGATACGCGTCGACTTCGTAGAAAATGAAAAATCCACGTGGTACGGCCGCTATAGCTGGGATAGCGAGTACATCCTCAATCCGGCGCTCTATCTGAACGGCCTGACCACCAATACAACGGCCGAGCAGGCGCTGCTCGATAACACGCGCATTTTCCGGCCAACCCTGGTCAACGAATTCCGTTTCGGCTACAACCACTTTTTTAACGACATAGGCGGCCAGTTAGCGAACGTTTCGGACCCTATCAAACAGCTCGGCATCCCGCTGCCGGATCCGGCAGCGGTCGCGTGGGGCACTCCCGCGGTCGGTATCCTCGGGTACAGCGGCTTCGGCGACAATTCGAATTCGCCGTATGTCAACTACAACTACACCTTCCAATGGACTGATAACGTCTCCTGGACACACGGCACCCATTCGGTGAAGTTCGGCGCCGACATACGTCGCGATCGTTTCAACCAGGTCGGCAACCAGTTTCCGCGAGGCAGTCCCAGCTTTCAAAATCAGGCGACAGGCTACGGATTTTCCGATTATATGCTCGGCGACATTTACACCATCAATGAAGCGGCCGGTTTGGCGAACCTTCAGCTTCGCGCCACCAGTCAGGCTTATTACATTACCGATACCTGGAAGGTTCGCCCCAACTTCACAGTGGACGTTGGCCTCCGCTACGAATATGTTCCACCATGGACCGATAGAGGGAGCAGCGAAATCAATGCCTATATCCCGCTCAATACGCCAACTCCCGGTGTCACGGACCCAAGTCTTCAGCCCGTTTTGGTGCGTGAGGGTAGCGGCGATTTCTACCAGGGTGGCATGCCGATCCGCTTCAATCCCAACATTCCGGTCGCGCGCGATGGCCGGTTGGGGAACCGGCTGATCAAGGCGGATCATACGAATTTCGCGCCACGTCTCGGGATCGCCTGGAGTCCTACTTCCAAATGGACCATACGGGCCGGTTTCGGCATATTCTATGCGCAAGATATTGGCAACGCGGTGTTTGATATGGGCCGGAATTTCGTTGGCCGCTTCCAGGTCACGGAAGCCAATCACAATCTGACTTGGGAAAATCCACTGGCCGCCAACGGAAGCAATCCGTGCGGAGTCAGCGCTCCACTGATTTGCGTCTCGCAACCGCTGGTTCTGGTTTATCAATACAACGCCAAAACACCTTATATCGAACAGTACGAGATGAACATTCAACGGCAACTCGACCGTTACACATCCCTTGAAGTTGGCTATCTGGGAAGCGCGGGGCGGCAGCTCGAGCGATTCGCCTATCTCGCCAACCAGCCGCTTCCCGGCACTACGCCCGTGGCGCAACGCTGGCCGTTTCCCGAATACGGCTTGCTCCAGGGCGTTGTGAACGGCGAAAACTCGGGCTACAATTCGCTGGCCGTAAAGCTTACCCGGCGCTACGCTAATGGCCTGACAATACTGTCCGGCTACACTTTTTCTAAATCCATAGACGATTCCAGCGGCATCCGGACGCTGGGATCAGACCCTCTCTTCCCGCAGAACAGCTACTGTCTAGCGTGTGACCGCGGCTTGTCAATCTTCGACCAGCGTCATCGTTTCGTAACGTCGGTGGTCTACGACTTGCCGTTCGGGACTGGCCGCAAGTTCCTCAACCATGGCTTAGCCAGCAAAGTGATCGGTGGTTGGGAACTCAACTCTATCATCACGCTCGGAAGTGGTTTCCCCCTGACGGTTACACCCGGAACAGACCGTTCACAGACCACCACCGGGTATGACCGCACAAATGCGACCGGCATCAGTCCCGTGCTCAGCAATCGAAGCACGGGTGAATGGTTCAACATCGATGCGTTCGCGTTGCAGCCGCTCGGCACCTACGGCAATGCTGGGCGCGACGCAATAATTGGCCCTGGAATCTTCGATTGGGATTTCTCCACGCTGAAGAACTTCTACTTCACCGAGAAAAGGTTCTTGCAATTCCGATTCGAGGCGTTCAATGTCTTGAATCATCCGAACTTTGGGGACCCGAATCTGACGTTGGGAAACAACACAGTCGGCTCCAATGGGCAACCCATCCCGGGAACCGGTAGCTTTGGGACGATTACCAGCACACGGGCGGGGATCGATATGCGAGAGTTGCAGTTCAGCCTGAAGGTGATCTTTTGATTTGGCAAACGGCCGACTTTCCGGCTACTTGGTCTTGATCGCAAAATCCGGCTGGAACCAGGGCCCTTTTTGGGGAACGTCCTGACCGACGACTTCGTGTTCGGTCAGCAGCCAACCCCACAAATTGCCGTTCGGGGCTTTCTCGCTGTCGATCTGAATGTACAGCTTGCCGGTCTTAAGCGCGGTTACCTGAGCGCTCTCTAGCTTGAACGTACCGGTCACCTTGCCCTCGACGGCGGCTGGAACGGTGAACTCAAGAATCGGCTTTCCTGGAATTCCAGGGGCCATGCTCAGACATACGTGGGCCTTCGTGGCTGCACTGGCGAGCCCCGTAAAGGTACCATTCACCAACATCCTGTCTCCGTCGATGGTGGCGATGACGCTGCCCTTGCCGCTGAAATTCGCATGCATCGCGTCGTTGTGCGGCATCGGCGACAGATAGGCCTGATATTTCTCAGTGGCTGCAAAAATTTCGGCGCCGAAGCTGAAGCAGACCAGTGCAACCGTGGCAGCAGCCGCGGGAACGGAACTCATTAATTCGCGTGCCATCAGTTACTCCTGTGTTGATTTATCACTTGGCGCCTTCGGCAAAGCGAACACATACACACCGTGGCCTAACGTGGGGCGATTGATTTCGCCGCCTAGCATAACCGTAGGCTTTTGTTCCGGGCTTCCGCCGTTGTAGCCGGTCGGCACAGCGACAAATTGCTCTCCGCCGATGCTGTATGTGACCGGATAGCCTTGAGCGGTGGTGGGCAGCCGCGTCTCCCAGAGCGTCTTTCCAGTCTTGATGCTGAATGCGCGAAAGACGCGGTTGAAGTCGCCGATAAAACCAACTCCGCCAGCGGTGGACATCACGCCAGTGAGAAACGGCGATCGCTGCTGGAAGGTCCACACCGGTCTCATAGTCTTTGTTTCGTATGCGGAAACCCTGCCCAGGTTCCCATCGGTGCCCGGCATTTCGTAGAACAACTGACCGCCAGGGCCGTACATCACGCAGGTCTGGCTCAACGGGATCACGATGAGATCGTCGGCCGGGTAGTAGCTGGTGGCAGGCCAGTTGTGCCCACCCTCCGGACTTGGGCACGAAGCCAGCCAGTCGGTCGGCTTTTGCTCAAGAATATCGCTGCGATACGTGGTCCGGCCGGTTTTCATGTCGATGGACGCCCAGACGTTCTGAAAAACGGTCTCTTTCACGTCCAGAAATTTGCCGGTGGTCCGGTCGAGTTTCCAGAGCAGCCCCGATTTGCCCACGGTCATGACCGTCTTCTGCGTTCCATGGTCGATGAGCACGCGCTCGAATACTTCGTCGAGATCCAGCGATTCGCCGGGTGCGTTCTGAAAATACCACTTCAACTCTCCGGTGTCAGGATCGATCGCCAGGGTCGAGTTCGAGAAAAGCGCATCGCCGTTGGTGCCGCGCTGATCGCGACGCGAGGGTTTGGCCTGCCCGGTCCCCCAGAACGTTAGGTTCATCTCTGGATCGTACGTTCCGGCTATCCACGCATCGGCTCCCGCGCGCTTATTATCGGGTAGATCTCCCCAGGTGTCGCCGCCAGACGTGCCGGTCGCAGCGATGGTGTAAAACTTCCAGAGCTGCTTGCCGGTGTTCGGGTCGTATCCGGCGATGTAACAATAGTCGCGATCCGACCGTTCATCGCAGCGGGTGAGGCCGACCAGCAGCTTGCCGTGTGCGACCATTATGCCGCCAATCTTGTCTTCTCCATAATCAGACACGGCAGTCTGCCAGACGATTTTTCCGGTGCGCGCATCCAGCCCGTAGAGCTTCGTGTCAGTGGCCGGATAGAAGAGCAGGTTGCCGTAGAGGGCCATCGTCCGCGTGGCGTTTTGCCCCGCGGCGCCCACCGGGCCGAGCCGATTTTCCCAAATGAGATCGCCCGTCCGCGCGTCTAGCGCCTGCACGGTGTTGGTCATATTGGCCGAAAGAAACATTACGCCATCGTGCACGAGAGGCGTGATCTGCTGCCGGGCGCCTTCATCCAAAGGCCAGGCCCAACGCAGTTGAAGGCTGCCGACGTTCTTGGCCGTGATCTGATTGAGAGGGCTATTGCTCCAACCCGAGTAATTGCGATAATGCATCAGCCAATCGTTGTCCGATGGATGAAGCATCATTTCGTCGGTCACAGGCGTGTAGTTCTTCACGGTGCCGGCGACGGTCAGGCCGGTGCGTCCCCCGCGCGGCGCCCCGGAATTCTCGTTTTTCCCGCGTCCACCGCCACGGCCGCCGCGACCGCCGCCAGACGCGATGAGGCCCGCTGGTGTCCGGCCCGTTGCAACCGATCGAATAATCACGGCGGTATCCGGAGTAAGAGGGCTCGTTCCCGCCTGCGCGCCGTTGGCCTTCAGCAGGAAAGCGACTATGGCCGCATACGTGTCGGGGCCGAGGCTGTTGGGATTCTCCGGCGGCATCGCCAGCCGAATTTCGTTGTATAGTTCCTGCGTCGTCCGGCTGCCCCATGAATCCACGAATGCGGTTCCCGCCAACGCCGGCGCTTCACCGCTCCCGGCTAGAGAATTGGCGTGACAGGAGGCGCAACTCTGCGCATAAGTGGCTTGGCCCGCGCTCGCCTGCGCGTCAGTAAAGGGGGCTACGGTAAGGGCCTGCTGTGCCCGTGCGCCTGCGATCCAGAAGCAAATTGCCATCACCGCGAATGCTGCCAACAACATTACTCTATTCCGTCTGTGGCGTTGTTGTGGGTTCATAGAACTTGTCCTGTTTCACTGGTTATTCCGATTTGACCAGGAACACCGAAGCGGGCTGATCCATTTGCAATTGCTGTCCAGTGGGCCTGAGCTGCCCGATCTTGGGGTCCACGCTGAAAATGACGACGTTGTTCGAAGCCTGGTTGGCGGCGAAAAAATAACGCCCGGTTGGATCGACAGTGATGTTTCGTGGCGATTTACCAAGGGCCGGAACAAATCCCTGGAGCGTCAAAGTCCCTTTGCCGGCGTCGACGGCGTACACGGCGATATTGTTTGCGCCGCGGTTTGAAACGTAAAGGAACCGGCCAGCCTTGTCCAACTGGATCTCAGCGGTGGAATTGCGGCCCGTGAAGTCCGCTGGTAAGGTGGGAATCTGCTGAATTTCTTGCAGTGTTCCGCGATCGATGGCAA
>DATHOT010000239.1:0-11408 GCA_035484655.1 Bryobacteraceae bacterium | reverse complement strand
CCACAGGGCTTCCACCGCGTTAGCCTGGACTCGCGCATCTTTGTCCAGCATTCTGCGGTTGATCCAGGCCCGGTTTCTTAGGCCGCGGCCAATTAAGAGCGCCGCTTTCGACCGCACCGCTTTGTCCGGATGGACCATCAGTTCGCACTGGAATGAAGGCCAACTGTTTTGCGATGGAATAGCCCCCAGAAGGTCGAGAATCCGCATTACGTGCGTCGTGCTTTCTTCGGTGGCAGGGCTCCGCAGAGCCCTGCTCAGCGCCATTTCTAGTGCAGGCTGTAAGCGCGAGCCCATCTCATCGATCGCTTTGGCCGCCGCTACGGCGTCCTTCAGACTGCACCTGCCCTCATCCAGAAGTCCCGCCGTCAGAAGCTTCGCCTTCGTCAGCAAAAATATCAGGAAGCGCGTACCCGCCGAGATCTTCGCATTCGCCAGCACTCGTATGCCCGCTGCGCAGAACGCCGGCGCGTCCGAGGTCAGCAACTGCACCAGAGACTGCTTGCCGACCGTGTCCTTCTCGTTGAAGGACTCCACCAGCGCCGAAATGTCCTTCGTGTAGCTCTCGAGTAAACCTGGCTCGCAGGCCATACTACCGCTCCACATTACTCATCGGCTCAAAAGGCGGTTCTTTTGCGTTGGAATCGTGGCTCGCGGCCGCGGGCTACGAATTGCTACTCGTATCTCAGTGCTTGCATCGCGTCCACCCGGCTGGCCCGTAATGCCGGTATGTACCCGGCCGCGCAACCCACCGCCGCCAGCACCACTGCCGCCAGCGCCAGCGTCCCCGGATCGTGAGCCGTGATCCCGTACAACTGCGTCTGCACCAGGCGCGTGAGGCCGATCGCCCCCGCCAGTCCGGCCGCAATCCCGGTTGACACCAGCACCAGCACCTCGCGCATCACCATCCAGATCACGTGCTTCTGGAACGCGCCCAAGGCCATCCGAATCCCGATCTCGCGCGTGCGCCGCGCCACCGTAAACGCCATCACGCCGTAAAGGCCGATGATGGCCAGCAGCGTCGCCAGAAAGCCAAATACAAGCGATAAACTCGCAACCAACCGCTCCACCAGCAGCGATTTCGAAACCTGATCGTCCAGCGTCCGCATGCCGTATAGCGGCAGATTGCTGTCTAGCTCCCGTACCTTCCCCCGGACCGCTCCGAAGAACTGGTCGGCCGCCATAGTCGTCCGGACGTACACCGTCATACCGCCTACAAAGTTGCTCGCCATGTAAGGCGTGCACATCTGAATCGGAATCTCATCGCGCAGGTTGGTGTACTTGATATCTTTAAACACCCCCACGATTTCCATGTCCAGTTTCGTGGTGGTATCGATGCCGAACCCCGTGTGCCGGCCGATTGCATTCCCGGCTGAGCGAAAATATCGCTTCGCGAATTTCTCGTTTACCAACACCACCGTGGGGGCGGTGTTTTCCGGTTTCTCGCCATGCTGCACGAACTGGGTGTCCTTCGCCGTGAAATCGCGGCCCGCCAGAATCGGGACTCCCAGCGTGGCCAGATAGCCCGGCCCAATAGAATTCATGTAGGGATCGGGAGTCTCGCTGGCCTTGGCTGGATGATAGCCCTCGATCGTCACCCAGTTGTCCCATTCGTCTTCTTCCAGGATTCGCATGGAGGCCAGCCCCACGCTGCGCACTCCGGCAATTCCGTTGATCCGGTCGGTCAGCTCGCGATAGAAAGCTTTGGCGCGTTCGGCCTCGTAACCGTTCAACGACGGATTAACATTGAACGCCACCAGGTTTTCGGTTGCAAAACCAGGACCCAGGTCTCGCAAATTCCGGAGACTGCGGATGAACAATCCCGCTCCCACCAGCAGCAGCAGCGACAGCGTCACTTGCGCCGCCACCAGACCCTTCCGGAAGCGCACGCTCGCTCCCCCTCCGACAATGCCGCCCACGGTGTCCTTTAAAGTAGGCGCGACGTCCGGCTTAGTGCATTGCAATGCCGGTAGGAGTCCGAAAATGATTCCCGTGAGCAGAGCCACTGCGCCCGTGAAGAGCAGGATTCGCAGGTCGGGCGCGGTCGACAGTTTGAGCGACGTCGTATCCGGGGGCAGAAACGCCAGTAACAGCCGATCTGTCCACAGAGCCAGCACCAAACCTAAGACAGCACCGGCTGCGGAAAGGAGCAGACTCTCCATCACTAGCTGCCGTATGATACGGAATCGTCCTGCGCCCATTGCCAACCGGATAGCGATTTCTTTCTGCCGCGAGGTTGCCCGGGCAATCAACAAGCTGGCCACGTTCGCGCACGCGATGAGTAGCACGCCAGCGGTCAGAGCCATAAGCACCCACAGAGGCTTGGTAAGCCGGGGCCGCAGGTACGATCGGCCTTGCGATCCCGGCAGCACATCAATGATGTTCTTGAGAAATCGCTCGCGCACGTCCGCCGACGCATTCTTGAACGCCGCTTCCTTCACTTCCATCTCCAGGATTCCGTGAAAGAACGGCTGCAACGACGCCTTGGCTTGCTCCGCGCTGACACCCGGTTTCAACCGCCCGAAAACGTTGACCCACCGTTGCCGCCGGTTTGTGAAGGCCAGTTGGTCGGAACTTGGGATGACCTGAGCCCGCATCATCACAGGAATGAAAACCTGCGTGACATAACCCAGCTCGACACCGTCGAAGCCCTGCTCGGCCACACCCACGATCGTGTAGTTGTGCCCGTTCACCGCCACTGTCTTGCCGATAATCGAGCGGTCGCCGGCGAAACGCGTCTTCCAGTAGTCGTAGCTCAGCATCGCCAGCGGATGGCCGTCGGGTGTTCGATCGTCGTCCGGTGTGAAAGTCCGGCCGATCGCCGCGCCCACCCCCAGTACCGGAAAATACGTGCCCGACACCAGCTCACTCATAACCCGCTCGGTCTGGCCGTTGTAACCCAGGCTCACGCGAAAGGGAAACCGGCAAAACATCTCGGTGAACACTTTGTTGTTCGCCTTGAAGTCCCGATACATGGGGAAAGAAAGTGCATTTCCGCCCCAATTGCCGCCGTAATGGAACCCTTTCATGCTGAGCAGCACCAATTCCTGTGGATTCTTGACCGGCAGCAGCCGCAATAGAATCTGGTCGAGCAGAGTGAAAATAGCCGTATTTGCGCCGATTCCCAGCGCCAGTGACAGCACCGCCACGGCCGTGAACACCGGCGACTTCTTGAAAGATCGAAGCGCGAACCTGAGATCGTTCGATGCCGAAGCCATAAATGTGTATAGACTGCGCCGCCTGAATCCGGTTGGCCTGCGCAACACAATTCAATACTTCAGCGTGGTTAAAAGGTTACATTAGAGTCGTTGGCTATGAACCGCGGTGGTGACCCCTCCAGTCTCGAAACGGTGGCTGTCAAAGTTGCGAGCATCTCGTCCTCATCGTCCCATTCCGAAGAAGGTCGTTTCGTCCCGGGAACACTGCTGGGCGGCCGCTATCGCATCATCGCGCTTCTTGGCCGCGGGGGCATGGGCGAGGTCTATCGCGCCACCGACCTCACGCTCGGCCAATCGGTGGCGCTCAAATTTCTTCCTGAGGAAGCCGCTCGCGATCAACGGCTGCTGGAGCGCTTTCACGGTGAGGTACGCGTCGCTCGCCAGGTCTCCCATCCCAATGTCTGCCGCGTTTACGACATCGGTGAAGTCGAAAACATGCCATTCCTCTCCATGGAGTATGTCGACGGCGAAGACCTGTCGTCTCTGCTTCTCCGCATCGGTCGTCTTCCGTCCCACAAGGCCCTGGAAACGTCGCGCAAAATCTGCGCTGGACTAGCCGCCGCGCACGATCGAGGGATTGTACATCGCGACCTGAAGCCCGCAAATATCATGATGAATAAGCGCGGCGAAGTCCTGATCATGGACTTCGGCCTGGCCGCGCTAGCCGGCGACCTTTCCGGATCGGAGGCGCGAAACGGCACGCCGGCCTACATGGCGCCCGAGCAATTGAAGGGCGCGGAGGTCACCGCGCGCAGCGATATCTATGCCCTGGGGCTGGTCCTCTACGAGCTTTTCACCGGAAAGCGTCCCTTCGATGGCGCGACTGTGCAGAAGTTACTCGAGCAGCAGGAAGCGGCGCAACTGACCAGCATGACTTCCATCGCCGCCGATGTCGATCCAGGCGTTGAACAGGCCATCCGCCGCTGTCTCGACCCCGATCCGGCCAAACGTCCCTCCACCGCGCGCGCCGTCGCAGCCGCTTTGCCCGGCGGCGACGCGCTGGCTGCCGCCCTGGCTGCGGGCGAGACTCCTTCGCCTGAACTTGTCGCCGCTTCGGGTGAAACTGAAGGGCTGCAACTCAAATACTCGGTGCCTTGTTTCGCCGCCATCGCGCTGTGCCTGTTTGCCATACCGGCGCTCCGCCAGCGTGTCGATGCCCTGATGCATGCGCCGCTCGATTATCCGCCCCAGGTGCTGCAGCAAAAGGCCCGCGATACCGCGGCCTCATTCGGTTATTCGAAGAAACCCGTCGACTCGGCGTTCTGGTTGGAGTATCGTATTGACCTGCTGTCTTACCTGAAAGACTTGCCCGAGCCCCGAAAATGGGCTGACTGGCTAGCCACTGAAGCGCCCGTCCGCGCCGAGTATCGCGAAAGCCAATCTCTGCTCTCTGCCTCTCCCTACGGACTCGTCACACCCGCTAATCCACCGCCCATAGAGCCGGGGATGGTTCAGGTACTCCTGGATGGAAATGGACGTCTCCGCGAGTTTTCCGCGATCCCGTATACGGCCGCTGAAGCGCTAAAAGAACCTATCGCGGCGGACGCTGTGTTTCGCGCCGCAGGCCTCGATATGGCTGGATTCACGGAAATCGCTCCGACCGCTCTGCCGCATACTCCGGCCGACCAACTTCGCGCCTGGAAAGGTCCTCACCCGGGAATTCCCAAAATCAACGTGACTATTCACATCGGCTCCTGGAAAGGCCGCGTCACCTTTGTAAAACTAAACTTTCCCTGGGACAAACCCGCCGACACGGCCCAGTCCTCGCATTTGATTCGCTGGCTGTTCGGTTCCCTTGCCGTGGGCATCCTCTTCGCTGTACTGCTGGCACGCCGTAACTGGAGACTCGGTCGCGCTGATCGCCAGGGCGCCCTCCGAGTTGGAGCGGCGCGATTCGGACTGGCCCTGTCGGTATGGTTTGGCGCTGTGCATGCGGTGCCGAATGAGGGCACGCTGTTCATGTTCTTCGAAGGCATCGGTAACTGGCTGCTCTCCGGCGCATTTCTTTGGATTCTGTATCTCGCCCTCGAGCCGGAGCTGCGCGCTCGCTGGCCCCATTCCATCGTCACCTGGAATCGTCTTCTCGCGGGCCGCTGGCGCGATGCTCAGCTTGGCGCCCACATTTTAATTGGCGCCACCGTGGGTGTTCTGATTTGGGTGAGCGCTGAGTTGGTTGAAATCTGGTTCGGAAAGCCAAATGTGCTTGGGCCGGAGGGCGGCCTCAGCACCACCCTCGGGAGCAGGTCTTGGTTCGCCGAACATGCGGGCACCCTGGGCAGTGTTCTGCCGGTGGGATTCATCTTGTTTCTAAGTGTATTTGGCTCGCGTTTGCTGCTACGAAAAGACGTCTTCGCAGCGATCCTTGCTTCTGCCGTGGCAGTCCTGTTCAATTTCGGCCTGGAAGGCCAGACTTTTACGGACTGGCAGATACTTCTGCCCATTTACTTCGTGTTATTCGCCATCCTGATTTTCGTGCTGCTCCGGCTCGGCCTGGTGGCAGCGCTCGCGGCTATCTTCTACCTGAATAGCTGCAGCAAAGTCATCGTTGGTTCCGACTGGACTACTTGGTATGCGCCCTACGGTTTAGCAACTATGGCGCTGCTGCTCGGCATCGCGCTGTTCGCCTTCTGGCGGTCGCTCGGGCCGCGGGAGCTTTTCGGTGACGGAACACCGGCCGCCGGGCGCCTTTGATCGAGGTAGTTTTGATCGATCTGCCCCGCGCGCGACCTGATGTTATCTTTGTCTATGCGATATCTTCGCCTGGCTCTATTCGCTTTCGCCACCACACTCGCTGCCCAACCGCCCGGCAGCCTTTTTGACGGATTGCGATGGCGTATGATCGGTCCTTTCCGGGGCGGCCGTGCCATCGCGGCAACCGGCGTCCCAGGCGACCCTAACATTTTCTACTTCGGCTCGGTCGGCGGCGGCATCTGGAAAACGACTAACGCCGGCCTGACCTGGTCGCCCATCTTCGACGATCAGCATGTCGCCTCCATCGGCAGCATCGAAGTCGCGCCCTCGGACCACAATGTGATCTACGCCGGCACCGGCGAAGCCGACATCCGCTCGGATCTTTCCCAGGGCGACGGCGTTTACAAATCTACTGACGCCGGAAAGACCTGGCACAACGTCGGCCTGCGCGATTCCCATCAGATCGGCCGCATCCTGATTCATCCCACCAACCCCGAAATCGTCTACGTCGCCGCGCTGGGCCACGCCTACGGCCCCAATCCGGAGCGCGGTGTCTATCGTTCTAACGACGGAGCCCGAACCTGGCAGAAAGTCCTCGATAAAGGGCCCGATATCGGCGCGGTCGACCTCGCCTTCGAGCCTGAAAATCCACTGGTAATTTACGCGACCATGTGGCAGGCGCGCCGCCCGCCCTGGAGCGTCTATGGACCGCTCGAAGGTCCTGGCAGCGGCCTCTACAAATCCACCGACGGCGGCGATCACTGGTCGCAGCTCACCGGCCATGGTCTGCCCGAAGGCCCCTGGCGGCGAAGCGGCGTCGGGGTCGCGCGAAGCGCTCACGGCCAGCGTGTCTATGCGTTAATCGATGCGGCCTCCGGCAGCGGCCTCTTTCGCTCCGACGACGCGGCCAAGACCTGGACGCGCGTAGGCACTGATCCCCGCATCGATAGCCGCGCCTGGTATTTCAGTGGCATCACGATCGATCCCAAGAATCCTGACGTCGTTTATCTCCCCAACGTCGCCGTTTACCGCTCCACCGATGCCGGCAAAAACTTCATTGTGCTCAAGGGGGCACCCGGCGGCGACGATTACCACTACCTCTGGATCGATCCTACTGAGCCCGCCCGCATGATCCTCGCTTCTGACCAGGGAATCAACATCAGCACCGACACTGGAACCTCCTGGAGCAGTTGGTACAATCAGCCCACCGCTCAGCTCTACCATGTCATTACCGACAGTCAGTTCCCCTATAACGTCTACGGCTCTCAGCAGGACAGCGGAACCGCCGTCGTTCCCAGCCGCACCAATCACGGCCTGATCGCCGAGTACGATCGCTTCTCCGTTGGCGGCGCCGAGGCCGGATATATCGCACCCGATCCGAAAGATCCGAACATCTTCTATGTAAGCGACACCTACGGCACCCTCAATCGCTTCGATAAGCGCACCGGGCAAGGCCAGAACATCACGCCCTGGCCCGCCCCTGCATTCGGCATCGATATCTCGCAGCGCAAATATCGTTTCCCCTGGACCGCGCCGCTCGTGTTCTCCCCCGTCGACAATGCGCTCTACTATGGTTCGCAGTACGTGCTGAAGACCACCGACGGCGGTCTTAACTGGCAGGAGATCAGTCCCGATCTCACCGGCGCCGGCAAGTTTATAGGCAGTATACTCTCGGGGAGTCCGGCTAGCCCGTCCGCGCCCAGTGGCGCAGCGACAATCCAGGATGCCAAAGCCCGCGGCTACGGTGTTGTCTATTCCATCGCTCCTTCGCCTATCACGGCGGGGCTTATCTGGGCCGGAAGCGACACCGGCGAGATCCACCTTACCCGCGATGGCGGCAAGACCTGGACCTATGTCACGCCCACCGGCCTCACTGACTGGAGCAAGATCACTGCTATCGAAGCCTCGCACTTCGCCGCCGGAGTCGCCTACGCCGCGGTGGACCGCCATCGACTGGATGACAACAAGCCGTACTTGTTCCGCACTCGCGATTACGGAAAGACCTGGACGCCCATCACGACCGGAATCGATGCACCGTCCTTCCTGAACGCCATTCGTGAGGACCCGGTGCGCAAAGGACTGCTCTACGCCTGCACCGAAACCGGAGTCTTCGTCTCCTTTGACGATGGCGACCGCTGGCAATCGCTGCAGCTTAATCTTCCAACCGTATCCGTCCGCGATCTAGTGGTTCACGGCGACGATCTCGTCATCGCGACCCATGGCCGATCGTTCTGGATACTCGACGACATGTCGCCGCTGCGCCAGGTAGATTCCAAGGTCGCGACGTCCGACGCGTATCTCTACCAACCGGCCACCGCCATCCGCATGAACCAGGAGCCCTTCCAAGGCACTCCCTTACCGCCCGAAATTCCCAAAGCGCAGAATCCGCCCGATGGCGCGGTCATCGACTACTATCTGAAGTCTGCTCCCTCGGGCGAGGTCACACTCGAAATTCTTGACGCAAAAAATCAGCTCGTCCGCCGATTTTCCTCGAACGATCACCCCACAGCCCGGCGCGCCCGCCAGGCCATTGCCGACGTCTGGATCGTGCCGCCTTCATCGCTGACCGCCCGAGCGGGAATGAATCGATTCGTTTGGGATTTGCGTTATGCGACCGCCTCGGGTGCCACCGGAGATCCCGAAAACGCCCAAGCCGCTCGAGGACCACAGGCACTGCCGGGCGCTTATCAGGCAAGGCTCACCGTCGCCGGCCAACACTTCAGCCAACCCTTGAAGATTGTGCTCGATCCCCGTTCAGTCGCAACTCCTTCCGATCTCGCCAAGCAATTCGAGCTCAGCCTGAAAATCGCAAGGGAGCTGGGGAACGCCACCGACGTGACACAGCAGATCAGCTCACTCCGTCGCCAGCTGGCCGACGCAAAAGCCAAGGCTTCCAGCGATTCTGCCTTGCTCGCCTCGATTGCCGCTCTGGATACCGATGCCTCTAAAATCGCAGGCACGGGCGGCGGACGAAACGCGGAAGCCCCTCCCACCGGCCTGAATGCGGTGCGATTGCAACTAAACGCAGTCCTCAACGTGGCCGATAGCGCCGATCGCACGCCGCCTGCCCAGGCCTTCGCGCTCTTCGATCAGGCCAGCCGCGATCTCACCACTCACATGGCCGCCTGGAACTCCTTGAAGGCGGGCAAACTTTCCGAACTCAATCGCTCTCTCCAGGCTAAGCAGTTGCCGCAGATCGAGATCAAGGAATAATTGGCTACTCTAGATTGAATGCCGCGTCGCATACAACTCATGCTCGCTCCGCTACTCGCTTCTCTGCTGCTGGGGGCGCCAGCCTGGTCGTGGGGTTCTGCCGGACATCACATTATCGCCATCATCGCTGAAGAGCACCTGTCTCCTGAGGCCCGCGAAAAAATCCGGACGCTCCTCATGGATGGCAAGTATTCGATAGTGGACATCAGCACCTGTGCCGATCAGCTTCGCAGCACTTCTCGGCGCGACCCCACTGTCGAGATGTGCCAAACACTTGCCGGCGACGTCCCTCCCACCAACGGAACCTGGCACTACATCGACATCCCCCTCCCCACTAAAACGAAAACACTGGAAGCGTTCTGCCCTCAAGGCGATTGCGTGACCGCCAAAATCACTTCCTTCGCTGAAACCCTGCGCACCTCGAAAGATGACGCTCAACGGCGCCAGGCTCTCCTCTTTCTGGTGCATCTGGTCGGCGACATTCATCAGCCCCTCCATACTGTGGATCGTGCCTGCGACAAAGGTGGGAACTCGGAGCGGGTAGGTTTCTCCCTGGAGGGCCAACATTCCGACGTGAAACTTCATCAGGTCTGGGACACCAAGGAGATCGACCTTCTCATGGCCGACTATCAGCTCACCGACGAACGCGCCCTGGCCGAAGCTCTGACGGCGTCCATCTCTCCCGACGAGGCGAAGAAATGGTCGCGCGCCACACCCGAACAGATTGCCTGGGAATCGTACAACATCGCCGTCACCAGGGTTTATCCCGCGATTGCCTATCAGAATTTTTGCGGCACGCAACCCTCGGCGCCGATCGAAACCGACCTCTCGGTCCCCTACGAAGAGCAAGGAACCAAAGTGGTTCAGTTACAGCTCATGAAAGCCGGCGTCCGGCTGGCCGCGATTCTTGAATCCGCTTTAGCAGGACCATAAATGACCAAGCTCCTGGCTTTTTCTCTGGCGCTGTTCTCGCTGCCTGCATTCGCCGAGGTCAAAGCTCTTAAAAACTTCACTCTCATCGACGGCTCAGGCGGTCCTGCCATCGGCGGCGCTGCCATGCTAATTGACGACGGGCACATAACTTGGATCGGCTCCGCTCAAAGACTCAACCCTCCCGCCGGCGCCGAAATCATCGATCTCACGGGCAAATTCGTCATGCCCGGCATCATCAATCTGCACGGCCACGTCGGCAGTACGGTCGATCTTGCCCAGGACGCCAAATTCTTCACGCGCGAAAACATCGAGAAGACCTTGCGTACTTATGCCTCCTATGGCGTGACCACTGTTCTCAGCCTCGGCACCGATCAGGACCTGATCTTCCAGATCCGCGATCAGCAGCGCGCCGGGCGTCCCACCTACACTCGCGTCTATAGCGCCGGCCAAGGATTCACGCTCAAGGGCGGCGTCGGTGGAATGCCCGGCGTCACGCACAACCTGGCCCCAGGCGACGCCGCCGAAATTCCGAAGGATATCGATCAGCTCGCGGCGAAGAAAGCCGACATCGTCAAGGTGTGGGTAGACGATGGCCTCGGCCAGCGTCCGAAAATCCCCTTCGCGCTTACTCGGGCCATCATCGACAACGCCCACCGCGCCGGGCTGCGAGTCGCCGCGCACATCTTTTATCTTGCCGACGCCAAGCAGCTCGTCAATGGCGGCGTCGATGCTCTCGCGCACAGCGTTCGCGATCAGCCTGTCGACCGGGAGCTGATCGACAGCATGAAACAGCACGGGACCTGGCAGGAGGCCGCCACGCTCACGCGCGAAGCATCCATGGTGGTGTATGCCAAGCCGCCCGCCTTCCTCACCGATCCCTTCTTCACACGCTCCGTTTCGCCCGCCGTGCTCGCCACCTTGAACGACCCCGATTATCAGAAGAAGATCGCCGCCGATCCCGACTTTGCGAAATACTCGGGTTTCCTCGGATTGGCTCAGCAGAATCTTAAACGGCTGGCTGACGCCGGTGTGTCGTACGGGTTGGGAACCGATAGCGGCGTGCCCGGCCGCTTCCCCGGCTTCTTCGAGCAGTGGGAAATGGAGCTGATGGTAGACGCGGGCCTTACGCCTTCGCAAGTGATCGTCGCGGCCACCAAGAGCGGCGCCGACTTTCTGCGCGCCAAGGACCTGGGCACTCTCGAAATCGGCAAGTGGGCCGACCTGATCGTCCTCGGCGCCAACCCTGCCGCCAACATCCGCAACACACGCTCCATCGAGGCAGTCTACATCGCCGGCAATCGCGTCGCGCCGTAGCCTGGACATATGCTAACCAACTGGTGCGATTGAGGGGCAATG
>DATHOT010000238.1:0-24984 GCA_035484655.1 Bryobacteraceae bacterium | reverse complement strand
TAATCCATGGCTTTGGCCACGGGAGGTTCGGCGGTGGGCGATACCAGAATCAGATCCAGTCCCATGTCCTGGGCTTTGCGGACCGCGGCCAGGGTGGGCATGATCTCGACGGTTCCATCTGGGAATACGGCGCGAACTTCGCGGACGCGAATCGCTTCATTCACGTTTTCCCGAACCTTGGGGCGCCGCGGTGGATAGTTTCTGGGCGGAATCATTCAGAAACTTGGGCAGGCCGATTCAAACGAGTCATATAAGACTCCGATACAAAGACATTACATTGATCGTAGCAGAATCCTGGTGCTCCGGCGATGGCGCCCACCATCAAGCTACGCCTTTACAACCTGCGGGAAGACTTCCTTGAACTTCGCCATATCCGCATCAGTCCCGATGGTCACGCGCAGCATCTGATTCAGCGGCGGGAAGGGCCGGCCGACCGCGACGCCGCGTTCCTGCATCTCGGCGATTACGCCCCGCACGTCGCGCTTCACGTCGATCATCAGGAAGTTGCCGTGCGGCGGAATGAATTTGTAGCGATTGGCGTCCAGCCAGGTGCACAGATCGGAGCGGATTTTCCCAAGTCTCTCGCGGCGCTCGGTCACCAGCGTGGGCGATGCCAGCGCCGCTTTGGCGGCATGTGTGCTCGGTACCGGCACGATGTTATTGCGGTACGGGGACAACTTGCGAATCAAATCCGGGCGGGCGCACCCGAACCCAATGCGCAGGCCGGCCATCCCGTAGATCTTCGAGAACGTCCGAGCGACGATGACATTCTTGCCTTGCTGCACGTAGGGGATCGAACTCGCCAGGTCGGGCGAAGTGGAGTAATGAATATAAGCCTCGTCGATCATGGCGAGAGTATTGGGAGGGAGATTGGCCACCAGCCATGCGATATCGGCTTTCTTGGTGATCGAAGACGTCGGGTTATTCGGATTCACAACGTAGATGAAACCGCCGCGGGCCTTCTCGGCTTCCGCCACCATTTTACGAACGTCAGCGGCCCACTCCGGAGTCATTGGGATTTTGATCACCGGATGTCCCAGCGCGGCGGCTATTTCCACCGGCTGTTCGTAGGAGGGCAGGGTAGTGATCAGCGGCAGCGATGGCGAAGTGAAGGCATCCACCGCGCAATGCAGAATCTCGCTGGAACCGGAGACCGCCAATACTTGATCGGTGCGCAAATGTTCCGAGGCGGCCATCGCGGCAGTCAACGCGTCGGTATCTTCCTCGTGGTAGCGGCCGCCTCGAGAGAGCACTTTGGTCATAGCGTCGATAGAAATTTGCGGGGGACCATCGGGATTCTCGTTCGCATTCAGGAGAACCAGCGGGCCCCGGTCCTTGCCATGGACCACGGCGCGCCGCGCAAAAGCAGCTTCGCCTCCCATGGCGATGCCGGCAGCCACCAGAGAGAATCGACGGCCCAGGTCACGGCGAGATAGCATAGTGTCTCCTTGGTCTAGTAGGATACCGCACCAGGCTCCATATACGGGGCCGTCCCCTGCGTATGGGGCGATCCCCGGGGTGGTGTGGGGCGGTCCCCCTGGACCGCGGTCGACGCCCACGTCGACCTTCGTTACTTAGCGCACTGGAAGCCTACCGCAGTTCGGCGGTATTGGCGCCGGTGATTCGCAGCGTGTCGTGTTCCTGCACGAAGACGACGGCGCGCAGGTTTTCGCGCTTCCACTCATGAGGAAGCCGCAACGTATTGGTGATCTGCCCGACGTTCGAGCCGTTAGGATCGATTCGTCCGATGATGCCGAAGCTGCGAACCACCGGCGCGTGCCGAAGCCGCCGGCCGGCGTTTTCCCCGCCCAGCACCTGCGACTCGAGCTCTCGTTCTGTTACCGCCAGGTAGACGTCCTCCGGGTGAGGCTTCGGATTCTTTGGGCTCGTCACCTGCACGGCCAGGTCGATCAGGTCCGGATCCTTCGCATTTACGGCGTTCTTCAAATCAACCAGAGTGGTCTGCGCTTGCTTGGCAGTTCCGATTACCTGGTAGGCGCGGTTGCTGTCGTCGCCGATAAACTGAACTTGCCCGTTCACTACCATTTGCGGAGTGTAGATGTTCTCGGCGTGAAAAGCGAGGGCGTAATCGTTTTGGCGGCCGCGATAGTGCGGAGCGGAAAACGGGTCAACCCATCCGAGCTGGTTCCAGTAGTCGACATGCTCTTCGAGCGCGATGACGCGCGCGCCGGCCACTGGCTGGGATCTCTCCAGGCGCGCCAGCAGCTGATCGGCCGGAGGGCAATTCGAGCAGCCCTCGCTCGTGAACAGTTCCACGATGACTGGCACACGCCGGTCTTCAGCCTGCAATATCCCCAGACCCAGTACGGCCAACAACGCCAATCGCATATTCTTTACTTATATTACGAATTCAGAGCCAGAAGCGTGCAAGCCTAAGGCGCCCCCGAGCCACCGTTCCTGGGAAATCCGACATATTGGACCTCTTCCTCCAGCTCCAGCCCGAACCGCTCGCGGACCCGCGACTTCAGCTCGCCGATGATCTCGCACAATTGGCTCGCCGTCCCCTGGCCGGCATTGTAGATTAGATTGGCGTGATAATCCGCCACATGAATGTCGCCGCTCTTCATCCCTTTCGCGCCCACTTGCTCCAGGAAATAGGCCGATGGCGCTTTGCCTTCCCGGATCACCCGCTCAGGAATCTGCCGCCGCACTTCGACGGGCAGCTCGGCCAGGATCAGATTCTTGAAGATGCTGCCTGCGCACTTCATGGTCGGCGGATATTTCGCGAGACGGATTTGGAAGATCTCGTCGGCGGTTTTTCGTAATTCTGCGGCCGGAGCGGGATCCAGCTCCAGCACGGCTCCAAAGATGATCCAGTCTTTGTGGCGCTTGAATATGCTCTCGCGATAGTGAAACTCGCACTCCGCTTTGTTGAAGACCCTTACCTCGGCCCCGTCGAAAAATCGCACACCTTGAATCCGCTCCTCGATCGAGTGGCCATAGGCGCCCGCATTGCCGTACACTGCCGCGCCCACCGAGCCCGGAATGCCCGTCATGGTCTCGAGGCCCTTGAGTCCGAGGTCGATGCAGTTATCCACCAACGTCTGCAGCTCCGCGCCCGCGTGTGCCCGCGCCGTCATCCCCTGGCTGTGAATATGCCGGGCCGTGAAGCGCAGCACAATGCCGGGAAATCCCGAGTCCGATACAATCAAGTTGGTTCCGTCGCCGATCACCGTATAATCGGCGCCATCCGCTCGCGCCAGAGCGAAAGCCTGCATGAAGCTCTGCTCGTCGGAGGTCTCCACAAACACTTCCGCCGGACCGCCGATCCCGAAGCGCGTACACCGGCTCAACAAAGTTCCTTGCGAGATCGCTAAATTGGGAAGGTTGCTTAGACGCTCGATGGTTTCTGTCCGGACGGGCATCTTGTCAAATTATAAAGGAGTATGCCTGCGCCACAAGAGGCCGTGGCGTCGTCGAACCGATTTAGCAGATGCTGCCACGGCGTTCCGTTGTGGCGCGCTTATTAGGAGGATTTGTGCCAGCTGGTTTTCCTGGATTCCCTAAAGAGATGATGACATTCTTCCGGAGCCTGAGGCGCAACAATCGCCGGGAATGGTTCCAGCCCCGCAAGAATCTCTACGAGGAGCACGTCAAAGCGCCCATGATGGAACTGATCACCGCGCTCAATAGCGAGTTCGCCAAGTTTGCGCCGGCGTACGTCACCGATCCCAAAAAGGCGGTCTTTCGAATCTATCGAGATACGCGCTTTAGCGCCGACAAGACGCCTTATAAGACGCACATCGCTGCTTCATTCGCGCGGCGCGGGGGCGAGCGGCTTGCCGCCAGCGGCTTCTACTTCAGCGTTTCAAACGACCAGATTGAGGTCGCCGGTGGGATCTATCATCCCTCGCCCGACACCATGCTCACGGTTCGCACTCACATAGCCGAGCATCACCAGGAGCTGCGACGTGTTCTGGCCGACCGCAAGGTCCGCCGGCTGCTGGGCAAGTTGCAGGGCGACGAACTGACGCGCGCGCCCAAGGGCTTCGACCCTGCGCACCCCGCCATCGAGCTGATCAAAATGAAGGACTGGATTCTGGACACAACTCTCGATGCGTCCTTGAGCACTACGCCACAGCTCTACCGCGAGGTCGCCGACCGCTTTCGCGCCATGGCGCCATTGATCGAGTTCCTTAACCGGCCGCTGCTCGCCAGAAAACCGGCTAAGGACCTACTTGAATATCGTTTTTAACCGAGAATACTCCGGGCACGCCGTTGGCAGCGATGTTCGCCCGTTCTTTATCGCCCTCGTTGGCGACGGCGCCCGTAAGCGTGACATTCCCGTTCTTTACGATGATGTGAATGGTAGGGACTGCGCGTAAGCTGTACATATCCAGGCCGGGCTGGGCGTAGATGGCCCGATAAACGGCTCGCCGGATTTGATTGTCGTTGGAAGAAACCGGCAGAACCTCTATGTTGTTGATCACGCGCTCGACGCCTTCGATCTTCTTCACGGCGTTCTCGGCATCCGACTTCAACGTTGGCCGTGTTACAGCGCCGAACAATGTAACCGTGTCGCCGTCGACTTTGTAAGCCAAGTCATCGAACACGCTGTAATACGGCAGCATCACCAGTTCATGCCGGACTTCCTTGGTAATCCGGTCCACCCCCTTTTGCGAAGCATGGCGATTCCCCGGTCCTTGGGCTTGGGCTCCAATTGCCAGGACTCCCAGTAAGAACCCCCACATAATTTTGGACATCTCGCGTTTGCCTCCGCAGGTAAGACGCTGTTTCTGCTGGGAAGTTTTAACTGTTGTCCGATTTCGGACAGGGGGCTATAATATTCACCGGGACAGTGGAGGATGCCTCCGTGCGGTGTTGGCTTTTGGGGAAAGGGTCCGCACGGAGGCTAGCTGCTACGTACAGTCTGACGTGGCAATCGGCGAAAGGGTTGGTCAGAAAACGTAAAGGGGTCCCCGTGCGGGGTTGGTTTGTTGGGGAAAGGGTCGCCGCACGGAGACTTGCTGCTTTATTGACTCTATAGACGAAGTCCGCCGCTGGTTCGTTCCCTGGAAAATTAGGCCCCCGATCACCACCTTCCGGTAGTGTACCCCTCTCACAAATACGCCGATCGAGCCGAGCGACAGTGTCGGTAGAAATCGTGTTTGCTTGCCGCGATAAATGAGAGTATTATTTCTAAAAAAGACGCTCTCTTTAAGCTATGTTTACGAAAACATAAATGGCTGCGTTTGTTTTGGAATCTGCGGCGACGCTGGAGAGAGTAGTAGTCAGTACCGGCACTTTAGTTCTATACCCGTATTTTTGCCCTTTTGATAGTGTGAGATGCTGTTTCCGTACTCGCGGTCATGCGCTCTTAAGCGCGATCAGACCGCGTACAAAGGAGAAACTTATGAAAAACCTCACATTATCTTTCTGGCTCGCGCTTGCCGCCGCCAGCATCATTGTTGTCCAGAACGCAACCCCGTTGTCTTCGCAAGTGCGTACGGACCTTCCCATTCCAACCTGCCCCCCGGAGTGCCCGGATCAGAAGTAAAAGAGAAATGAACCCAAGTCCCGGCAGGCGAGTTGCTTTGCCGGGACTTGCGGAATTATGACTCCAATAATTCCTCGCGAGGTTTAAAGACGCTCATCCACACTACAAAGCAAAGGGTCAATGCGGAAGCAAGGTAATTATTGACTAGAGTGGGCATGGCCCAGCCCATATCAATTGAGAAGTAGGCCACGGCGTAAATGCCGAAGTATGCCGCCAGCATTCCTTCATGTCGAAATAAGCTGCTCCTCAGACTATTGTGAATAACTATCAGAAATAGAACCGCGGAGAAGACTAGAAAAATCGCCAGCACGGTCGAGATGTAACGCTTGGCCAGGAATTCGAACTGCATGATAGCCCTTAACTGGATCGCGCTGAAGCGGCTGAGTTCAGCCTTCAAAGGAATGGCCGCAAAGACCAGAGCGATTATGAGCGCAAAAAACAGCAACGGCTTGGCTGGCCGGACCATGGCCGAGTGTTCCGTCCACATTCGCGCGTGTACTTCCAGGGCCACCGCGATTTGAAGCAGCAGCAGGACCGGTTCAGTCCACAGCCAGAAATAGGTGTAAGAGAGAGGCAGCCGGGCCCCCATAGCCCCCCTCATGAAGAACATCGCCGCCAGGGAACCAACCACCGAACACCCCAGGTACAGCGTGAAAATAGGGTAGTTCCTGGCCAAGCGCGTCCAGACCAGGTGAATGCAGAACAGCAGCTGCACCGCTACCGAACTGTACCAAAACAGGTTTATGGGCCCGGACATTTGGGAGCTTGTAGAGACTCTTACACGAATCTACCGCACCGTCAATGGGAAAACGAACCCGGATGCCGGTGCCCGCCTACTTTTTCTTAGTGGCTCCCTTCTTGGCGTTGGGGTTGCTGTAGTCGGTCTGGATGGTGGCGCCGATCATCTGTAGCATGCCCTTGGCTGCGTCGGCGAACTGTCCGTTCGGCTGAAGCTCGAGATACTTGTTCAGCGCCTCCTGCATGCCGGGAGGAGCCGTCACTTTACCATCCGCTCCGGTGGACAGCTTGGCTGACAGCGCGGTCGCGTATTGGAACTGGGCATCGGCATAGTTCGGATCGGCTTCGATCGCCTTCTTGAAGAAATCCTCGGACGCAGCGGTTTGACCAGTGTTTACCAACACCGCGCCCAGGTTGTAGTAGTATTTCCCGGCCTGCGTCGGATCGAGCTGCGCCGCCTTGGTCAGCTCCGCCTTGGCTTCCTCGATCTTCTTCGCCTTGGCCAGCGCCAGCGCGTAATTGTTGTGATACGGAGCCTCATCCGGTTTGATGGTGATGGCCTTCTGGTAGGCTTCCAACGATTGATCCAGGGCCGCCTGCTGTTCCGCGCCCGTCTTGGTGGCGGCTATGGCTACGTACGCATCGGCGAGATTGGCCCAAATGACGTGCTGATTGGCATCCAGCTCGGCGCCCTTCTTGAAGGCGTCCACGGCCGCGTCGTAGTTCTTGGCGGTCAACGCTTCCTTGCCGGCGTTAAAGGCATCGTTCAGAGCCTTGTTCTTCGCCATGGCGGCAGCGTTTTCCTTGGCCCGTTTCTCCAGGGCGTCCTTCTGTTCCTTACTCATCCCGCGCTCTTGGTCTTTGGACACCGAACCGGGATCGGCGGGGGCTTGCGCCGCGGCCGACTGCTTCAGGTCGAAGTTAACCGGAATCGGATCGCCCAGCTTGGTTTGAACGTGCTCCATCTGGTCCTTCTTCTGGTTATCGACCATGACGCTGACAGTGTATCTGCCGATCGGAAGTCCATTGTAGATGTAATGGCCCTTCTTATCGGTCTTGGCGCCTTTGTAGGTCCCCTTCATGTCCTCGCGCTCGATGAGTATCTGCGCGTTCTTGACCATCTGACCATCGGTGCCCTTGACGTCCCCTTCAATAGCGGTGATTTGCGCCCACGAGGCGCCCGTAGAAAGGAAGAACGATAAAGCTAACAATCTGTACCCGCGTGACCTTGCGAGCATGCTGAAACCTCCCCAGGACTTGATTTCCATTTTTAAGCATACTACGACACACCTAGGCGGCTCTACTGCCATTCGCCGATTTGCCGGGCAAATTTAACACTGACGACTTAGGCGTCCCCAGATGCGATTACACCGGCGTCAAGTGTACCTTGGGCGAAAGCGCCGAGGGCATTCTTGGGCGTGTTAGAATAACGCCGCTATGAAAAAGCATCTGTTATCTGGATTGATCATTGCGGTGGCTGGCGCCGTCCTCGCACCGGCCCAAGCGCAGGTCGATCGCGACCTGCTCGCTAAGATTCATAGCGAGACCTTCGATCGTTCGCAGGTCGAGCCGGTCTTCGATATGTTCACCGTAACAATCGGTCCGCGGCTTACGGCGTCCCCGGCCCACAAGCGCGCCGCGGAATGGGCGCGGGATCGGCTGGCGTCTTACGGGCTGGCCAACGCGCATCTGGAGCCGTGGCATTTCGGCCGGGGCTGGACCCTCGAAAAACTCACGGTGGAGATGATCGAGCCGCGCTATCTGCCGCTGATCGGCTATGCCGACGGCTGGTCGGCATCCACCGCCGGCGAGATTGTCGCCGAGCCCCTGTTTGTCGGCGGTAAGTCACCCGCGGAAGTCGACGCGCTGCGCGCTCAACTGCGAGGCGCCATCGTCATGACGGATCCCATCATGACCAATTTCGTCCGCAAAGACCGGCCACAGCCGAGCGATTCGGAATACGTGCCTTTATCGGCCGCCTATGCCACGGGCATCGGGCAGGCGCGCCCCACCACTCCTACCGCCGCGCAAAGAATGACGCAATCACTTCGCGAGGCCGGCGCGGGCGTGATCCTGAAACCCAGCCGTGGCGAGCACGGTACTGTCTTCGTGACCGGCCGCGATCTCGGTCCAGGCGCCGTGCCGTCCGTTACGCTGAGCGCCGAGCAGTACAACATGATCGCGCTCATGCTGCAGCACAACGTCCCGGTGAAGCTGAGGATCAATGTCCAATCGCGCTTCTACGACGCCGACGGCGGCAACGCGTACAATGTGCTCGCCGAACTGCCCGGCGCCGACCCGGTATTGCGCGACGAAGTGGTCATGATCGGCGGCCATCTCGACTCCTGGCACACCGGCGTGGGAGCCACCGACAACGCCGACGGCTCGACCACCGTGATGGAGGCCATGCGGATACTCAAAGCCGTCGGTGCGCGGCCGCGCCGCACCATTCGTGTCGCTCTGTGGGGCGGGGAAGAGCAGGGCCTGTTGGGATCGCGCGCCTGGGTGACGCAGCATCTGGCCGGCGATGCCAATGCCGCGGCTCGCAACAAGTTCGATGTCTACTTCAACATCGACAACGGCACCGGGCCGATTTACGGCTGGTTCATGCAGAATCAGGAAACCGCCAAGCCGCTCTTCGATGCCTGGCTGGAGCCGCTGAAGCCCGCGGGCGTGCGGCGGAACGTCATCGAGCCGGTCGGCGCAACCGATCATTTGAGCTTCATCGATGCCGGCGTGCCCGGGTTCAATCCCATCCAGGACTACGTGAACTACGACATTCGTACGCACCACACCAACATGGACACGGTCGATCGCGTGAACGTTAACGACATTCGCCAAGCAGCCGCGGTGATGGCGTGGTTTGCCTACCAGGCGGCCATGGCCGACCGCAAAATCGACCGCCCCTTAGCGAAATAGGCATTCAAGAATGAGTGGGGCGGACCCCTGGTCCGCGGCCGACCCCTGGTCGGCCTTCTGGTATTTGCAACGTGCTGACTTGGCCCAGGCGAGAGCGGGACGGGGGCGTCCCGCGCGGACCATGGGGTCCGCCCTACCAATAGCGTCTGGCTACTGCACGGCCACCGTGACACCCGGCTGGCTCACTCCGCTACCAGCCCGCAGCACCACCGGAACGACTCCGGAATGAATGCCATCAGGCAATTGAGCGTTCACCTGGATCACCCCGGCCAGCGAATCGCCGGTCGGGCCTGCGTACAACACTTTCGCGGCCTGGCCATCAATCGTCACCGCCACCGGAAGAACAGGACTGCCGGCGCCGGTTCCGAATAGCACCACAATGGAACCCTGTGCGGCAGGATTGGAAGCGGAGTTCATCGACAGGTCTTCATTCAGGGCAGCGGCTGGACCCGTGCCGGTGGCCGTCGAGGTAAACAAACCAGGAGCGCTAGCCGCAACGGGAATCGTTAGGGTCCCCGACGGCACGCCATCATGCCCCACCACCACTTGTGTTTCCTTTTGGCCGGCAACCCCGTTCGGTACGATCGCGCTCACCTGGTTGTTACCCGCGTATAGCAGCGTAGCCGAGATGCCGTTGAACAGCACGCTTGTATGGCTTGTCGTCGTGGTTGTCGTTGTTGTTCCCATTAAGTTCGATCCGAAAATTGTTACCAGTTCGCCCGGAGCTACCGATCCGTCGATGAAACTGGCAGCGTTGACGACGGAATGATCCGTGATGCTGGGCTGGTTCGGTATGAACGTAGTATTCGCCAGCATGGAGATGGTGTTGGACAAACTGTTGGCCACCACCAGATCGGGCTTGCCGTCGGCGTCGAAATCCGTCACGCTGATCCAGGCGGGTCCATCGCCCGCGGTGAAGTCGAGGCGAGGTAGGAACGCCCTGGTCCCGGTACCCATCAGAATTGAGACCGTATCGGCGCCGGTGTTAGCGACCGCGAGGTCGAGGTTGCCATCGAGATTGAAATCCGCCGCCACGATGAACGAGGGAAGCGGCCCCACGTCGAAACTGAGCAGAGACTGGAGCGTCCCATTTCCGTTGCCGATCAATAACGAGACCGTTCCGGCGCTGGTATTGTTCACTACTGCCACGTCCAGCATGCCATCGCGATTGAAATCGCCCAACGCAAGATAGGCCGGGGTTGTCCCGGCGGGGAAATTGAGGGCGCTGCGGAACGCACCGTTGCCGATGCCGAGCAATATGGAAACCTCGTTCGAAGTCGAATCGGCTACCGCCAAGTCGGGAATGCCATCTCCGTTGAAGTCGCCCACCGCCATCGAGACCGGGCCCACTCCCACCGCAAAATCAAAGATTGGCCGAAATGCTCCATTACCATTGCCCAGGAGAATGGAGACGCTATTGGAACTCTGATGGGACACCGCGAGATCCAATAATCCATCGCCGTTGAAATCTCCAACTACCAGCGAAGAGGGACTCAGTTCGTTCAAGGTCAGGAAAAGGCGAAACGTGCCATTCCCGTTTCCCAGGAACAAGGAGACGGTGCCTGAGCCGAAATTGGCCACCACCAGATCGAGTATTCCATCGCGATTAAAGTCGCCTGTGGCCACCGCGCGCGGACTGAGCCCGGTTTCTTGGCTCGCGAAGGGCTGGAAGAAAAACCCCTGGCCTAAGCTCCGCAAAATCGCGACGCTGGCTGCTCCCCGCTGGGCTACCGCCAGCGCCGGTGTTCGGCCGCCAAAGAAGTCGCCAAAAGCCAACGATACTGGATTGAGTCCGGTCGATACTTGGTTACGGAAAATGAACGACGCGGTTTGCGCCGGTAGAATCGCGCTCACGGCTAACCAGCCGAGGGCGCCTAGGATCGAACGCCGCCAGGTATCCAACACATCGTCCTCCGATTGCGGAACCTCTGCTAAACGAACGCTTTTATATTAGCGGATTCTCCGCCCGCCGAATCAGCTCCCCTTCGCCGCCAGAAAATTCGCGGACGTGAAAGGAATCCGCCGCATGCGAACACCGGTAGCATCGAAAACTGCGTTGGCGATGGCCGACCCAACTAACGTGATGGTGCACTCGCCGGCGCCCAGTTTCGGCGCGTTCAGCGGACCGAGCAGCACCGTCTTTAACTGCGGTATGGGCATGCCCCACTGGAATACCGGATAAGATGTCCAGTCGGTGGACGTGATGATGCCGGCCCGGTCGTTCCACTTCACCTCTTCGAACAGCGCCCGGCTCATACCTTGCAATGCGCCGCCTTCCATCTGGTTTTTTAAACCGTCCGGGTTCGACGGTGGGCCGGAGTCCTGGCTGGCCGTGAGACTGGTCACCGTGATCGTGCCGGCATCCTGGTCCACTGAGACCTGTGCGACCAATGCGCAATAACCGTTGTTCCCTTCGTACAGCACGCACGAGACACCACGGCCTGTCACGACACCGGTGGAGGCGTTGCCTGGTTTAGGAGAAGGTCGCGTATCCCAGTTCGCGGCCATCGTCGCCGCGTTCAACACCGCGATCAAGCGCTGGTCCTTGAGGTGCTTTAGCCTGAACTGAACCGGATCGGCTTTTACGGCCGCCGCTATTTCGTCCATGAACGACTCATTCGCAAAGGTGTTCTGAAGCCGTTCCGGAGATCGCAAGGGACCAGTGAAGTAGGGCGACGGAATCGTATGCACAAGTACCTGCTGGCTGGCGATAGTTCCGGTGCCCCCTGGCGCGTTTGTACCAACAACACCGGTAACATAATTGCAAGCCGTATTGCTGTTGTTGGCGAAGGTTTTGGGCGCTGTGGCCGCCGACGGAGTGGGCACCGGCGCCGGGAATCCAACCAGTGCACCGGTAATAATATTGCCGGGAGCGGTCGCGCTTGGCCGGCCGCCCTTACTAAGGGTCCAGGCCTCCGAAGTCCACACGATGATCTGACCGGATTTGTCTACCCCGGCCATCAGTTTGTTCACATGCGCGGGTCCATAGTTCTCGCCGGCTGTGTTTTCATCCTTTCGTGAATACTGCACTCGCACTGGTGCGCCGACGGCCTGCGACAGCAACGCTGCATCAAAACTCACGTTGTCGTTGCCATTGCATCCATAGCAGCCCGATCCCTCCACGAATGTGACCCGCACATTGCCGTTCGGAATTCCGAGAACCACCGCCACGCTGTCGCGCAGAGGATAAACGCCTTGGGTTGCAGACCAGATCTTCGCGGTAGCATTGGCGCCGGTTCCTCCCTGGACGTCGGCAACCGCGCACGAGCTGGCGATCGCTCCGTGCATCTGGTAGGGATGCAGATACTGCGCGCTCACCACCTGGACCGCCTGCTGGAGCATCTGGGCTGTATCGCCGGAATTCACCGTATATGAATCCGACGATGCCTGCTGCTGCATGTAATCGTAAAGACCGCTAAAGCTCGGCAGCGGGTCGGCATTAGACCAGGTCACATTCAATGCCGCCGCAGCCATAATGGCGTGCCATTCCGTGTCAGCGACCACGCCGACAAAGTCGTTATTCACCACCACCTGCGGATTGCCGGGCATGCCGGCCACGGAACTCTGATCGACACTGACCACGTGCGCGCCCCATATCGGCGATCGGACTACCTTTCCGTGCAGCATGCCTCGCACACGCACGTTCTGGACGTATTGAAACTGCCCCGTAGCCTTGGCAGGTATGTCGACGCGCGGCACCGAAGTTCCAAGGATTGTGTATTGACTCGGATTCTTCGGCACTGCGTTCGGGTTCAGCGTGAGATTGAATCGGGTGCCTTGGACCAATTGACCGTAAGTCACCCACTGGGTGGAATCCGATTGCAGGTACACTACGCCGTTCTGTACAAACAGCTGGCCGACGGGAGCATCCAGTTGCTGCGACGCCAACTGCAGCAAGGCATCCCGCGCTGTATCCAGGGCCTGGCGCAAACCGCCCGGACCGAACTCGGCCAGATGGGACTGGCTGCCGGAGGTGACACCTTGATCCGGAGTGAAGCCCGTGTCGCAAAAGATCAATTTGATGTTGCTCATCGGCGCCGAGAGTTCTTCGGCGATCAACTGGTACTGGACCGTTTCAAAGCCCTGGCCGAACTCGCATTTGCCCGAATACGCGGTAATGCTTTCGTCTGCGCCGATAGCGAGCCAGGAATCCACCAGCGTTGCGTCCACCAACCCGGTCGGATTGATCGGACTCTGCGCCGCCAGCTTCGTGGCTTTGCCAGCCATGCTGAAGCCGATGATCATCACGCCCGCGCCTCGTAGGAAATCTCGCCGCGAGGACCCCGCCTTCTTTAACGCTGCATAGGCATCCGGCGTCATGCTGGATGGCTCAATTGGCTTTACTGCATTTCTCAGCATCATATGGTCCCCTGTGCGTAATTCACCAACGCCTGAAGCATGCGGCTGTGCGAATGGCAGCGGCATAACAATGGGGTTTGGCCTAGCGCCGCCAGGATCTGATCGCTCGTCGCACCCGGATTCTGGTCGATGAATGCCTTTCCGTAGAGCATGGGCCCGCTGAGGCAATAACCGCAGTGCATCGCTTGCTGGTTGATAAATGACTGTTGAATCGGATGCGGGTTGTCCGTCGTGCCGAGACCTTCGATGGTGGTCACTGCATGTCCGGCGCTGTCTGAGATGGCCGTAATACAGGAGCGGATCGGTTGGCCATCCAGGAGCACCGTACAGCAGCCGCACTGCCCCAGGCCGCAACCGAATTTCGGTCCATTCAGCTGTAAGTTCTCCTGAAGCAGGTAAAGTAGCGGAGTATTCGGATCGTCGACGTTCAACGAAACAGCATTTCCGTTGACCGTTAAGCTATAAGCTGCCATACGTGGGCGCCTCCTCTGTGAAACCCTAAAGTCCGGAGCCAATCATACTGCTGTGCGCTGGTGACGTCAAGAGATAAGGCCAACACAAGAAATGTTAATATTTCGATTTGCGCTTGTTGGGAAACCCTGGCGCGTGAACGGGGTTGAGACTAGAGGAGGAATAAACAGGTCCACGATGTCGAAACGAAGAAATCTACTAATTAAGTCGTCCCCTTTTATTCTTGCGATCGCATCGATAGCCATCTTTGCCTATGAATATGGCCCAGACCCCGGCTACACCGCCGCTCCGGGCGACAATCCCACTGGATGCATGGCCTCTGGGTGTCACACCGACGCTCCCAACAGCGGCCCGGGATCGGTCAAAATTGTCGCCGCGGGTGGGACCACTTATGTTCCCGGACAAGCTCAGCAGATTCAGGTAACCGTTGCAGACTCCACCGAACGAAAATACGGCTTTGAGCTGAGCGCGCGCGTCGACAGCAGTCCGAAGTTGATGGGCGCTGGAACATTGACTTCAACAGATGGGAACACGCAGGTCATCGACTGCAAGACTCCAGCTGTCGTGCCTTTCGCCGGGAGTTGTCCCTCCGGCAACACGCTCCAGTGGATCGAGCACAACATTACTGGCTACACCAGAAGTGCGGCGCCCGCCGCGACCTACAGCTTCAATTGGACCCCGCCGTCGACCAACGTCGGCACCGTTACTTTATACGCGGCGGGCAACGCTGGAAGCGGTGCTTTGATCGTGAGTCTCACTCATACTTACCTCGCCTCGCTCCAGCTTTCACCAGCCAGCACGACCTCGCCCACTATCGGCTCGGGCGGTATCCTTCCCCACGACAGCAAGACCGCAACCGCAATCCAGCCTGGTTCGTGGGTCGACATTTATGGGACCAACCTAGCCGGCGGCACAGCGACCTGGAACGGCGACTTCCCCACCTCGCTCGGAGGCACTAGCGTGATGGTGAACAATAAGCCCGCTTATCTGTCGTACGTCAGCCCAACGCAGGTCAACATTCAGGTTCCTGATGACACAGCCACCGGGATCGTGAACGTGACCGTGACCAGTGGCGGCGCAACCGCAACCTCGACCGTAAATCTCGCGTCATTCGGTCCTTCCTTCTCGCTTCTCGATGCCACGCACGTGGCGGCCATCATTCTCCGATCCGATGGATCCGGGACTTACGGCGGAGGCTCCTACGATATCGTCGGACCCACCGGCACGTCGCTTGGTTACAAGACGGTCGCCGCCAAGGCCGGAGATGTGGTCGAGCTTTTCGGCGTCGGCTTTGGCCCGACCAATCCGACCGTCCCGGCGGGCCACGCATACTCTGGCGCCGCCCCGACCACGAACGCAGTCCAGCTTCAGATTCACGGCGCCAGCGTCACTCCGTTCTTTTCCGGGATCTCTGGCGCCGGACTCTATCAGATCAACCTGACTATTCCAGCTGGCCTCGGCACTGGTGACCAGCCGCTCCTGGCCACAGTCGGCGGCGTTTCGACACAGTCCTTCGTGGTTCTCTCGCTGCAATAAGGGCTTGTCAACACCTCAGAATGCTATTACGCTCGATAGCATATGAGATCGATGCTATGGTTGCTGGCGGTCGCGTCGCCTTGCCTCACGATCGAGCTCTGTGCCCAACAGTCCGCCTTCCCGCAACCGATGAATTGGACCGCGGCTGAAGACCATCAGAACATGATGGATCAGCTCGGTATCAAGGCTCTGCGCCCCGGTCCCAGTGGTAAGGAAGATGCACCGAACCAAGCAAATTACGACGAGTCTAAGGCCAATCCTTTTCCGAACCTGCCCGACGTCTTGACGCTGAAGAACGGCGTCAAGGTCACGACCGCGGAAACGTGGTGGAAGCAGCGCCGCCCCGAGATCATCCAGGATTTTGAGCGCGAGGTGTTGGGCCGTGTTCCTGAAAACGTGCCCAAGGTGACGTGGACGGTCGTGCACACGGAATACACCAAGGTCGGCTCTTACGCAGTCAGCGCCAAACAGCTGGTAGGGCACGTCGACAATTCGTCCTATCCGCTGATCAGCGTGGATATTCAGATGACTGTGGTGACTCCTGCCAACGCCTCAGGTCCTGTTCCATTGATGATGATGTTCGGCCGGGGTGGGCTGCCAACGCCGGCCATCCCCGCTGCTGCCGGCGCCGATCCCCCCGCAACCCAGCAGCTCATTGCCGATGGCTGGGGCTACGTGATGATCAGTCCCGTGAGTATTCAGGCCGACAACGGGGCCGGCTTAACCCGAGGCATTATCGGACTGACCAACAAAGGTCAACCGCGTAGGCCGGACGACTGGGGAGCCTTGCGAGCTTGGGCGTGGGGCGCTTCGCGCGGCCTCGATTACTTGGAGAAGGATCGAGCCGTCGACGCCAAACATGTCGGTATCGAAGGCGTCTCTCGCTATGGCAAAGCGGCCCTTGTGACCATGGCGTTCGATATACGCTTCGCTCTTGTTCTGGTCGGTTCATCCGGCGAGGGCGGCGCTAAACTGCACCGCCGCAATTGGGGAGAGGCTGTAGAGAATCTCACGGGAACTGGAGAATATCATTGGATGGCCGGAAACTTCATGAAGTATGGCGCCGCTGACGCCGCTTTTGGAAGCAAGAATGCCGGTGATTTGCCGGTAGATGCGCACGAGCTGATCGCGTTGTGCGCCCCGCGCCTGACCTTCATCAGTTACGGCATCCCCGAAAAAGGCGACGCCAAGTGGCTCGACCAGCAGGGCAGTTACATGGCGACGGTTGCGGCTGAGCCGGTATTCAGGCTATTAGGTGCCAAAGATCTGGGGATCGCGGAAGATTACCACACCGCGAAGATGCCGCCGGTGAATTCGGGCTTGCTCAATGGTGACCTTGCCTGGCGCCAGCACGACGGTGGACACACCGATGCCCCGAATTGGAAGTACTTTATTGCCTGGGCCGACAGATTCATCAAGCACCAAGCACCGGCAGGAAAGTAAGACCGCGCATGGCTCGTATCACCCGGCGCACTTTCGCGAAGATGGCCGCCGCCATTGGCGCGTCGGCAGCGTGGGGAAAGCCCACAGGCGCGCAGTCTCGCATCTCATGGCACGAACGCCGCGATCTCTATCCCGAAGGCGTCGCCTCAGGAGACCCGGAGAGTAACAGCGTGCTGCTGTGGACTCGCCGCCCGTATCCGGCCGATCGCGACGAAACCCTGCTGGTCGAAGTCGCTGAAGATGACACATTTCGGAAAGTGGTAGCCACGGCGCGCGCGGTTGTTTCTAAAGAATCCGACTGGACCTGCCGCGTGCTGGTCGGCCGTCTTAAGCCGGCGCGTGTCTATTGGTATCGCTTCACCGATCGGGACGGCGCAGGCAGCCGGATCGGGCGAACCATCACCGCTCCAGCACCGAGTGACCCGAGACCCGTGTCCTTTGCCTTCGTCAGTTGTCAAAACGCGAATCAAGGCGCGCAGAGCGCGTATCGCCGTATGATCTTCGAAGACGAGCGGGCCGCTGAGCACGATCACCTCGGTTTCGTTTTGCACCTCGGCGATTTTATCTATGAAATCGTCTGGTATCCCGAAGACCGCCCGCGCGGCATGTACGATCGCAGACTGCGCGACATCGTTCGCTACGAACATGGCGAAAGGATCGATGATTTCCACATTCCTACAACGCTTGCGGATTATCGCGCGGTCTATCGTGCGTATCTTCGCGATCCCGACTTGCAGGATGCCCGCGCCCGTTGGCCCTTCGTCAACATGTGGGACAACCACGAGTTCAGTTGGCTCGGATGGCAAGGCTTGCAGTTATTCAAAGGAGTGACGCGGCCTGCCCAGACTCGGAAAGTAGCCGCCAATCAGGCGTTCTTTGAATATCAGCCGGCGCGGATGTCAAAGCCAAGCGGGGCATCAATGGATCTCTTTAATCCGCCGAAGGTCGTGGACGCGCCAATCAATCGCTTCGACGAACACGGCCTCGGCCAGGAACCGAACAACCTCGCCGCGATCCATAGCCTGAGAGGCTACCGGACAATTCGCTGGGGCCGCCATGTCGATCTGATCATTACGGACCAACATAGCTATCGTTCCGAAGATCCCAGCGGAAGAGCGGAAGCCAAAGTTTTTTCAAGCCCGGATTTTCCTGAGTTGGTTCCCGAAGAAGCCATGGAAATCATGGACGCAGCGCGGGCGCACGACCAGGGACGACCTCCGGCCTCAATTCGCTTGGGCAACGTCGACGTCCCGAATTTTCGCAAAGATGAGCCTCCGCAGACTGTATTGGGCGCCGAACAGAAGGCCTGGTTTCTGAAAGAGCTGCGGACTTCCACCGCCACCTGGAAGATATGGGGAAATACGGCCGGCACTCTGGACATGCGCGCCGACCCGCAAAATCTACCGTCCGGTTTGACCAAGCCCTGGCCCGGAGCAGGTTATGCAACCTTCAGCGGAGGAGATCCGAGTAGCGCTTTTCTGGAACGCGGTGAAATTTATGATTTCGTGCGCGAGCATGGAATCAGCGGATTCGCTACAGTCGCGGGCGACCGGCACAGTTTCTGGGCGGGGCTCGCCGCCAAATCGCTTCCACCCAAATTGTTTCAGCCGGTCGGAATTGCGTTTATCACCGGCTCAATCTCCGCTCCTGGATTTGTGGAGGCATTTGAACACAATCTCCCCAAAGAGCATCCGCTCCGATGTCTCTACCTCGGCCAGGGTCCTGACGATAAGCGCCCGCAGCCGACCATAAATTTGCTGCTTCGGCACGGCGTGCGGTCTTGCCTCGAATATGCGAAGACCGGAGACATCGCTCGGGCCCGCGCGCTTTCCAATCCCGATCTGTCGCCGCATCTCTCGTTCGTCGACATGGGCGGCCACGGCTATTCGGTCGTCCGCGCGACTGGCAAATGGCTGGAAACTGAGTTCGTCTGTATCCCACGTCCGCTCGAGCGCAGCGATCGCCTGGACGGAACCCCGCTTGCCTATCGCGTGAAATATCGTGCCCGTCTTTGGAGCAAAGGGGAGCTGCCCAAGCTGGAGGGGCAAGTGTTGGAAGGCGATCCTCGCTTCTCAATTTAAGCTGTAACTGGCCTCACAAGGAGGGGCCCATAATGAGGCGAATGCAAATTCACCGGGTTCTCGTAGCAATCCTCGCCGCGGCTGGGACGCTTCCTGCCTGGGCGCAGTCGCGCGCTTTGCCCTCCGGAGATGTTCCGGCGATTTATCAGCGCCTTTTGGAGAAAATCAAATCGATCAAAATTTTCGACCACCACGCCCACCCCGGATTCGGCGACGATTCTGACGTGGACGCTCAAGCCACGCCCCCCCAACACCTGCCCTTCCGCCAGCGTGAAACGAATCCCGAGCTGGTGGTCGCCGTCAAGGCCTTGTTCGACTACCCCTACTCAGACCTGTCCGGGCCGCACATGCAGTGGTTGCAGGAACGATCCAGCGCGGCTGAGAAAGCGGGAGGCACCCGTTATTGGGACCACATCCTCGATCAGTGCGGCATTGAATCCTCCATAGCTAATCGCGTGGCCATGGCTGGTTACCTCAACCCGAAAAGATTCCGTTGGGTATTCTTCGTCGACTCGTTCCTCTTCCCCTTCGATAACAAGGTCGTCACCGCTGAAAATCCCGACGAAGGTGTGTACATCCCGCTCCAGGAAAAGGTTCTGCACCGCTACATGCAGCAGGCCGGCATCAGCCGCTTGCCCAACAGTTTCGATGAGTATCTGGCTTTCGTTTCCCGCATCCTCGAGGAGAACCAGAAGAAGGGCGGCATTGCCGAAAAGTTTGAGGCCGGCTACTTCCGCTCGCTCTATTTTGCCGATCCCCCGCGCGCGGCCGCGGCCGCCGTCTATCAGAAATACCATTCCGGCGGGGTCCCCACGCCGGAGGATTACAAGACCTTTCAGGATTACGTTTTTCGCTACCTGGTCACGGAGGGTGGGCGCCTGCATTTGCCGGTGCATATCCACACAGCCGTGGGGGAAGGAGACTATTTCAGACTGCGGAATGGCGACGTCCTCAATCTGGAGAACGTCGTCAAAGACCCGCGCTACCTCAACACTACCTTCGTCCTCATCCACGGCGGCTACCCGTATTTCCGGGAGGTGATCTGGCTGGCGTCGATGAAGAATGTTTACATCGATACCTCGGAAGTTGAAACGCTGGTCTACCCTTCGGAAATGAAAAATCTCTTGAAGTTTTGGCTGGAGACTTACCCTGAGAAGATCACGTTCGGCAGCGACGCGTACCCCTACAGCGCGGCTCTGGGTTCAGAGGAGACCTACTGGTTGGGCGTCTATTCGGCGCGCGACGCGCTGGCCGCGGCTCTAGCTGAAATGGTGGCTTCGAACGAAGTAACCGAGAACAAGGCGCTAGAGATCGCCCGTGGCTACTTGCACGACAATGCCTTGAGCCTCTACCCGCCGGCTCCCCGCTAGGAGGTTGTCGGGGGGCAGGTCCCTGACCTGCCAATAATTAATTTACTTCGCTTGCGCGTCCGGCGCGTTCATGAGCGGTTCAGTGGAGCCGCGATGGCACGTATAGCAGCCCACGTGCCGCTTTCCATCGGTGAACTTCCCGTTGATGTCGCGGGTCATCGAAATCATCATGCGCGCGACTTCTTTCTTCGGATTTTCGTCACTGGCAAAATCGCCCTGCACGTGACAGTACACGCACTCGACACCGAGCGCGGTGCGAAATGCTCGCATCGCTTGAATGACCTCCGTGCCGGACATGCCTGTTAGAACTTTCAAGTTCTTCGGCTCCGGCGGCGGGCCCTTTTTCTTGTCTTGTCCAACCAGGCAAAGCGGCAACACTAAGGCAACTACAAGGAGTAGACGCATGGGTGGTATGCTATCACGCCCCGGAAAGTTGTGTCAACAATCACTGATATATCTTGACCTGCCTTGAATCGGAGTAATAATCGTAAGTACGATATGAGCGGCAACAAACTCTTCCTTGCGCTGACGGGAATGACGGTCGTAGGTCTGATCGGCCTCTCGTCCATCAGCCGCGCTTCAGCACAAGCCGGCCAGGCTCCCGCAACAACGAAAGGTCCGTCCGCCGGTGAAGTCTTCAAGAACGTCACTACCAGCACTTTAAAGGGAATCACTGTCGACGATTTCATGGGCAGCATGGGAGTCATGTCTGCTGCCCTGGGTTTCGACTGCTCGGACTGCCATACCGGCGCAGGCACCGACAAGGTTATTTGGGACGCCGACACTCCGCGCAAAAGAACCGCTCGCAAGATGGTTGAAATGGTCGCGGTCATTAATCGCACCAATTTCGGCGGAGCACAAATGGTGACCTGTTATACCTGCCATCACGGTCGCGACCGCCCGCCCACCACCATCGCGCTGGATACACTGTACGGCCCTCCTAACGAAGAGCGGGACGACATCATCGCCGCATCTCCCGATCAGCCTTCCGCCGATCCGATCATCGACAAATATATTCAGGCGCTCGGCGGCGCGCAGCGTTTGGCCGGTCTCACTAGTTTTGTCGCCACCGCGAGCGGCGTCGGGTATGAAGGGCTGGGTGGCGGCGGCTCGGTCCAGATTTTTGCGAAAGCTCCGGATCAGCGCACCACCATCATCCAGTTTAAGGATCACCCGGAACGAGGAGACAGCACCCGAACTTTCAACGGCCGCGTCGGTTGGATCAAGACCCCGCGAGCGCTGTTGAAGGAGTACGAGTTGACCGGAAGTGAGCTGGACGGTGCAAAGCTGGACGCGGAACTCTCCTTTCCAGGCCAGATCAAGAAGGTGTTGACCAATTTGCACGCCGGATTCCCAGATAGCGTAAACGGCCACGATGTCCAGGTTGTCCAGGGAAACGGCCCGCGGGGCCTGCTCGCAACGTTGTACTTCGACAAGGAATCGGGCCTGCTGGTGCGGTTGGTGCGCTATGGGCGCACGCCCATCGGCCGCGTTCCAACGCAAGTTGATTATTCTGATTATCGGGATGTTGGCGGGATCAAGTTTCCATTTCAATATACTTTCTCCTGGTTAGACGGGAAAGATTCCTTTAAGCTCAGCGACGTGAAGACTAATGTCCCCATTGATCCGGCGAAGTTCGACAAACCTTCGACCGGCGCGAGGTAGAAGTACTCATTGAGAGGCTCTTGACATATCAGAATTCGAAGCTGTAGGATTAATCTCAAGATGCCCGCGGCATCTGATGGACCCCGCGGCATCTAACTGAGTTAGTGTGGAAGGAATCACCATGAAAGCAAAGTTGCTCATCGTTCTCTCTGCTATTGCCGGACTGCTTCTGGCCACGGTGCCCATGTTGGCGCATCATTCGTTCGCTGCCGAATTCGACTCCAATCAGCCCATGACGGTGACTGGCGTCGTTACGAAAGTGGAGTGGATGAATCCCCATACTCACTTTTATATCGATGTGAAAGACGAGAGCGGCAAGGTTGTGAACTGGGATGTGGAAACGGGAAGTCCCAACGCACTTTCCCGGCGCGGTTGGACTCGGAACTCGCTGAAGATCGGCGACGTCGTGACCTTGGATGCTTTTCGCGCCAAGGATGGTTCCACTCTCGCATCCGCTCGAAATGTGAAGCTGTCCGACGGGCGGAAAATATTTGCCGGATCGGCTGACGATGGCAGCCCTGATTCCAAAGGCGGCCCCACCAAGTATTAAGTGGCTTTTGCCGGAGATTTCAACGTGACAAAATTAATGAATCGTATTGTGCTCGCGGGCGCGGTCACGGCTTTACTGCCTCTGGCTTCGTTTCACGCGGATGCGCAGCCTGCGGCGAAACCGGCGGGAGCCGCCGCCACCACCGAGGTTCAACCAACGCCGCGCCTGCCCGATGGCAAGGTTGACTTCGGCGGCAAGGGTGTCTGGGCGCCCATTTGGGTTCTTGATTGGGCTGACAAAAAATGGGTTACTCAGGCCATTGACGTCCCCTTCAAGCCCGAGGGCTTGGAGTTGTTCAAAGAACGGCGTGCCTCCAACTCGAAAGATGATCCGGAAGGCTATTGCCTGCCGGCGGGCGTGCCTCGCTACACTGGCACTCCTTATCCCTTCCAGATCATTCAACTCCCCGATCGTGTCGTGATTCTTTACGAAGGCGCTTCGCACATGTATCGCGTCGTCTTGATGAACGCCGAGCATTCCAAGGATCCCGACCCCACTTGGCTGGGAGAATCCGTCGGGCATTGGGAAGGCAACGACACGCTGGTGATCGACACGGTCGGCTTCAACGGTAGAACTTGGCTCGACTATGTCGGCCATCCGGCCAGCGACCAGTTGCACGTGATCGAAAAACTACGCCGCCCCGATTACCGCACCTTGGTGTATGAGGCCACCATCGACGATCCGAAGTACTACACCAAGCCCTGGACCACCAGTTTCAAAGTGAAGTTCCAGCCCGGCTGGGAGATCAAAGAGTACGTTTGTCTCGAGAACAACAAAGACTTGCTGCACCTCGGGACCAAGGAACCGAAATAGGTCTCGCGCGGTATCATCAGTATAACGATGGTTCTTGAACTGGAGGCGACGCATGCGCAGATCCAGCGCATCCTCCAGAGCAAAGCGTTCCGAACCTCTGAAATACATCGCAACCTGCTCGTCTACCTCGCTGAAAAGTCTCTGGAAGGAACCGCCGACGGTCTCAAGGAATACACCGTCGGTCTGGACGTTTTCGCCAAGCCGGCCTCCTTTGATCCCCGGCAGGAATCCGCCGTCCGCATGCATGTCGGTCGCTTGCGTCAAAAGTTGGCGGATTATTACCGCACTGAGGGCGCTGACGATCCTGTGATCGTGGATCTGCCAAAGGGCGGATTCAAAATGACTTTTGTGCCGCGCCCGCCTTCGGTCGAACCGGAACAGCTGGCGCATCCGGCGCACGGACGCTTGTTTTTGCTCGGCGTGAGCTTTGCGCTCGCCATTTTGGTGGCTGCGTTGTTGGGCTTTCGCCTCTGGCGCGTCGAGCGCCCGCCCGCCGCCGCCCAATGGACACCAGAATTACAGCAGCTCTGGGCGCCGCTAATCTCCTCGAACCGTCCCCTCATGCTTTGTCTAACTACGTCGAAAGAAACCGGATCCACAAGTGTCGGTACCGCCAATGGGGCTTTCCTGCTTGGTCAGTTTTTGGCTGCCCGCAAGCCCGACATCCTGCTGACCCGGAGTGACCTGGTCTCGATACCGGAAGTCACTATGGATAATGTCATCTTCCTCGGATCGTCGAGCGGGAATCGTCAGATTCAGGCGCTTTCGGCCGGCCAGCCGATCGTTCTGGAGCCGGAAGGCATTCGAAACCTCAAACCCCGCCCTGGCGAGCCCGCTTTTATCCCGGATTCTTCTCCCGACGAAAGCCACGCGCTGATTAGCCTGATGCCCGGCATCTACGGTCACGGCGAATTGCTTTATTTTTCCGGCAACCAGATCGCGAGCGTGATGGCCGCTGTGCAGGCCTTCACCGATCCGACGCTGGCGCGAACCCTGGTCTCGAAACTCGCGACCCCAGCCGGTTTCCCGCGCTATTATCAGGTGGTGCTGAAAGTAAGATCCATGGACAACATGCCCATCGAGATTTCCTATATGTTCCACCGGGACCTGTCGTCACTGAAGCTGCAAGCGTCGGCGGGCAAATAGACGGCTGCCAAACCGTAAGATCAGGCAGGTAACAAAGCTGACAGCATAAGAAGGCAGTAGCCACGGGAACCACCAGGGCTCGCCCGGCACGAACAAATACGACCACAGGAAGGGAATCGCCAAGCCGGCTGAAATAGCGACGGCGCAAATCCAGTCAACTTTCTTGGGCCTCTCCTGGCGCCAATTACCGGCGATGAAGTCAGCGCTAAACACGGCCGCCGCCGGAACCAGGCATCGCGTCAACACCTCGAGAGCGGAATGCATAGATTCAGGTGTCGCGACCGCGAGTATGACGATGCAACCAGCTAGCACCGCGAGTACGGCTCGCCGGATCTGACCTTCAAGAGGGACAGAGTTGGCCAGCGCCTTGATTCC
>DATHOT010000237.1:0-11849 GCA_035484655.1 Bryobacteraceae bacterium | reverse complement strand
GCATTTCCGGTTTTGGGCGCGGGCCCCTACATGCGCTAGGATAGTGGTTTGCATCGACACTTACTATACATTCTGATGTCGGGCGGTTTGTTTGCGCAAATCGCGCCGCATCTGGACAATATTAAGCAACTGACCTTCGGGGGCCAGAACGCCGAGGCTTATTGGTCCCCGGACGGAAAGCGTCTGATCTTCCAGTCGACGCGCGATAAGCTGCAGTGCGACCAGATTTTCATTATGAACGCCGACGGGTCGGATCAGCACATGGTCTCGACCGGCAAGGGCCGGACCACCTGCGGCTATTTCCTGGGCGACAACAAGCACATTCTGTACGCGTCGACGCATGAAGCCGGTGACGCCTGTCCTCCGGACGCCGATCGCAGTAAAGGCTACGTGTGGGCGGTCTACCCTGGCTACGATATTTATCTTGCCACCGACGACGGCAAGATTCAGAAAAAGCTCACGTCGACGCAGGGCTACGACGCCGAGGGAACGGTGAACTGGAAGACCGGCAAGATCGTCTATACGTCGATGCAATCCGGCGATCTGGACTTGTGGACCATGAATGCGGACGGCTCCGCGAAGAAGCAGCTCACCAAGTCCGAAGGCTACGATGGCGGTCCCGTGTTGTCCCGAGACGGCAAGAAACTGGCGTGGCGCGCGAATCATCCCGCTACGCCGGAAACTGAAAAGAAATACCGCGAGCTGCTCAGTGAAAACCTGACATCGCCCATGAAGATGGAGTTACTCGTGGCCGACTCCGACGGCAAGAACGCAAAGCAAATCACTGATTTTGGCTGCGCCGCCTTCGCGCCGACCTTTACGCCCGACGGCAAGAAGATTCTTTTTTCATCCAACAAGCACAACTGCGATGGCCGCAAGTTCGAGCTGTTCATGTGCAATCTGGACGGCAGCGGTCTGGAACAAGTGACCGATTTTGGCGGATTCACGGCCTTTCCGGAGTTCTCGCCGGATGGCAGGAAGATTGTGTTTGCCTCCGACAAGGACGCCAAGGCGCGCTACGAGTTCAACATTTTCACCGCGGAGTGGAAGTAGTTTTACAGTAGCCTACTATTGCGGAATACGCGCTGGTCATTACTCGACCGAAAATTTCTCGCGCGTCTCGTAAGTCTGGCCCTTCAGGTTGTCGCGAACGGTAAGCACGATTGTGTATTCGCCGGTTGGCTGGTCCTTCGCCAGGTTCAGGTTCAGAACGCCCGGCTGATAGTGCTGCGGGTAGAAGGTCTTTTCCTTCCCGGTGGCGGCTTGAGGCTCGGAATACGCCACAGATCCATCCGCGCGCAGGACTTGCAAACCATATTCGATGTCGAACTGATTGCCTTCACCCAACTTGTAACCGGTCATTTCAAAACGCGCCCAGACTGGATCGCCGGGACGATAGGCGGCTACTTGCAACGCCTTCCCGTCCTCCTCGGCGCGCAGAAACCGGAAGTTGCGGACCACCAGAGAATCGCTGGGAGCGACAGCGCGTCCCTTGACGGTGAAAACCGTGCGACCTTCCGCTGTGGCTTTCCCGATCTCGTCGTTCACCTTGACCAGGATCTGATATTCTCCCGACTCGGCTAGCGGCGGGATCACGATGCTTTCCCGGATTTTGGGCATCCAGTTCTTGTCTTCGGCCGACACTGTGCCGCCCTCTTTTCCTTCTTGCACCGCCTGTAAAAGGACGCCTCGCGAGTCGCGCGCCTCCACCTGGTACGTCATCAGGAGCTTCTCTACTTCCTGCTTATCTTCCATCTTCCGATAGCCCTCGATCTGACAAGTGAAGTGGATCGTTTCTCCGGGCAGAAATTCATAACCCGACGAAACGGGCGCGCCGTCTTCTATCTGCGAGAGCAGGGGCCGCACGATGGCCAGTTTCTTTTCGGCTGGCGCGGCGAGACACACCACGGCGGCGGTCAGCGACAAAAGCACTAGAAACTTCATTGAAATTCCCGTCTGAGACTATTTTATGCCTCTCTGCGGTTTCGGCTCTCGCTGCGAGGCCGCTCCTATAGCAGCAATACCTCCACTCGATGAGCGTGGACCATTGACTCATGGGCGGACCACTCAAAAATGGTGAAGCGTCCGTCCTGCGATGCGATCAGGGCAACAGCATCCCGCTGATCCTGGACGAACTGGGCCGCCGAGAGGTGCCGGGTACCGCCGAGTTGTTCCGGATGGACCAGGGCAGCCGCTCCACCATCGATTGGTTCTGTCACCGTCACCTGCTCGACTTGCGCCCGACCTCTACGACGCGCAATCTTGGCGCCAAAACCGAGCAGTTCATGTTGATCGGTGAGTATTACAGCGCCGTCAACCGCAGTCAGTCCCGCGATTGCGTCGACGGTCCGGCCGAGTGCCTCCTGCCAGGTTCGCCGTCGCGCATCATCGGCGATCTCGCGGCTAAGAGTGGTTAGCTCCGAGAACGGAGGTGACACGACGTATGGCATGGGCCATACGATCGACTCTCGCCAAGACTCAGAACCCGCCGGCACCACTAACAGAGATCCGCCACGCCTATGCGCACGCATGGAGGCCGCGAGTTGTATCAATATATTGACCGAGTGTACCGTCGCGGTAGGTGAGCCCAATATGCGCGGGAATGTGAGAACTGCAGGATATCGAGCAACGTTGGAACCATGCTCATCTACTATTTTGACCTGGTCGCCTTCGAGGACGGCCACATTCACAAACTTTCCCACGTCCTCACCGGTATGGTGTTTGATAACAAGTAATCCCGGTGCGGCAACTTCCAGCACAAAACACAAAGTTGGAATAGCGCGGGTCGTCCCCCACACACCAAACCGATTTCCCTCGCCCCAGACCCCCAGATGAATCCCGGAGCGCTCCACTGCCGGAGCCACTCGTGTGAGCGTGTCCGGATCAACGGCCAGCGGTTGTTCGAAGGTAAGCGGAGTCTCGGCCTGTTCAGGAGAGAGGAAGGCCAAGGAAATCTTTGGCATGTAGCCTTCTTCGCGTCGCAGGCTTGCCCAAAAGGCGGCATCGATAAGCCTTTCGATGGTTGTGGTATCAGGCACCGGCGCGAGGTCCGGCAGACCGCGAAGACTGCTCTCTTGATGGCGATGAGCAAAGTAGGCGTGCAGTCTCGGTGCGACAGCGTGCGCGGCTGGGTAAGCCTGACGGCTCATGTTAAGAGAGTCTACGAGATTGCGATTTTCTCCGCTTGTCTCGCTGGCTGCGATCCGCTCTCGGATAGGCTATGCCAAACGCGACGGTCTCCTCTGATCAATTCATTGGCCCCGGCCGGTCCGTCACTCCCGGCAGCGTAGTTTGGAAAAGCCGGACCAGGGAGCTTCGCCCACGCCTCTTCAATCGGGGTAATGATGCGCCACTCAGCCTCCACCTCATCGCGGCGAGTAAAAAGGGTTGCGTCTCCGAGCATCGCATCGAGTAGAAGGGTCTCGTAGGCAGGCGGACCCTTCGAACCGAACATAGACTCGTAGGAAAAGTTCGCATCCACCGTGAGCGCACGCATTTGGTTTCCAGGCCGCTTGGCATCGAAGGCAATGCTGATTCCCTCGTTGGGCTGAATACGCAAGGTGATGACATTCGGAACAGGTTGCTGGTACGGCGTGCTCGCAAAAAGGGCTTGCGGCGTTCCCTTGAGGTGGACGCGAATTTCGGAGAGTTGGCGTGTCAATCGCTTGCCGGTGCGGATGTAGAACGGCACGCCGGCCCAGCGCCAGTTATCGACATAAAACTCGATGGCCGCATACGTTTCCGTTGCCGAGTTGGCGTTTACGTTCGGCTCCTGCCGGTAACCGGGGACAGTCTTGCCGCCAATTTGACCGGGACCGTATTGCCCGCGGACCGTTCTTTTCCCCACCTCCTCCACAGTCATAGGCCGGATCGATCGCAACACTTGCACCTTTTGTCCGCGTACCGAATCGGCGTCGAATGCGATGGGCGGTTCCATGGCCGTTAGTGCCAACAACTGAAGTAAGTGATTTGCAACCATGTCCCGCAATGCGCCCGTCTCTTCATAGAAGCTGGCCCGGCCCTCTACACCCACCGTCTCCGCCGCGGTGATCTCAATATGATCGATGTAATTTCGGTTCCAGATGGGCTCAAACAGAGAGTTGCCGAAACGGAAGACCAAAATGTTCTGAACCGTCTCTTTTCCAAGATAGTGATCGATTCGGTACACGTCCTTCTCATCGAATGCCTTGTGAATCACCTGGTTCAATTCGCGGGCCGAATTCAAATCGTGCCCGAATGGCTTCTCGAGGATGATCCGCGTCCAGCCACTCTCACTATGATTGAGTCCTACCTGAGCCAGGCCTTCAATGACCGGGCCGGCTGCCGATGCGGGAGTGGCGACGTAAAACAGCCGGTTTGGACTGGATCCGGCGCGCTGCATTTGGTCCAGTTGCTCTCGCAGCTGCGCATAAAACTTTTTGTCATTGATATCGCCAACATAGTAATTCAGGCGATTCTCGAATTTCTGCCAGCCCGATTCTGTAAAATCGCGCGCGTCGCTGGAGCCCGCTAGCGCTTCCCGCATTTTGGCCCTGAAATCCTCCGACTGCATTGGAGTTCGTCCTATGCCTAAGACTTCGAACTGTGGATTCATGCAGCCTACGCACGCCAGATTGTAAAGGCCGGGAATCAGCTTGCGGCGCGTCAGGTCTCCGGATGCCCCAAAGATTACCAACAAACAGGAATCCCCAGTCGGAAGAGGCTCAAGGGAAAACTTCTCCAGGGGATTTACGGCGATGGTTGAGTTTGCATCGATTAAAGTAGCCAAGATCGACCTCCGATGTAAAGAGTCACTAGTTCATAGATGCAGCAAACGATGGTAAGGCTTCCTGCGAGAAGTCATCCTGAAGGTCTATCATCTTTCTATGATCGATCAAAAGAAAGTGGCTCTCCCGCCGGGGTTACCGTCGGCGATCGCCCTTGCGGCCACGCGGGTTCGTTATCGCGTGCTCGGGCTTAGCTTTCTGATGGCCTTCCTCATGTACATGGAGCGGGGCGCGATTGGAGCCGCGGCTCCTAACATCATGCGGGAGTTCCGGATCGACAAGATCACGATGGGCTGGAGTGTTTCCGCCTTCAACTGGTCCTACGCTCTGTTCCAGGTCCCGGGTGGATGGCTGGCGGACCGGTTCGGCGCCCGCCTGGTACTGGCCGGGGCAATCGCCTGGTGGTCCGCATTCACGGCTGGAACCGGTCTGTCTTTCAACGCACTTTCGCTAGCCATCACCCGGTTGCTGTTTGGGGTAGGGGAAGCGGCGGCTTTTCCAGCCGGATCGCGAGCCTTGGTCCGCTGGCTGCCGACTGAGCAGCGTGCCTTCGGTCAGGGGTTTCAACATTCCGGATCGCGTCTGGGCGCGGCGCTCGCGCCTGCGATTGTCGTTTCGCTGATGGCTGTTTTCGGGTGGCGGCCGGTGTTTTTTATTTTCGGCGCGGCAGGAGTACTGTGGGCTGCGGTGTGGTATGCGTACTATCGTAACTATCCAAGCGAACATCCTGGAACCAACGCCGCGGAGGTCGAGCTGCTGCCCAAAGTTTCCGGGATGCGGTCATCCACGAAGCGAAGTGTTCCTTGGCGGCGTATCCTCCGGAGCCGGGATCTTTGGTATCTGAGCGCCGTTTACTTTTGCTATGGATGGGTTTTGTGGCTGTATCTGGCCTGGTTCCCTTCCTATCTTCGAGAAGCGCGCCATTTCACCGCGCTCAAGACCGGCCTCGCGAGCATTCCGCTGCTTGCCGCGACCGTTACCAATGTCGCGGGCGGCGTCATATCCGACAAATTGTCCGCGAAGTTTCACGATCTGCGGCGCGGCCGGCTAACGGTTTCGATCTGCGGCTTCATCGCAGCGGCGCTCGGGCTGCTTCCGGGAGTGCTTGCGAACAGCCCTGTCACGGCGCTCGCATGCCTCACCTTCGCGCTAGGCGGATTGGAGCTGACGGTGGCCGTTTCCTGGGCCATCTGCCTCGACATTGGAGGGGATTACAGCGGATCGGTTTCGTCGGTAATGAATACCTGGGGCAACCTTGGCGGTGCGTTCTCCGCCGTCATGGTCGGCTATTTGGCGACCTTACTGGGCTGGACATCGCCGTTCTTGATGGCCAGTTTTCTCTGTCTGCTTTCTGCGTTAATCGTAAGCCGGATCGATCCTCGACGCTCGGCCGTTGGTTAGAACTTCGTGTTCATCTTGTTCACGTGGTGTTCCTCGTTGACTTCGCCACTCAACACGCGTAAACTCCGGGGTTAGTGTGGAGGCCAAAATGCCCTTTTCAATTTCCCGTCGATCCCTGTTGCGCGGCGCAGCCGGGGTATCCGGCGCTGGATTGCTCCGCCTGGCAGCAACGGGTCAAAACAGCAATGGACGCCGCGCGCTCGCCCTCATCGGCGACCGTTATCACAATGCGGACTACATCCACGTCGCTTTGAGCAAAATGTTCGAGGGACAGGGCGTCACCGTCGATTACACCGTCGACTACAGCCGGCTCTCGCGAAGCCTGCTCAGCAACTATCAGCTGTTCTTGTGCCTGCGTGACGGCATGATCTGGCCCAATGGCTATCTCGGCCCTGATGCGTACACAGCTTATGAGCAAGGGCTCGAGAACAAAGAGGATTTTCCAGAAGCCAAGTCGCAGAACTGGCTTACCGAAGAACAGGCCGGCGCCCTCAAAGAGTTTGTCACGGCGGGAAACGGCTTCTACTCGCTTCACAACAACAGCCATGTGTCTCTATCGTCGCCAACCTATCGCGACGTAATGGGCGGCGCCTATATCGGTCATCCGCCGTTGCGGCCCTTCAGAGTTCGGGTGGTGAACTCGAACCACCCCATCACCCAGGGCATCGCTGACTTCGTCGTCAATGATGAACAGCATTATGTTCACTACGACAAAGACCGCAAGTACGTTCTTCTTGAAGCCGAGAATGTCGACGGCTTGAAGTACGAGAACCTCGGAGCGAAATCGATCGCCGGCTGGGCGTACGACTACGGCCGCGGAAGAGTTGTTTTTACGTCTCCTGGGCATACCATCCACGCGTTGTGGGTTCCGGAATATTTCAAACTACAGAGGAGAGCCGTGCAATGGCTGCTGAAGGAGATCTAGGGGCTCGCTCAATCATGAAAAAAGCGGTGATCACGTTCGCCCTCGCGATTCTGACCGTTGCCTGTTCCACTTCAACCAATCCGGCATCCGCCCCGGCAAAGGAAACATCGGCCGCAGGGAGCATTTTGCGCCTCGATCCGGCGTTCGACTCGCTCGTGCCGGCGGATGCGCATATCGAGAAGCTCGCTGGCGGTCTTCAGTTCACCGAAGGGCCGGTTTGGCGTCCCCAGGAACAGCACCTGTGGTTCAGCGACGTGATGGCCAACGTGGTGCGCCAATGGTCTCCGGACGGTAACGCCACAATCGCGATCCAGCATGCGGGCCAGGACAAAGAGGGCCCTCCCGGTACGCTCATTGGTCCGAATGGCGAGATCGCCGATAAAGACGGAGCGGTGCTGATCTGCCAGCATGGCAACCGCCGGATAGTGCGCGTCACCAAAGATCTTCAAATCGCTCCTCTGGTGGAGCGGTTCGAGGGCAAGCGGTTCAACAGCCCCAATGATCTGGTGTATAAATACGATGGATCGCTTTATTTCACCGATCCCCCGTACGGATTGGCCAAACAGGATGACGACCCGGGCAAAGAACTGCCGTTCAACGGAGTGTTCCGGCTGGCCAACGGAAAACTGCAGGCCGTGATCCGGGATTTAACGCGGCCCAACGGTATTGCCTTCTCGCCCGATCAGAAAATCTTGTACATCGCGAATTCGGATGACAAGCACAAGGTTTGGATGCGATACGACGTCGCTGATAACGGCACTGTTTCAAATGGACGGGTTTTCTTCGATGTGACAGCCGAGAAAGAAGACGGCCTGCCGGATGGGATGAAACTCGATTCACAAGGGAACCTGTACTGCGCGGGCCCGGGCGGAATTTGGGTATTTTCGCCGGACGGCAAGCACCTCGGCACCATCAAGCCGCCGGAAACGCCCGCCAACTGCAATTGGGGTGACGACGGCAAGTCGCTCTACATCACCGCGCGGACAGGCTTGTACCGCATCAAGCTGGCGGCCACCGGCGAACGAACGTTGTATCAATAAACAACCAGGAACAACTGAAATATGAAACGTAGGACATGTTTGAAAGCGATATTGGCGGGAGCCGGCTCTCTCACAGCAGTGCAGGCCGCGGCCCCGGAGAACCCCATTCAACTGTTTGTGGATCTTTCCGTCGACCCGGCGAGAGAACAGGAGATGCTGCATAACTTCAAGACCATCTTCCGTCCTGCCGCCAGCAAGCAGCCCGGATACATCGACGTCCAGATGTTGAAGTTGCGTACCGCGGTTCAGGGCAAAGCTCCCGAGGCCGGAAATTACCGGTTTGTGCTGAAATTCGTCAGCGAAGAGCTGCGTCAGAAATGGATCGCGTCGGCGACTCACCAGAAAGTCTGGCCCACCATCGAGAACACGCTCACGACCAAGAACTATACTGTTCTGCTATACGATACTGCATAGCGGAGGCACAACCATGACAACAACCTGCATCGGGCGGCTTCGGGAGATCGCTCTGATTGGTTGGATCACTCTGGTAGGGGCGATCCCGGCTTTGGCGGCCGGACCGTTGGCGCAGCGGATCGCGCACGCCGATCCGGCCAAGTACACAACGCATCAGGCAGTCCACGATGGGCCGGGAGAAATGAAGTTCATGGTGCTCTTGGATGCTCACGCTCTCGATACCAACCTGCTCTTCATGCATCGTGGCGTCCTCGAACCGAAGAGCGGGATCGGCGCCCATTTCCACAACCAATGCGAGGAAATGTTTGTCATCCTGAACGGCGAGGCCCAATTTACTATTGACGGCCGCACTTCCGTGTTGAAGGGACCCGCCGGCGCGCCTTGCCGCATGGGCCACTCACACGCAATCTACAACGCGTCAGACCAGCCCGTGGAATGGATGAATATCAATGTGTCGGCTCTCAAGGGAAAGTATGACGCCTTCAATCTCGGTGACGGCCGCGTGGGCGCGCCCCTCGATCCGATACCGGTCTTCATGACCATGCTGCTGTCGCACGATCTGCTTCTGCCTGTGAAGAGCATGAACGGCGGAAAAGGAGCCGTACGGTACCGGCGCGCTCTGGATCCGGCCATTTTCGTGAGCGATTGGGCTTATGTGGATCACGCCTTACTTCCGCCGGGCGCATCGATCGGTCCGCATCGACATACGGAAGTCGCCGAGGTCTATTACGTAATGAATGGTCAGGGCGCCGTGAAGATATCCGGCCCGGGGATGCGGGAAGAAACGGCTGCCATTCACAGTGGAGACGCTGTTCCGGTACAACTGAACGAGGTTCACTCCTTCGACAACACCGGCAGCGAGCCTTTGGAATTTATGGTGATCGGAGTCGCCAGCTCCAAAAGCAAGTCGGTCGACAGTATCGATGTTAAGACCGCTGCTCAAGCGCCCTAACAGATGCACATGACAAAACCCGTGATATCGCTCTGCGCAGCGGCGCTGGCGGTCATCTGTCTCAGCGCGGCAAAGAACAGCTCGACGCGCACCGTCACCGTCACTGAAGGCACCAACGTCAACGTGACGGTTTCGCCGGACCACAAGACCATCATCATGGACCTGCAGGAGACGCTGTGGTCGCTGCCAATCGGCGGTGGGACGGCCAAACGTCTCACCGATCCGTTTCTGGAACCGGCTCGACCCGACTGGTCGCCCAAAGGAGACTTGGTCGCCTTTCAATCCTTCAAAGGCGGCACGTTTCACATCTGGCTGATCAAGCCCGACGGCACCGGCGTGCGACAACTGACCGACGGTCACGCCGACGATCGGGAGCCCCGTTTCTCGCCTGACGGAAAGAAGGTCGCGTTTTCGTCCGACCGCGCGTTCAAAGGCAATTACGATATCTGGGTCGCGGATGTCGATAGCGGCAAACTGGCGCAGTGGACCTCGAGCCCGGCGGACGAGTTTGAACCCGCCTGGTCGCCGGACGGCGCGGAAATCGCGTACGTGAGCGGCACCGGCGCCGTGGGAACGAGCATTCAGTCGAGTGATGCCTCGGGCCACGGCAAGCAGGTCGTCTCGGCGCCAGAAGGGGGACGTTTGAACTCGCCGTCCTGGTCGCCCGATGGAAAAAAGATCGCCTACACCCAGATCAGCGGCAACACCACCCGGCTCATGATCTCAGGTGAGAAAGCCGGCACGGCTGAAGACGTTTTCCCTTTCCCCGCCTCATGGCTTTCAATGAACCAGGTCGTCTACACAGGCGACGGAAAGATCTTCGTCACAACATTGGGCGGCGAAACCAAGACCATTCCGTTTCAGGCCAAGTTCCAATTGAACCGCCCGTCCTACAAGCATCGGCAGCTAGACTTCGATTCCACGGCATCGCGCGCGGTCAAGGGCATTCTCACACCGGCTCTTTCGCCTGACGGCAACCGCATCGTTTTTGAAGCGCTCAATCAACTCTGGCTGATGGAAATCGGCGGCCAGCCGAAACAACTGACGAGCGGCACTTATTACAAGCAATCGCCGGCGTGGTCGCCCGATGGCAAACAGATCGCATATAGCTGTGACAAAGCAGGCACTGCGGATATATACATTCTTGATCTCGCCACAAAATCCGAGCGGCGAGTTACTAACTTGGCGGACTCGGCCGAAATCGAGCCTGCTTGGTCACCGGATGGAAGGAAAATCGCGTTCCAGAAAGATGCGACCACTTACACGGTTGATCTCGTCAGCGGCGAAATCAAAGAGGCGATCAAAGCGACTTACGAGCCGAGCCGAGCGAGCTGGTCGGCCAATGGAAAGGCGATCTCTCTTGCGGCTCTGCGGCCCTATTCGCGGCGTTTTCGCGAAGGAACCAACGTGATCGAGACGGCCGATTTGGCAACCGGCAACGTGACGCTCACCGAACCGGCTCCCTATAAATCCATCAGCACGCGTAGCGTCGACGGCCCCGTTTATTCACCGGATGGTTCTCAGATGGCATTTGTGATGGACGGTTATCTGTGGACACGGCCGGTAGATGCAAGTGGCATTCCTACTCGCGAAGCTCGTCCCATCAACGAAGAGATGACCGATGCGCCCTCCTGGAGCGGCGATGGCAAGCGCTTGCTTTATCTCTCGAATGGGAAATTACGAATCGTCGCCTCCGATGGCGCGACGCCGCCAACCACTGTGCCTTTGGAGCTCGCCTGGCATCGCGAGACCGCGGCGAAGAGAATTGTAGTGCACGCCGGACGGCTCTGGGACGGGCTCGGCCCCAACCTGCGATCGAACGTGGACGTGATCATCGTGGGCAGAAGGATTCGGAGAATCGAGCCGCATCGCGACGAATTACACCAGGGCGTAGAAGTTGCCGACGCATCGAATCTGACGGTGATGCCCGGCTTGTGGGAGGCGCACAATCACGGCTACGGCGGCTTGCCCTCGTACGGCGATCGCGCGGGCCGCATCTGGCTGGCATACGGATTCACCGACCTGCAGTCGCAAGGCGACACGGCCTATGGACAGATGGAGATTAAGGAGTCCTTCGGTTCGGGCAGCCGCGTCGGGCCCCGTTATTTCTCCGCCGGTGAGCCGATCGATGGCGAACGTGGGTACTACGGTACGGATCACGGCGTCACCAACGAAAAGGAATTGCAGTTGGAGCTCGACCGTGCACAAGCGCTCGAATACGATAACGTGAAGACCTACGTCCGGCTGCCGCACGAGCTGCAGCTCATCGCCATGAAGTTCGCGCACGAAAAGCTGGGTGTCTATGCCGATTCGCATTATGGACTCCCGGGATTGACGTACGGCATGGACGG
>DATHOT010000236.1:0-13148 GCA_035484655.1 Bryobacteraceae bacterium | reverse complement strand
GTTTGAGCTGATTCAGATCGAAGCAGTGTGGGCGTAGTTTGCCTTCAAACCGGATCCAGCCGGTAGGCGGATGGGCGTGGTAAAGGTGGGCGGACTTGCCGTAGAATCCGCGGCGCCCATGTTCTTCCTCGAAAGTCCCCTCCGGGATGCCGACGTGGGCTTGACTGGTGGTCTTGCCTTTTTTCAGCGGATACATGGTGGTGCTCCTGATTTCAGTATAGGAGGCTCGGAGGGAAGCGGTGCTAAACGACCCGGACCTTGCCCCATTTGCGGATGCGCTCGTCGGCGGTGATGAGTGTGAGGTTGTTGCAGCGGGCCGTCGCGACGATGATCTGATCGGCTGGGTCGTTTGGGAAGTCATCGCCCAGGCGGACGCTTTCGGCGGCGATCTTCCCGGTCAAAGGAAGGATCGTCAGCAATGGATGCGACTCAATACTGTCCAGCCAAGCGTCCAATTGCATTTCAACAACGGCCCGCCCGCGATGAATCATCTGAGCCAACTCGCGGAGAGAGATCGCACTCAAGCCAGCCGCTTGATCTCGTTCTTCCAACTCGTCCAGGATCTGGGCTTGAGCCCTGGTGAGCCGCGAGAAGTCCATTCGCCACCAGAACAGGATATGTGTGTCGAGAAGATAGGAGATCAATCCGACTCAACTTCCCATGGGTTGTCGGAAAAATGTACGATGTCACCTTTGATCTTCACCAGTCCCTTCCAGGTGCCTTTCATACGGGGTTTTACGGCCGTGATTCGCTCGACTCGCGCAACCGGCCGGCCGCGCTTGGTGATTACGATTCGGTCGCCTTTCGACTCTACGTCTGCGAGAAGCCGCAGACACTTCGCCTTAAACTCGGTCACGGGAAGGGTGATTTCCTTCATGCTCCATTGTACAACTGACCATTTGATATGGTCAAATATAAGACCCACTTGAATGTGGTGTCTATTCTGGGCTATTATACAAACGGGACGAATATGAGTCGGACCACAGTCTTGGCGCCCGGGCTTACCACCTCGGAATCGCCGTTTATCGAGCAGGCCAAGCTGGACGGCCAGCTCTACATCGCGCAGCCTTACGAGCTGTATTCGGACGAGAATCACGCGGCGTGGCGCAGGCTGTATTCCCGCATGCTGCCTCGTTGGGGACGATATGCGAATGAGCATTTTCTGGAAGGAATCGCCAGGCTAAGCCTCAGTCCTGACCGCGTGCCCAAGCTGGAAGACGTGAACAAGTTCCTCCGCCCTCTCACCGGATTCCAAGCCAAAGCAGTCAGCGGCTACATTCCAGCCTTTCTGTTCTTCGACTGCCTGCGCAATCGCGAGTTTCCCACCACCATCACCATCCGCCGCTCCGACAAGTTGGATTACCTGCCCGAGCCCGACATCTTCCACGACATCGCCGGCCACGTTCCGATGCACACTGACCAACACTTCGCCGAGACCCTGGTGCGCTTTGGGGAGTGCGCGCACACGGCCGCGGACATCGTTTCCGGGATTCGCGATCCGGAGACGCGCATTCATTGCCTGACCAGCATCATCCGGGCCATGGCGCGATTCTTTTGGTTCACCATCGAATTTGGTCTGATGCGCGGCCGGGACGGGCTGAAGGTCTACGGCAGCGGATTGCTCAGCTCGCACGGCGAAATCGAGCATGCCATCGAAGCACCCGAAGTGCAGCGCTATCCTATCCAGCTCGAGTGGGCCATCAATCAGGCTTTTGAGATCAACCGCTATCAGCCCCTGTTGTTCATCGTCGATTCATTCGACCACCTGTTCAGCCTGGTAGATCAACTGGAAGGCTGGTTGAAGGCCGGCAAATTGAACAACGTCGCGCCGGGCGAGCCGGGCGTGAATGAAGACGATTTGAAGAGCTTCCTCCAAAGAGGCTAGCCGCTGCGGGTGGTGGGAACCCCGCCGAGCACTTATAATGAAGATGTGCAACTCAGAATTGAGCTGATTTGTATTCTCGTCGCGACCGCGCTATTCGCGCAAGCTCCCAAGGCACCCGATAACTGGAAAACCATAGACGATCTGCCGCGCATCGACATGACCGGTCTGACTGCGGTACAGAAGCGCGCCGTGCTCAAGCTGGTTCGCGAGCAGGATTGCTCCTGCCAGTGCGGTCTGAAGACGGCAGAGTGCTTACTCGCCGACCCGAATTGCTCTTATAGCAAGGCGCTGGCAATCATCGCGGTGAAGGGCGTCAAGGACGGCAAGAGCTTGATGGAGATCAGCAAGTTGATGGACTCCTCGCCGAAATCGCGCCGTCCAAAGCTGCTCGAAGATCCGGTGGTGATTCCGGTGGAAGGCTCGCCGGTGCTGGGGCCGATCGACGCGAAAATCACGCTGGTGGAGTTCTCCGATTTTGAGTGCCCGTATTGCTCGTCGGCGGTCAAGAACGCAGCGGCCATCATGGCCGCTTATCCCAAAGACATCAAGTTGATATATAAGCAATTCCCGTTGTCGATGCATCCGCATGCCGCTCTGGCCGCCGCTGCCTCACTGGCGGCCAAGGATCAGGGCAAGTTCTGGGAAATGCACAACATCATGTTTGCGAATTTCCGCAAGCTTTCGCGCGAGAACATGCTGATCTGGGCCAAGGAAATCGGCCTGGACGTCGATAAATTCCAAGCTGACCTCGATTCCGGGAAATATAAAAAGATCATCGACAAAGACCTGGCCGATGGCGAGCAGGCCGGCGTTTACGGAACGCCCGCGTTCTTCATCAACGGGAAGCTCTACAACGGGCCGATCGAACTGGCGGGCTTGAAGCCGATTCTCGACGCGGAACTGAAAGGCGGCGCGAAAGTTCAGGCCGCCGCCAAAGCGCCCATCGCCGCGAAGAAGTAGTCTTACAAATTGCCGCGCGCTTCCTGCTCGCGCTCGATCGCCTCAAACAGCGCTTTGAAGTTTCCTTTCCCGAAACTGCGGCTGCCTTTTCGCTGGATTACTTCGAAGAACAGTGTCGGCCGGTCTTCGACAGGCTTCGTGAAGATCTGGAGCATGTAACCCTCGTCATCGCGATCCACCAGAATCCCCAGCTCAGCTAATTGGTCGATCGGCTCGTCGATCTTGCCCGAACGTTTTTCAAGGCCTTCGTAATAAGTGGTAGGAACGCGCAGAAACTCGATCCCTTGCGCGCGCATCTTTGAAACGGTGGCGATAATGTCACCGGTGCCCATGGCGATGTGCTGCACGCCGGGCCCGTGGTAGAACTCCAGATACTCCTGGATCTGTGATTTCTTCTTACCGGTGGCTGGCTCGTTGATCGGAAACTTCACCCGGCCATTACCGTTCGACATGACCTTCGACATCAGCGCGGAATACTCGGTGCTGATGTCCTGGTCGTCAAAATGTTGATAGAGCTGGAAGCCCATGATGTCGCGGTAAAACGCCACCCAGTTGTTCATCTGGCCCCAGCCGACGTTCCCGACCATATGATCGATGTACCGCAAGCCGACCGGGCGCGCGACCGTGTCTTCGCCTTCGACCGGGTGGAATCCGGGCAGAAAAACGCCGCGATAATTCTTGCGTTCTACAAAAGTGTGAAGCGTGTCGCCATAGGCGGCGATGGCCGAAATTCGGACTTCTCCATGCTCGTCCTTCTGAACGCCGGGCTCCACTACGCCACGCGCGCCGCGCTTAGTGGTTTCTTTGTAGGCCGTTTCCGCGTCATCAACCGACAGTGCGATCTCGCGAACGCCATCGCCATGCAGTTTGATGTGATCGGAGAGGAATCCTTCGGGCTGGAGCGGAGCGGTGAGCACGAATCGAATTTTGTCCTGTTGAACGACATAAGACACGCGATCGCGAGTGCCCGTCTCGGGTCCCCGATAAGCGACCAGTTTCATCCCCAGGGCTGCGCGATAAAAGTAGGCTGCCTGCTTGGCGTTGCCCACGTAGAACTCGATGTAGTCGGTACCGTTTAACGGCAGGAAATCGGCCGGCTTTCCTTTAAGATCGGTTTTTTCCGCTAGCTCTTGCATACTGCAATGACCTCTGATTTCTGCATTGCCTCCACGCAACGCTGATTGTCTTCGTCCGTCCCGGTCGAGATGCGAACGCAATTCGGCAACCCGAAGCTGGCAAGTGGGCGGACGATGATGCCCTGCGCGAGTAACTCGCGATTCAATTGCGCCGCCTGTTCGGCGCCGGGCAGCACTGTCATCACGAAATTCGCTTCCGACGGCACAACCGTTAGACCCATTTCCCGCGATGCGTTGGTCAGGAATTTCAATCCTCGCGCGTTCAACTCGAGCGAGCGGTGTAGGAACTCCTTGTCCGCCAGCGCTCCGATGCCGGCCGCCTCCGCGACTGTGCTGGGCTCGAAGGGGAGCTTCACCTTGAGTAAATTGGCGATCAGGTCTTCATGGGCGAATCCGTAACCGATGCGCACGCCGGCCAAGCCGTAGATTTTCGAAAACGTCCGAAGGGTAATTACATTGTCGTAGCGATAATGCATCGAATCCGGATAGCGCGGATTATCCTTGGCATATTCGAAATACGCCTCGTCCAAAATGATCAGAACTCGCTCTGGGACATGCCGGTAGAAATCGTCGAACTCGTGCTTGGTGAAGATGGTCCCGGTCGGATTGTTGGGATTCGCCAGGTAGACGATTTTCGTTCGCTCGTTGATCTCGCGCCCGAGCGCCGGAAGGTCGTAATGCCAATCGCGATAGGGGACAGTCCGGTATGTAACGCCGCGCGATTTTGCCAACACCTGAAAGCCGAGGAAGGCGGCGTCGGTGGTGAGCACCTCGTCCTCGTCGCACAGAAAAGTGCGGATGATGTTGGACATGATGCCTTCCGAGCCGCTGCCGGCGATTACGTTTTCGGTCTTCAGGTCGAACTTTTCGGCCAGGACCCGGCGCAGTTCCAAACCACCGCTGGGATAAAGATGCAGGCCATGCATGGTCCGGGCCATGGATTCCACAGCCAGTGGCGAAGGCCCCAGCGGATTCTCATTCGAAGCGAGTTTCGAGACGTACGTTACGCCGAATTCGCGCTGGATTTCTTCGGCGCTGCGGCCGGCCTCGTACGGGCGGAGCGACTCGATATAAGGCGGAACGAGTGCCATCCCACTTACTAGTGTGGCACACGCCAGTAGCGGCAGCCGGCTACCATCCACAAAACTTCAGTCGAAGCATTAGAAACCTGTTATGTTGAGAATCGCAGCTTCCGGGAGGTGCTTAATGCGTTGGACTCGAACCCTTCTTTTAAGCACTCTGGTGTTTACGCTCTGCGATTCAGGCGAAGCTCAAACGAACACGCGCCCCAAGCTCGTCGCCATCCGAGCGTCCCACCTGCTGGATGTCAAGGCTGGAAGCATGATCTCAAATGTCGTGGTTCTAATCGAAGATGACAGAATCCGGTCGGTTGGACCCGCGCTGACCATTCCCACCTCCGCTGAAGTTATCGACTTGGGCGACGCAACACTGCTTCCTGGGCTGATTGACTGCCATACTCACCTGCTGGCGCGCGTTCCGCAAGGGCCGAACGGTTATGGTCTGAACCTGCTCACCAAATCTCAAGCGTTCCGTGCGCTCGAGGGAGCGGCGGACGCGCGAATCACGCTTCACGCTGGTTTTACTACCGTGCGGGATGTTGAGAATGAAGGTTCGGGCTACGCCGATGTGGCGCTCAGGGACGCGATCAACCAGGGCCTGGTGGAGGGCCCGCGAATGCAGGTGGCTACTCGTGCCATCGCTGCTATCGGGCAGTACAACCCATTTGGAATTTCTCCAGACCTGCGGGATTTTCCCACCGGCGCGCAGATGATCAGCGGCCCCGAAGAAGCGCGCCGGGCTGCGCGTGAACAGATAGGTTTCGGTGCGGACCTGCTTAAGGTTTACGCCGATTGGCTGCACCCGACATTGACCATCGATGAAATCCGGGCGGTTGTGGATGAAGCGCATAAATCGCATTTGAAAGTGGCGGCGCATGCCGAGAGCCCCGAGGGTATTCGCGATGCCTTAGTCGCCGGGGTCGATTCCATCGAGCACGGAGGATCTGCCGACCGTAGTTCTTTGGAGCTGATGAAGCAAAAGAACGCTTTCTGGGTACCGACCAAAGGCAATTTCGTTTTCCGGCTGGATACTGTGACGAATCCACGGCAGCGCAAATATATGGAAGATGTTTTGAACAACGCGCGACAAAACATCGCGCTGGCGCAGGAACTTGGCGTCAGGATCGCGAATGGTTTCGATGCGTCCAGTGCCGAGGATCAAGGGCATAACGCGCGAGAGATCGTGGCCATGTCCAAACTTGGATTGCCACCTATGGAGGCTCTCCGCGCCGCGACCACCGCCGCTTCAGAGCTGCTGGGATGGAAAGATAAAGTCGGATCCATTGAGCCGGGCAAGTATGCTGACATCATCGCTGTCCCCGGCGATCCGCTCTTGGATATCTCGCAGGTGGAGCATGTCAAGTTTGTCATGAAGGGCGGCGTCGTGATAAAGAATGAGATGCTTCTCGCCGCGCCGCACTGAGTATCTCTAGCGGCTGCCGCCGGCCGCACCCGGGTTGCGGGCACGCTGCGACGCGCTGAAGCCGGTCAAAAAATCGATCTGGTTCTTGCGAAGCGCCGTCTTGGCGACGATCTGGTCGCCGAATTCCATGTAGCTTTCCTTCCCGTCGCTGAAGCGCGGCCAGGATGCCAGACCCGGCCCGTTCGGATCGCTGGTCTTTGCAAACCGCATCCAGGCGGCGCTCATGGCCTTCGATAATTTGGTGTCCTGATCGTTATAGGAGTCGGCGTCCGGTGAAAAATCGCCGAGCATCGTCGGCTGGGTGCCGTAGGCCGAATCGGGAAGCGTGCCGAAGACATAAGGCAGCTCAGACGCGTGAAACACGCCCCACTTGATTTTCCGGCCGATGCCATTCAAGCGCGTGAACTGATACTGATAGGTCTTCGGATTCCCTTTCGCTGCCGCGCGCAACACCGAGCGGGTGCCCTGTAGGAACAGATAATCGCCGGAGGCATGCGTAGCCGAGTCATAGGCCTCGGCATCGGTGGACGCCGGATAAGCGGCCAGCATCCCGTCCGATTGCGCGCCGAATTGTTGTTGGGCCCACTTCCGAAGCGCGTCCAGGTTATGCACGGGCGGACCGCCCAGCAGCGTTCCTTCGTCGGCATTGGTGCCTGCGATGATTGCGACATGATGGAATTTGCCTTCCGAGAACAGCCGTGCCGGATCGTCGGGCAGAGACCAGCCGTCCACCACCGGCATGTAGCTTTCGCCCCGGTCGGCCGCTTGGCCGCCCAGCTGCATCGGACCGGCGAGCTTCATAACTTCAGCCGTGCTCTTCGAGCGCAGCGCCACCAGATCGCCGCCCACTTTCTCGCCGAACTTCTCCATCGGGATGCGGCCGTACCAGGATTCTTTCAGATGGCTGATTGGCGTGTACAACGACCAGGCACTCTCTGCGATCACCTTCTGGAACAGGCCTTCCGACTGCGGCATCACCATCAGAAGCATCACCGCCGTGCCGCCGGCCGATTCACCGAAAATGGTGACGTTGTTCGGATCGCCGCCGAAGGCGCTGATGTTGCGCTTCACCCATTCCAGGCCGGCCACCATGTCGAGCAGCGCGTAGTTGCCCGAGGCGCCATGGGGCGATTCCTGGCTCAGCGCCGGACTAGCGAGAAAGCCGAAGATGCCCATCCGGTAGTTAATGCTCACCAGGACCACGCCTTGGGAGGCCAGCTGCTCGCCATCATAAACGGATTGCGAGCTGGCGCCGATCTGGAATCCGCCGCCATGAATCCAGAACATGACCGGCAGTTTGTCCGAAGCCGAGTGAGCCGGGGTCCAGATGTTGAGGCCCAGACAGTTTTCACTTTGCGGTGTGCCAGCCATCAATTGAGGTTGCGGACAGATCGGTAGAAATTCTTTGGCGACGCGGATTCCCTTCCAGGGCTTGACGGGCTGAGGTGGCTTCCAACGTAGATCGCCAGTGGGAGGCGCGGCATAGGGAATTCCCTTATATGAACCCACGGTGGTACCACCGCCTGCGACCCAGCCGGAATCAATCTTGACGATGGTTTCAAGACCGGAGTCGACCGCCAGAACATTGGCGGCAAAGAGCAACATTGCAAGGGCGAGCTTCATGGAAGAATCATGACACAAACCGCGGGCGCAGAGTCCTGAGACCACTGGCTCACATTAGCGCGCCTCCGGTCGATAAGACCGGTGGTGAGAACGATGAACAAAATATTCCTGCTTTGCGGCGCTTTAGCTTTTGCGGCGCAGGCAGCTACAGTCACGGTAACGGCCACTCCATCGAGCGCGACTTTCGCGTATCAGATTGGAGCAACCACCTTGCCCGCGGCTCAAACGCTAACGCTAAAAGCCAGCTCAGGAACTCCGGCCTTCGCAGCCACGACTCCCGGCCCGGATCTTTGGCTGACCGTGGGCCCGGCGGCCGGCAGCTTGCCGGCCACTCTAACCGTACGAGTGAACCCAACCAGTCTGGCTGCCGCCACGTATAATGCAGCGGTGACCGTGACGGTGACCGGCGTCGCACCGGTAACGATTCCGGTCACGCTGGTGGTAAATCCGGCGCCTTCCACACTGACATTAAGCACCACCACGCTGAACTTCGTCTCCCCTCCCAGCTCCCCGGCGGCGCAGTCGATCAGTATGTCGACCAACGGGGCACCCATCTCGTTTACCGTGACCTCGGGAGCTACTTGGCTGACAGTTACCACGCTCAAAGGCGTCGGGCAGCCGGACGTGGTGACGGCAGGCGAAGAGTACCCGCTGGCGATTTCGGTCAATTCCACGTCGCTGGCTCCTCAAACCACACCCTACGTGGGCAAGATCACCGTGGTCGCCTCCGGCGCGGCCGTGACAGTGAAATCTCAAACCATCACAGTAAATCTGACGGTGAATAGTTCGGTTCCGACGATCAGCGGCGTCTGGCCGTCCACTGTGCCGGTCAACGGTGCGGCGCAAACCATCACCATTTACGGGACCAACTTCTACAGCGCGACGATAGCGAAGATTACGGGAGTGGCCGCGGCTTTGGTAACCACGCCTGACAAAGAGAGTTCCACGTTCTTGACCGCAGTGATACCAGCCAGTCTGCTGACCGCCCCAGCTACGTTAAAAGTCCTCGTCTCGAATCCGGCTCCCGGCGGAGATTCATTGACTACCGTCAATGTTTTAGTTGCCAATACCGCAGCCATCGGAGCCGTCGTGAACGCCGCCAGTTACGCATCTGGAACAGCTACCGCGCCCGATATCGGAACCGTCAGTCCAGGAGAACTTGTGACGATCTTCGGGACTAATCTTGCACCGACGACTCCGGAACTGATGTCGGTTACCGCAGGTTTCGTGGATACCACCGCCGCCAACGGAGTGACGGTCACCGTGGATGGCAAGCCGGCGCCACTCATCTATATCAGCGCAAGCCAGATTTCGGTCCAGATACCGTATGAAGTATCAATCGGGGCGCACAAAGTGGTTTCAGTGACCAATCCGCCCGCTGCCGCCGTTACGGCTACCGTTACCACCGCCGCCACGGCCCCCGGCCTCTTCACTGCCGACGGCTCTGGATCTGGCCAGGCGGCCGCTCTAAACTACGGCGCGGTCACTAGGCTCTATACGCTCAATTCCTCGACCAACCTCGCCAAGATCGGCGACACGGTGATCCTTTACCTCACCGGTGAAGGCATTTACGATACCCTCTTGCCACTATTAGGAGGCGTCTCCGATACGGGTTTCGTAATTCCGCCCGGACTGGCCGTTACGCCACTAGTGAATCCCCTGCCGACCGTCGCGATCGGCGGAGTCGACGCCAGCGCTGGTGTGGCCTATGCCGGCCCGGTTGTCGGCTCCATTATCGGCGTTCTACAAATCAACGTCGTGGTCCCGGTTGGAAGCACCACGGGAACCCAGGTGCCGGTCAGCGTGACCATCGGCGCAGTCCAAACGCAAGCCGGCATTACCCTGGCGATTCACCCCTAGCCCGGCGCACTGCAACGGTCACTGGCCTATAATGTTCCAGTGCCAGACACCTTCGATTCCTTGCTTCCGCCCGTTGACATGCTGTTCGATGGGAGCACCACCCAGGAGCAATTTTCTGCGCTGGGTGAAAACTTTGTGAGCTACTTCCTGATAAACCACGCCCGCGTCGGCCCTAACGACCGGATTCTAGACATCGGCTGCGGACTGGGACAGAAAGCCAGGCCGCTCACAAGATTCTTGTCCTCAGATGGGTCTTATCGCGGCCTGGACATCGTTTCTAAAGCGATCGATTGGTGCCGCGATCACTACCGCGCATTCCCCAACTTCGAATTCTCGCTCGCCGACGTGTTCAGTAGTGAATACAATCCTGATGGTAAGGTATTAGCGAAGAAGCTGGTTCTGCCATATCCTGACGAAAGCTTCGATTGTGTCCTGCTGGCCTCAGTCTTCACGCACTTGCTTCCCGATGACGTCGAGCATTACTTCCAGGAGATTGCCCGCGTGACAAGACCTGGCGCGCGCATGATCTCCACTTATTTCCTCTTCAACGATGAAGCACGATCGCATATCCGCGCCGGCCGGATTCATCTTCCGTTTCGGAAAGCCCGCAGCTTACGCAAACAAGTTCATCGCGTGCTGGACCCGGACGTTCCCGAAAAGGCGGTCGCCTACGAGGAAGATTGGGTCCGTGCTCTACATCTTCGAAATCGACTCAGCATCGTGGAGATCACTTACGGGAACTGGTCCGGCCGCACAGATTTAGTGCTGTGCTTGCAAGACACGATCATAGCTGTGAAGGAGTAAATCGAAGGCGCTTGCTTCGGGCTCTGGCGACTCATCCGCGGCGCGGCTCAGTCCTTGTCGGTCTCCCGCTCCTTGGTCGCTTTTTGCTTCAGCGAGGCGGGATAAGCCTGCTTGCCTATCAGCCTTTTCCAGAGAATACGGTTGAAGGCCGCCGGATTGATCTCCAAGCCGTACAATACCATCAACTTCGTCGCTACAATGGAAGAGTTTCTGGGCCTCAGGCCGCCACAGGGAATCTAATGCCGGGCACTGGCGTCTCCGTCGACCAAAGCGATCGTGTTGATCGCCGCGAACACCAATATCACCGGACTCGCAGACCTGATCCATCTCGACTGGCTGCTGCCGAGTTACGAAGCGGACGTCTCTGCTTCTGACGGCGCCTTGATCTTCGAATTCCGTCAATCACAGGAAACTGGGGAGCTCATCGTGCGCGCCTCTTACGTTTCTCGAACTATGGAACAACTGCGCAATCAAACACCCCTGACTGGTCGCGCCACCGGCCAGCGCCCCGGTGTTCATCCGCGGTTGCAGCGTCCATAACGCTACTTTCGACTGGCCGCTCGGGAAATTCGTTGCGATCGCGAGCCAGGTGATTGATCCGCATTTCTCCGACTCGACGAACCGAGGCTCCGACCGCGCCGATTCAGCATTCGCTTCCCGCCGCTGGTCTCCTGATGGATCTCGTGTAATTCTGCTCAGTCACGCACGCTCGCCGAAGGCTCCGCGGCGACCAATTGGTCCCACACTGCGCGCCAAGCCACGAGGCGCTTGGATCCAATACAAGCGAATCGCTGGCCGAGCGGCGCAGGCGTCCGATTGCTAATCTCTGGCATTTGTTATTAACCCGTCATCCGCTCGCGCTATGCCTGTGATATCCTCATCAAATCCACGAAAGGACGACATGATTTACGGTGATGGCGGATCCGAAATAACCTCCCTTCTTCTTTCGCGGCTAACCTTTAGACAATATTTCCGCTTTACTAGCAATATTCCTATGGCATTCCGCATATGGTTTCTCGCCGTAGCGATCGCATCGAGCCTCGCCACCCCAACGTGGGGCGACGGCCGCCACGGGCCTGTTATCACATTTGTCCACGCCACCGACCCCCACCTTTTTGTCCCCGCCTCCCAAAAGCCAGGTAGCAAAGCCGCTGGCGATAGACAGGAAAGCCTGAACAAGAAAGCCTTGACCGACATGCTCCAACGCCTCAAAGGGCTGTCAGGCCAGCATGGCTCTCCTGCTTTTCTGGTCTTGACCGGCGATCTGGGCGTCGATCCCTGCGATATCCCGAAAGTCGCGCAAACCCAATCCACTCCGGCCAGCCAAGCCAAAGAAGAATCCAAAGCATCACCAACCCTGAAGCCATGCGTTCCGGACGACGCCAAGCGCAAAGACCAGGTTGAACGAGTCGCGCAGGCTTCCGGAACGAGCCCGTTGAAAAAAATCTATCTTGTGGCTGGGAACAATGATGTCGCCAACGAGGATCCCAACGGCGTTTCCCTCGGCTATTTCAACGAGTTTATTGCCGACGTGCAAAAAAAGCTCGACGAGGATAAGACGGGCGTTCACCTGTACAATCTGACGGCCTGCTACGCCACACCCGGGGGCTCCTCGTCTTGTTACGCTGACATTCCGAGCACATCCTATCGATTGATCGGCTTTCCGTCCTACTCCTTCAAGAACAGAGCCGGACAATCCACCAATAATGACGCGCAGGCGAAGCAATTCGAAACGTTTCGTTCCTTGCTGGACCAAGCCCGGCAAGCCGGCAAGCAAGTCCTGATCCTGTCCCACGTTCCGGAGATCGATGACCCGTATACACTCGCGCAAGATCGCTACGCGGCGAAACCGCCAGACCCTGCCAATGACAAAGATTCAAAGAATCCACGCTCGGCATGGTCCACCTGGAACGTGACCACAAAACTTCTAAATGATTGGAAAGATGTGCTCGCTTCCGACACGGTCGTGGCTGTTCTGGCCGGCCACCTGCACGATTCTCACAAGGAGATCTATCTGCCACCTTACCCGTGGTCGACTGACGGCGACTATCGGTTGGGATTTCGAAAATTGTTCCTGGCGCCCCCGCTGGCTCTAAAGAATCAGGATGGTTCTCCCATTCAAGCCCCGCGGCTTTTCGCTCATGACTCTGACCCCGAATCACATTGAAGCTCTGCAGTATTGGTACAACCACGAGACCGGTGAATTCAAGTCCGACGCGCCGCAGAAGGCCGGTGGACGGCGGAGATGGCGATGGGCGCGCGCCATTACCTGGATCTGGCAGCTCGACCAGACCGACACTTTGCTGATTCGCCTGGCGATTCTCCTAATTGCTCTCTTAACTGCTTACCTCACAGTTGTCGGCATCTGGCAAATACCG